>JBGPJH010000067.1:0-12755 GCA_041485305.1 Vicinamibacteria bacterium | reverse complement strand
GACGCTTCTTCCGTTCGTGGTCGCGTTCGTCGCCAACGTGCTTGCCTACTTCATCGTGGTGCGCCCGCTCGGTGTGCAATCGATGGGCACGGCCGATCGCGCGGCGGGGGCGGCGAACGCGCTGCGCGCTGCCGAGACGGTCAACTCGGCGGCGCGAGGACTGGTGACGGGAAAGGCCCAGGCCGACGAGGAGCTGGCGGCGTTCTATCAGAAAGTCTTGCCATCGGATCTGGCGGCGGCTCGGCGCATGACCTACGCGAGCCTGCCCGCGCTCGCCCGGAAGACCAACGTTCGCTACGAGGGGCGGACGACGAATGTCGAGCCGGTCGGCAAAGACAAACGGCTCGCCAAGATGACGATTCGCATGGTCCTTCAAGGCGACTACCGGCGGCTCCGGGAGTTCATCTACGAGCTCGAGCGGTCGCCCGAGTTCGTCATCATCGACGATGTGTCGCTGACGGAGAGCAAGGACAGCGTGCCCAAGACGTTGACGATCAATCTCTCGACCTACTATCGCCTGAGGCCGGACGGTGCTTGAGAGCCGTCAACAACGGCTCGTCGGGCTGCTGGTGCTGGTGGTCGCCGCGGCGGGGGTGTATCGCCTGTGGCCGCAAACAGGTGCATCGGCCCCTGGCGTTTCCACGGGACGGGCGAACGGCAGCCCGCTTCACGGATCGCCGGCCTCTGGCATCGCGGCTCCCGACGTTCACCTTCGCGACTTGGAGGGCGAGCGGCCGAAGCCAGGCAGCGGCGACCGCGATCTGTTTCGATTCAAAGCCAAGTCCGCGCCGCCGCTGGATCGCCCGCCCGTGACTTTGTCGCCAACCGCCCCGATCGGTCCGCCGCCGCCCCCAACGGTTCCCCCGATCGCGTTGAAGTTTATCGGCGTGGTCGAGGCGACGGCTCGGTCGCAGAAGATCGCGGTCTTGAGCGACGCGCGCGGCGTCTACTACGGGCGCGAGGGAGAGGTCGTTGAAGGTCGCTACCGAATCCTTCGGATAGGCGCCGAGTCGATCGAGATGTCGTATCTGGATGGGCGTGGCCGCCAGGTGATCCGGCTCTCAGGATCGTGAACGTGCGAAGAGCTGACCGCAGATTGAGGGTTCCGTGAGGAGACGTCTGAACAGACTCGCCGTGCTCGTGTTCGTGGCCCTCGCCATCTCTGGGTGTGCTGCCGCCAGGTCGTTCCGCCAGGGCGGCGTGGCGATGAAGGCGGGGGACCTCGATCAGGCCGTCGCCTTCTATCGAATGGCGGTACAGGCCGCGCCCGACAACCCCAACTACAAGATCGCGCTGGAGCGGTCGATGCTCGCGGCATCCCGGGCGCACCTCGAGAAGGCCCGCGAGTTCGAGGACAAAGGTCAGCTTGAAGCCGCGCGAGGCGAGTACCAGCTCGCGTCCGAATACGACCCGACCAATCGGCAGGCAGCCGCGAAGGTGGTGACGCTCGACCAGACGATTCGCGCACGCATCGAGGCGGCCCGCCCGCGGCCGCCAATCGAGCAGCTTCGCGACCGGGTGCGGGCCGCCAGCGGCGAGCCGCTTCTCAACCCGGCCTCCCGCGAGCCGCTCAACCTCCGCTTCACGAACGCGAGCATCAGGGATGTGTTGAACTTCATCGCGAACGCGAGCGGCATCAACGTCACCTACGACCGCGACTACCGCGATCAACCCGCAACCGTGCAGCTCGACGGCGTCACGCTCGAACAGGCGCTGACCCAGATCCTGGCGATCAACGGGCTGTCGTACAAGGTGTTGAGCGAGCGATCCATCCTGGTGTTCCCGGACACAGCGCAGAAGCACGTGGTGTACGACGACCAGGTCGTGCAAACGTTCTACGTGTCGCATGCCGACGTCACAGAGCTGACCCAGCTGTTGAGCTCGGTCGTGCGCCTGCCGAGCCTCGCCGTGCAGCCGGCGATCCAGTTCAACAAGACGGCGAACACGATCACCGTGCGCGGTACGACGTCGGTCGTCCAGATCATCGAACGCATCATCCGGCAGAACGACAAGGCACGCGCCGAGATCATGTTCGACGTCGAGATCCTCGAGGTGAACCGGCTGCGCGCCAAGCAATACGGGCTCAACCTATCGGAATACGCCCTGGGCGGCGTGTTCTCGCCCGAGGTGTCGCCGAGCGGCACGTCCACGACCACGACAACCCCCACAACCGGTACCGGCGCCACAACAGCGACGACCACGGGCCGATCGACCCCGCCCACGGGGGTGGCGTCACCTCCGCCGTTCAACCTCAACACGATCTCGCGGGGCTTCAACACCTCGGACTTCTACATGGCGGTGCCGACCGCAGTGGTCCGCTTTCTGGAGAGCGACACGCAGACCAAGCTCGTTGCCAAGCCCCAGCTCCGGGGTGCTGAAGGCACGAAGCTCACGCTGAATCTGGGCGACGAGATTCCCATTGTCACCACGAGCTACACGCCAATTGCGACAGGTGGCGTTGGTGTCAACCCACTGAACTCGTTCCAGTTGAAACCTGTGGGGATCAACATCGACGTCACCCCGGTCCGCGTCACGCTGGAAGGAGACATCCTCATCGACCTCAACGTCGAGAGCAGCTCACGTGGCACTGACGTGAACGTGGCCGGCACGAACTATCCTTCCTTCGGCTCGCGCAAAGTGGGCGCGCGCTTGCGGCTGCGCGACGGCGAGTCGAATCTGTTGGCAGGACTGCTGCGCGAGGATGAGCGCAAGTCCCTGAATGGATTCCCCGGTGCGATCCGGGTCCCGATACTGAAGCAGCTCTTCTCGAACAACGATCAGACGATCGGTCAGACAGACATCATCATTCTGCTGACACCGCACATCTTGCGCGGCCCGGAAATCACCGAGGCCGATCTCAAGCCAATCTACATTGGGTCGCAAGGCAACCTGGCGATCGGTGGCCCGCCGCCGCTCATCGCTCCGCCCGAGCCAGCGACCCCGCCCCCAGGGCAAGCGACGACTCCCGGCGCCTCGGCACCGCGGTCCCCCGCAGCGGCCCCTGGGGCAGCTCCCACCGGTCAGCCGGCTATCCCGAGCGGCACCACGTTGGCGCCCCCGCCGGGTAGCTCGCCCGTGCCTGGAACGGTGCTCGTGCCCGTGACCCCACCGAGTCCGCAGGGTCCACCCAGTGCGGTCTCTCCACCGGGCGGTGGCGCAGTTCCGCCGGCCGCCGCGCCGACGCCAAGCACCCCGGCTGACGCCACCCAGCCTCCGCCCGCAGCGAGCGATCCGTTGACCACAGCGGGCATCGGTTCGGCGCAAGTCGTAGTGACCCCGCCGGCCGCGACGTTCAGAGTCGGCGGCGGGCCGTATACCGTGCCGATTTCGATTACCAACGCAGCCCGCATCTCCACCATCACCCTGACGCTGACCTACGATCCGATGGTGCTTCGTGTGCGCGCGGTGAACGAAGGCAGCTTCATGCGGTCGGGAGGGGCAAGCGCGACGTTCGCACAGCAGGTAAGCCCGGGCCGCGTGGACATCACGATCGTGCGGGCCGCTGACGCAGCCGGGGCGACCGGCACGGGGCTGCTTGGCGCGGTGCTGTTCGAGGCCACGGCGGCCGGTGTCGCGACGCTCTCTCTCAGCGGAACAGCGACGGGACCGGCGGGCGCAGCGATGGGCTTGCTCTTCCGCCCCGTGACCGTGACGGTTCAATGAGAATCAACCCCGCCCGCGGCTACACGTTCATCGAGCTGCTCGTCGTCTCGACGATTGTGATGATTCTCGCGTCAGCGGCCATCCCACTGGCAAGGGTGACGGCGAGGCGGCAGCGCGAGGCGGAGCTGCGGCACTCCCTACGCGAGATCCGTACGGCCATTGATAAGTACAAGGATGCGGCGGATGTCGGTCAAATCGCGTCTCTCGCGATCAAGGTCGGGAGCGAAGGCTACCCACCCGATCTGCAGGCGCTCGTGGACGGGGTCGCGGTGCAGAACGATGCGACCGGCCGCAAGCTGAAATTCCTGCGGCGTGTTCCTCTCGACCCCCTCACGCACGGCAGCGACTGGGGGCTGCGCTCGTACCAGGATGCGCCAGACGCGACACGGTGGGGTGGCCAGAATGTGTTTGACGTTCACACGACGTTCGACGGGTCCGCCCTGGACGGATCCCGATACCGAGACTGGTAGGATGGCGCGCCCCAGCACCCAATCTGGCTTCACCCTGATCGAGCTGATGGTGGTGTTGTCGCTCATCGTCACCCTCGCGACGATCGGACTGGTGCAATATCGGCAGAGCGTGATTTTCGCGCGGGAATCCGTGCTCAAGGACGATCTGTTCAAGATGCGGGACGCGATCGATCAGTATTACGCCGACAAGAACCAATATCCGTCAACACTCGACGAGCTCGTGTCGGGAGGCTATCTCCGGGCCCTGCCGAAGGACCCGTTCACGAGCTCCGCGTCGACGTGGCAGTCAGTGCCCGCCGAGCCCGACCCGACCAATCCGGTTGCCTCGCCCGGCGTGTACGACGTCAAGAGCGGGTCGGAGGGCACCGCGATGGACGGCACTAAGTACGCCGAGTGGTAGGCGTCTCCCGGCCATTTAGGGGTTGACGGCCGTCTGGCCGGTTGCACTCTGACCGGTCGTGGTGGTCACCGTGACTGTTGGGGTCTTCACTCCGGAACCTGTCACGTAGATATGGACGACCTGATTGTTGGTGGTCGTTTGTTGCGTCCCGTCTTTGAAGTCCCACACATAGCTTGCCACGGTCGCCGACACCGGGGTCACGGTGGCCGTGAAGGTGACAGTCGTATTGCCGCCTGACGATATCTGCGCGGTCACGATCGCGACGCCAAGTGGCGGCAGGGGCTGGACCACGATGACGGTTGCCGCGGACGTGGATCCACCGAGTGTATCCACGGCAGTCACCCGAACTGCATACGTCCCCTCGTCGTCGTATCGATGCCCAACCGTCTGGTTCGAGCCGGTGACCGACCCAAGATCGATAGTATCTCCGTCCCCGAAGTTCACGTTCACGTTGCGAATCTGCGCCGTGCTGTTGGCGCCGGGTACGACACTGAGTGTGAAGACAATCGGTGAGCGGGCGGTCAGCGTCCCGGCCGGGGCGGAAATGGACACGGTCGGCAGCGGGTTGACATTCACGGTGACTGACGCCGACGCCTGCCCGGCAGTTGAGCCTCCCGTCGAGCCAGATCCGCTGCCGGTCCCGGTACCGGTGCCCCCGCTCGACGATTGAACGCCGACCGTGGCGGTAACCGTCGCTTGAACCGAGGTCGTCAGCGTTGTCTGCGCAACGCCGCCCGGATCGGTATTCACCACGGCGCTGCCGAGCACTCCGGCAGAGGTCGAGAACGTCACCGGAACGGCCGCGAGCGCGCTCCCATTGAGATCGAGAACGCTCGCCGTGATGGCCGCCGAGCCGCCGTTCGACGGAATCGTGCCCGGATTCGCGCTGAGACTCACGCGCCCGACAGCCGCAGTGCCAACCGAGATCTTGAGAGCGCCGTTCGCGCCGGTGCTCGCCCCGCCCGACGACGCGACGATGGTGGCGGTCCCGTTGTTCGTCGAGGCGAAGAACGTTGCAGTCGCCCGGCCGTTGATGTCGGTCGTCGTTTCCGCCGGGTCAATTCTTCCAAGCGTCGTCGTAAACGTGATGTGGGTGCCACTGTGAGGCGGTGTGCCCGCCGCTTCCAAAACCTGCGCCGTGATTGAGGTTGAGCCAGTGGCCGACAGGACGGCCGTGGCGGAGGTGAGGGTAATCGTGGACCCCGTGGGCGCCAGAAGCGGAACCTTCTGGCAGCCCGCCGCGAAGAGCGAAACGACGAACAGCGATGTCAACGGACCAGGAGTGACGCGGCGTGGTAACATCAAACTACACAACATCTTACGTCTCATGCAGTTACACGGTCAACCAAACGATCCTCTGAGGTGCGACACTGGCCATCTTCTGGGGCGGATGTCCGCGCGAATGAGGCGAGTTTTCGGCTGTAGAAGCTGTCCCTCGGTCGTCGCACTCGGCGGTTTGGGGCGAAGCTTCGCTACAGACCTGGTGCGTCGGGCGGGAACCCGCCGCGCTCGGGAACGGGGCTATGCAATGGTCGCGCTGCTCGTCGCATTGGGCGTCATGGCCGTGATGATGACGGCCGCGATGCCTGTCTGGAAGCAGATCACTCAACGGGAAAAGGAGGCCGAGCTGATTTTTCGCGGCCAGCAATATGCTCGCGCGATCGGTTTGTTCCAGCGAAAGGCGGGTCCGGGCTCCCTGCCGCCGAGCGTCGACGTGCTGGTGCAGCAGCGTTTTCTCCGCAGCAAGTACAAAGACCCGATCACGGGGCAGGACTTCGATCTCTTGAGCCCCGTGCAGGCGGCGCAGGCCGGCGCCGCGCCGGGTGCACAGCCTTCGCCAGCATCGGGACGTGGCAACCTAGGGCCCGCGGCAGCGGGGGGCGTGGGTTCCGTGCTCTCGACCCAGA
Source organism: Vicinamibacteria bacterium (assembly GCA_041485305.1). Taxonomy (GTDB): domain Bacteria; phylum Acidobacteriota; class Vicinamibacteria; order Vicinamibacterales; family CAVVIG01; genus JBGPJH01. Next base: position 6,315 of record JBGPJH010000067.1, on the reverse strand, counting down.
CGGCCGGCGGGCGCGGAGCGCAGGGCGGAATTATCGGTGTGGCCAGCAAGAGCAAGGCGAGGTCGATCCGTCTGTACAACGGGCGCAGTCACTACAACGAGTGGCAGTTCATCTACGTCCAGCAGGTTCAGGCTCCCGGCGCGCCAGGCGCCGGCGGGCAACCGCAACGAGGCGGGCAGCAGCCACCCACAGGCATTCCTGGTATCGGCGGCCGTGGGGGACGCGGTCAACAGGGACCGCCTGGGCGGCCCGGTGGGTTGGGAGGCGGTGCCGATGGGCGCGGTCCCTTCACACCGGGTCAACCGCTGCCGGGCGGAGGTGGTCCCTCCAGCCCCCAGCCGCCGCCGCGTCCTCCGCGCAACTAGCCGCTGTTTGCTTTTGCCTAACAGCGAGACTTTGTTGTCCCGTTCTCTCCTGAGCCTCGTGCCGCCGACTACAGCCTGACCACGGCGTCGTGAAACGCGCGCCGGACGTCTTGCATCTCCTCGGACGTGCCGCCGTCGCAGGCGCGGTTGGTCAGCAGGACGAAATACCGGTTGAGGACCGGATCGATCCATAGAGATGTACCGGTAAAGCCGACGTGGCCGAACGCGGCTGAATACATGTGTGCGCCGCACGACGAGGTTGGCCGCATCGTGTCCCAGCCGAGCGCGCGCGAACTGTGGGGCACCGAACTTTTTCGCGTGGCCAGGGCCACGAGCGCGGGGGAGAGGGGCGGTGGAGTGGTGGGGTCGCCTCGTGCGGCGCGCAGCACCGTTCGCGCGAAATCGCCGACGGCGGTGGCGGTTCCGAAGAGCCCAGCGTGCCCCGCGACGCCGCCGAGCGCCGCGGCGTAGTTGTCGTGCACTTCACCCACTAGGACTCGGCCGCGCCGCGCGTCGTCGGCCAGAGGGAGCGTTGGCGCCGCGCGCGTCCTCAGCTCCGGCGGGACGCTGAATACCAGCACGTCGCTGGTGACGCGCCGCGCGATCCGTTCGAACTGGGTCGCTAGAGACATCTGGTCCCGGTCCGCCACGAGAAACCCGAGCAGGATGAAGCCGAGGTCGCTGTAGAGCGCTCGCGTGCGAGGCAGGCACTCGAGCGGAAGCGCGCAGATGTCGTGCTCGAATTCTCTTCGCCCGTCCGGCGGCGCATCGAGCAGGCGAGCCGACAGCCCCGCCGCGTGCTCCAGCAAATCCTGAACCGTGGCCGGCTCCCGGTCCGCGCCACGCCACTCCCCAAAGAATGATCGGACGGGGTCGCCGAGCTTCAGGCGGCTGTCCTCCACCAGTTGCATGACGACCGACGTAGTCGCTAGAGGCTTTGCGAGCGAGGCGAGATCGAAAATCGTCCGATCGTCAACACGCACCCGAGGAGTGTCGAACGTCAGGGATCCAAAGGCTTCGCGCCACCGGATGTTTCGGCAGTCGCCGACCTCGGCGACCGCGCCAGGGAAGATGCGGTCGGCGATGGCCCGTTGAAGTCCCGCCCGTGCGGCGTCGATGGGACCTTCAGTCATCGGCCCGAGCCGCGAGGCTCGCTGTCAGACGGAGCCGCTTTGACCGAGCAGCTCGCGCAGCCGGGGCTCGACATCCTCGCCAATGGCGTCCCGCACGAAATCGTGGGCGCGCCGCAACCGAGACACGGCCCGCGCGTAGGAGAGGCCGCCCTTCTGCATCACGATCGCCGCCTTGACGTTCCAGTGCGCGCGGCGCAGTACCTTGTCGGCGTCGTCGTACTCCAAACCGGTGACGATGGTGATGATGCGACGGGCGCGGTCGCGCAGCTTCTCGGACCCCATTTGGACGTCGACCATCAAGTTGCCATAGGTCTTGCCGATCCGAATCATCGAGGCGGTCGTCAGCATGTTGAGCACGATCTTGGTGGCGGTGGCGGCCTTGAGCCTGGTCGAACCGGCGATCACCTCCGGCCCGACCGCAGGCGCAATCGTGAGATCGACGAAGGTCTGCAGCTCGGTGCGCGGATCGCAGGTCACGAAGATGATCCTGGAGCCCGCCCGCCGCGCGCGCGTCAGCGCGCCCCGGACAAACGGTGTCATCCCGCTCGCCGACACGCCGATGACGACGTCCTGCCTCGCCGGGCGGAGCCGGTTCACGGAACGTGAGCCTTCCTCGTAGTTGTCTTCGACGCCTTCCTTGGCCTGGAGGACGGCATTTTTTCCCCCGGCCATGATGGCCAACACGAGTTCGTGAGGGGTCCCGAAGGTCGGCGGCATCTCCGCGGATTCAAGCAGGCCCAGGCGGCCGCTCGTGCCAGCCCCGACGAACACAATCCGGCCGCCCTTGCGCAGGGCCTGTGTGATGATGTCGATCCCGACAGCGATGCGCTCTTTCTCGCGCTGGACGGCCGCCAGCATCTTGCGGTCCTCGTTCAGCATCGCCTCTACGATGTCCGCGGCGGATAGTTTGTCGATGGCGAGCGTCGACGGGTTGATGGCTTCGGTGGGAAGCGACTCCCACTTTGAACGCACATGCATGCTCACGCGACCTCAGTGCCGAACCGCTGATTGTATCACGGTCCACAGGCGTCTGGGGTCAGGTGAGCGACGCTGGGCGGCCGGTCTTGACTCTCGCCTCGCGACCCGGGAGTATCGACTATCGATTACGACGGCATCGGTGGTCTCTGCTCATGATCGACGCTTACCTCGATCACCTTCGGGTCGAACGGCGGCTGGCCGAACACTCGCTGCAGAGCTACGCTCGCGATTTGCGAAAGCTTGCTCGATTCGCCGCGGGCGAGCGGAGGTCCGTCGAGTCGCTCGACCGTCACGCCCTGGAGGCGTTCGTGCAGCATCAGATGGCGAGCGGCTTGTCGCCCCGGACGGTGGCTCGCATGGTTGCCGCGGTGCGGGGTTTCTACAGGTTCCTCGCGCTCGAACGGCACTTGACCGAGAGCCCCGCCGAGGACCTGCACCCGCCGCGGGCCTGGCCGGCCCTTCCCTCGTGTCTGACGCCCGAGGAAGTGGAGGCCCTCATCGCACAACCTGACGTGGCAACGCCGCTTGGCCTTCGCGATCGGGCGATGATCGAGCTGCTGTACGCCACCGGCATGCGGGTGTCCGAACTGGTGGGCGTGCGGTCGCCCGATCTGCATCTGGAGGCGCACTACCTCACGTGCATCGGCAAGGGAAGCAAGGAGCGATTGATTCCGGTGGGCGAACAGGCAGCCGACTGGGTCCGGCGGTATCTGCGCGAGGGTCGCCCCGCGCTGACACGACGCACCAGGCCCGGAAAAACTCAGGCGGCGGGGCGCCTGTTCGTGAATGCCCGCGGTGGGCCGCTGAGCCGGGTCGGGTTCTGGAAGATCCTCCGGGGCCACGGGCAGCGCGCCGGCGTGCGCAGAACGATTAGCCCCCATGCCGTCCGTCATTCGTTCGCGACACACCTGCTCGAACGGGGCGCCGACCTGCGCGCCATTCAGGTGATGCTCGGCCACGCGGATTTGTCCACCACCCAGATCTACACACACGTGCTCGAAGCACGTCTCCGTGCGGTCTACGACCGCTTTCACCCGCGTTCTTAATTTGCTAAACTTAACTGTTTTGCACCAGTTCGCCTGCCGTGGCATCGCCCGATCGTCAGTCCGCGCGCGCCGTCGCTCGTGCGGCGCGATGCCCACGCGTATGTGCATGCACTAAGGAGAGCCGCGGCATGAGCCGTAACGGACATCATCTGTTCACATCGGAGTCGGTGACGGAGGGACACCCCGACAAGATCGCCGACCAGATCTCGGATTCGATCCTCGACGCCCTGCTCACCCAGGATCCCCAGAGCCGCGTGGCGTGCGAGACCCTGGTGACCACCGGCATTGCGTTTATCGCGGGAGAGATCACGACCCGGGCCGTCATCGATTACCAGGAAGTCGTCCGCAATACGATTGCGGAAGTCGGATACACCCGCGGCAAGTACGGCTTCGACGCCGAGACGTGCGCCGTCATCTCCGCAATTCACAGTCAGTCACCCGACATCGCCATGGGTGTCGACACGGGTGGTGCGGGCGATCAGGGTTTGATGTTCGGGTACGCCTGCACCGAGACCGACGAGCTGATGCCGCTTCCCATCATGCTCGCCCACAAGCTCGCAAAAGGGCTGTCGTGCGCCCGTCGCGACGGCGTCCTCGAGTATCTGCGGCCCGACGGCAAGTCGCAGGTAACGGTCGAATACGACGGCACGCGTCCTGTCCGGGTGGATACGGTCGTCGTCTCCAGTCAGCACAGTCCGCTCGTGACCAACGAGACGATGCGCGAGGACATCACCGAGCAGATTATCAATCGTGTGATTCCCGAGCACATGCGGGACAGCCAAACCAAGGTGTTCGTCAACCCGACGGGACGATTCGTCGTGGGGGGGCCCCACGGTGACGCCGGCGTCACCGGCCGGAAAATTATCGTCGATACCTACGGGGGCGCCGCGCCCCACGGTGGTGGCGCCTTCTCAGGCAAGGATCCCACCAAGGTCGACCGCTCAGCCTGCTACATGGCCCGTTACATCGCCAAGAACGTCGTCGCGGCGGGCATTGCCGATCGCGCGCTGGTGCAGCTGGCCTATGCCATCGGCGTGGCCGACCCCGTCTCGGTGATGGTCCACACCGAGGGGACCGGGCGCATTCCCGAAGAACTGATTACCGACCTGGTCCGCTCCCACTTCAAGCTCACCCCGCGGGGCATCATGGAAGAACTCGACCTGCGACGGCCGATCTACAAGAAAACTGCGGCCTTCGGCCACTTCGGTCGAACGGAACCAGAGTTCACGTGGGAGCGTACCGATCGAGCGACCGCGATCCGGGCGGCGGCCAAACTGTAGCCGTTCCGGTTGTGAGGCGTGTTCTGCTGACAACGGCGGCCCTGGTGGCCGCCGTTGCTGTTTTCGCGCTCCAGCTGCTCCCTTCCAGACGGCTGAACCTCGACCCCTCCTGGAGCGACGGGGCTATTCCTGGCCTGCTTCATGTCCACACCAATCGCTCCGACGGCAGACACCCGCCCGATGTCGTCGCGGAGGCGGCGTCCCGGGCAGGCCTCAGGTTCGTTGTCTTCACGGACCACGGCGACGGGACGCGAACTCCCGATCCTCCGACGTACCGGTCCGGAGTGCTGTGCCTCGACGCCGTCGAGATCAGCACCACCGGAGGTCACTACCTGGCCCTCGACATGGGGGCGTCGCCGTATCCGCTTGGTGGGGAAGCACGAGATGTCGTCGAAGACGTACAGCGCCTCGGAGGCTTTGGCATCGCAGCCCATCCGGACTCTCCCAAGGCGGAGCTCCGCTGGCGCGAGTGGACGGCGCCCCTCGACGCGATTGAGATGATCAACCCCGACACGAGCTGGCGCGTCCACCTCTTCGAGCGCGGCTGGGAATCGAAACTGCGGCTGCTGAAGGCCCTTCTCACGTATCCGATTCGGCCGAGCGAGACCATCGCCGGGCTGCTGACCGACGTCTCGACGAGCCTCACCGAATGGGAGATGCTCGCGGCGCGACGACGGGTCGTCGTCATTGCGGGCGTCGATGCGCATGCGAAACTGGAAGTCAGGAACGTCGATCCCGGCGACAATCGCTACTCGCTGCCGATTCCCGGCTATGAAAGCGCTTTTCGCTCGCTGTCTGTTCGGGTGCGGCCCGACGAACCGTGGAGTGGGAACGCCGCCCTCGACGCGCGGATCCTGATGCGCTCGCTGCGAAACGGACACCTGTACACAGCCGTGGACGGATGGGCGACGCCTCCCGCGTTCGAGTTCACGGCCACTCATGCCGGGGGCGTTGCATACGAAGGCGACGAGATCGCCGGCGCCGGGCCGGTGACGCTGGAGGTTCGGAGTAACCTGCCGCCGGGATTCTCGGCGACTGTGTGGCAGGGGAGCCAGGCGCTCGTGAAGGGACGGCGCGAGCCCCGCTTCACGCTGGCGGCGGGTGAGGCGTCGGCGGTCTACCGTGTCGACATCCGGGCAGACGACCATCCGGGTGGGCCGCCGTGGATCCTCAGCAATCCGATCTATGTTCGCCGCTCGCCGCTCCCGCCTCCGCCGGCTTTTCGGCGCGGGGCAGAGACCGCGCCCCTTTTTGACGGCCGCACGGCCGATGGTTGGAGCACCGAAAGCGACAAGACCTCGCGAGCCGCGCTCGCCGTCGCAGCTCGGATCGGGGGCACCGAGCTGTTCCTGCGATACGGGCTGTCCGGCGGGGCGGCGACAGGCCAGTTCGTAGGAGTGGCGGTCCGAACCGCGAGCGGAGTCGTAAAGTACGACCGACTGCGGTTCAGCGTCAGAGCCGAGCGCCCGATGCGGCTGTCGGTACAAGTCCGGACCGAACTGGGGGCCGCCCT
>JBGPJH010000066.1:0-12856 GCA_041485305.1 Vicinamibacteria bacterium | reverse complement strand
GCGGCTGGGCGATCTGTTCCGCCTCTCTCTGAGACATCGGGAGTTCTGGTATCAGCTTGGCGCCTTACTGCGTCCGCTGCTCTGGCCGTACGTCGTGGGATCCCTAATCGGCGCTGCGGCGTGCGCTGCCATGGCATATCCCCTCGCGCTCGCCTTCGTCGTCAAACGTCGCCGGCGGATGTCGGTGCCGAAACCCGAAAAGAGCCCTGTCGCGTGATCGTGCCATTTACAATCTGATCGAGATGAGGCTGCTCGCCCGATCAATCTGGCTGAAAGGCCTGGTGACAACCGTCGCGGCCGGCTCGTTCGTGTGGCTGTACGAGGTGAGGTTTCTCGACTCCAAGTACGCCATGCTGCACTTTGGCCCGGAGCCGGTCGACACCGGCCAACCACCGGCGCCAGGGGTCCGGCTAACGTTCAGCGCGACCGCTTACTGTAAGGGGCTGGTGACCAGTGCGGGCGTGGCTGTGCAGCGGGGGATCGTCGCCGCGGATCCGGCTCTGCTGCCGATTGGATCGGTGCTGAACGTGGACGCGAGCGACCTTCGCTACGACGGGATCTACACGGTGCTAGACACCGGCCCGCAGGTTCGGGGGCGCGAGGTCGATATCTTCATGTGGAATTGCACCGAAGCGATCTCGTTCGGGCGCCGACCTGTCCAGCTGACCTTGCTTCGCGTCGGATGGAACCCGCAAGCGACGACCCCGCGGCTCAGTGACAGCCTGTTCAAGCGCCCCCAGTCTCAGCAGCCCCTGCCTGCCCGTCCGCTGCCGATCATCCCGTCGGAACCGCCGAAGTAGAGACGCTCTAGTAGCCGGCCCCGGCGCCGACCGCAGGTTCCCGGCTCGATTTGTATTGCAGCTCGAACAGCTTGTAGTAGATGCCGCGCTCGGCGAGCAGTTCCTGGTGCGTTCCTTGCTCGCGGAGCACGCCTTTGTGCAGCACCAGAATTTTGTCCATGTCCTGAATCGTCGACAGCCGGTGCGCGATCGCGATCGTCGTTCGCCGGGCCATCAACGTGGTGAGCGCGTCGCGGATGAGGATTTCGGTCTCGGTATCAACGCTGGAGGTCGCCTCGTCGAGAATCAGCACCCTCGGATCGAAGGCCAGCGCCCGCGCGAACGACAGCAGCTGTTTCTGACCGACCGATAAGGTCGCGCCTCGCTCGGCGACCGGTGAGGCGTAGCCTCCCGGCAGCCGGTCGATGAACACGTCGGCGTGGACCGCGTGGGCCGCGCGGCGCACCTGATCGTCGCCGATCTCAGGATTCCCCAAGCGGATGTTGTCGGCGATCGTGCCGGAAAACAGGTGCACATCCTGCAAAACCAGCCCGAACAGCCCGCGGAGCGCTCCCAACTCGAGACTACGCACGTCAACGCCATCAACCGCAATTCGCCCGCGCTGCACGTCGTAGAAGCGAAGCAGCAGGTTGATCAGCGTCGTCTTGCCCGAGCCGGTCGCGCCTACGATGCCAACGCGCTGACCCGGCCTGACCTCGAACGACACATCCTTCAGGACCCATTCAGGCGCGCTGTCCCCCGACGAGTGGTCGTTGTAGGCAAACCAGACGTGGTCGAACACGATGTGCCCCCCAGCCCCCTCCTTCCGGACCGGCGTGGCGGGTGACTCGATGTGCACGGGCTCGTCGAGGAGCTTGAAGATGCGCTCCGACGACGCCATCGCGGACTGCAGCACGTTGAACTTCTCCGACATGTCGCTGATCGGCCGGAAGAACCGCTGCGAGTACTGCAGGAACGCGGCGAGCACGCCCAGCGTCAGCGTACCGCTCAGTGCGCTGGCGCCCCCGTACCAGATGATCAACGCCGACGCCAGCGCACTCACCACCTCGATGGCCGGATAGAACACCGCGTAGTAGAAGATCGAATCGATGTTCGCGTCGCGGTGCCGCCGGTCGATCTCGTCGAACCGCTCGAAGTTGAGCCCCTCGCGTCGAAACAGTTGCACGGTCGACATGCCCGTGATGTGTTCCTGGAGGAACGCGTTGATCCGCGCGATCCACCCTCGTACCACTCGGTACGATTCGCGCACGTTGCGGCGGAACCACTGCGTGATGAGCGCAATCAGTGGCAGCACCGCGAACGCAACCAGCGCAAGCCTCCAGTTCATCCACAGCATGACCGCCATGATCCCAGCGAGCGTGAACACGTCGCCGAAGATCGTCACGACGCCCGATGTAAAGAGATCGTTCAACACGTCGACGTCCGACGTGACGCGCGTCATCAGGCGGCCGACCGGATTGCGATCGTAGTAGCGCACGTCGAGCCGCTGCAGGTGCTGGTAGATGGCCATGCGCATGTCGAACATGATCCGCTGCCCGGTCAGCTGCATGGTCCAGGTCTGCGCATATTCGGCCGCAAATGCGACGACGAGCACGCCGACGTACAGGAGGGCCAGTTGCTCGAGCCCCTGCAGCTGCCGCGCCGCGATGAACCGATCGATGGCGGTCTTCATCAAGTACGGCTGCGCCAACGCTGCGGCGGCTCCGATCAGGAGCGCTCCCAAGGCGAGCGCGACCTGCCTCCAGTAGGGACGGAGATACACCAGCAGCCGGCGCATCAGGCGCGCGTCGTACGCTTTACCCAGAATCTCGTCGTCCTGCATCGTTCAACGACCCTGGGGCGTCCGCGCCGCGTGCCGCGTCATGACGCCGCCAGCTCCTCCTCCAGCAGCTGCTTCTTGTGAAGATCCGCATACAGGCCGTTGGCCCGGACGAGCGCCTCGTGCGTGCCCTGCTCCACGATGCGCCCCTGATCGAGGACGAGGATCTGGTCGGCCTCGCGCACCGTCGAGATCCTGTGCGACACGATCAGAGAGGTGCGTTGACGCATCATGCTCCTGAGACGCGTCAGAATCTCCTCCTCCGTGTACGTGTCCACGGCGGAGAGGGCATCGTCGAGAATCAGGATGCGCGGGTCGATGGCCACCGCGCGCGCCAGAGCGGTCCGCTGCTTCTGGCCGCCGGACAAGGTGATGCCGCGCTCGCCGATCATCGCGTCGTATCCCTTCGGGAAATCGACGAGGTCCTTGTCGAGTCGGGCCACGGCGGCAGCGTGCACGATCCGCTGGCGGCGAAGATCGCCCGCGCCCTCCGCGACGGCTCGCGCCTGGTCGGCGCGGATCACGTCTTGCGGTCCTGGCCCTCGTAATTCGCCGTTCCGCCCTGCCGGGCCGCCACTCGGTGGTTTGAGATGGAGCGTCGCCGCTGTCTCCCGCCCGATGGCATCGAGGCCGAACGCGATGTTGTCGCCGATCGTGTCGGAAAAGAGAAACGTCTCCTGTGGGACAAAGCCAATCGCACCGCGGAGCACGCCGAGCGGCATCTCGCGCACGTCGACGCCGTCAATGAGCACCGTCCCAGGTGGTGGATCGTGCAGCCGGGCGAGCAGGCTGATGAGCGTCGACTTGCCCGAACCCGTTACGCCGACAATGGCGACTGTCTGTCCGGCCGGGATGCGCGCCGATACGTGCTGCAGAACCGGAGTACCGTTGTACGAAAAGGTCAGGTCGCGGAACTCGATTTCGCCACGGATCTCCCGGCGGCCCGGGACCCGTGCGGGAACCTCAGGCGTCGCTCGACCTCCGCTGCCCTCCCAAGGCTGCGGGACTTCGTCCTGCCTGTCGCGGATTGCCGGTTCGGTTTCGAGCACCTCCAGCATCCGCTTCCAGCTGGCCAGCCCGCGCTGCAGCATGTTGGTCACCCAGCCGAACGCAATCATCGGCCACGACAACATCGTCAGATACGAAGAGAACGCGACGAACTGACCGAGCGTGATCCGGCCCGTGATCACTTCCCGGCTGCCGAGCCAGAGGACGAGCATCGAGCCCAGGCCGAGAAAGAACGACATGCTGGGGAAAAAGAACCCTTGAATGACAATCAGACTCCGGTTGCGCCGTAAGTACTCGGCGTTCGCCCGCTCGAAACGCGCGATCTCGGACGGCTCCTGCCGGTACGCGCGCACGACCCGGACGCCGGACAGCGCCTCCTGGGCCACGGCGCTCACCTCGGACAGTTGGGCTTGAATCTGCTCGAAGCGGCGATGAATCGCGGTCCCGAACATCTTCACCGAAATCGAGACGAACGGTAGGGGAATCAGCGACAGCAGCGTGAGCCGCGCATCGATGGCAATCATCATCGCAAGCGCGGCGCCGAAGGTCAGCAGCGTGTTCGCGGAGTACATCACCGAGGGTCCAATCATCATCCGGACGGCGTTCAGGTCGTTGGTGGCGCGAGACATGAGATCGCCCGTGCGATGCGCCTGGAAGTACGACAGCGGCAGCTTCTGCAGGTGGGCGAAGAAGTCGTTGCGCAGGTCGTACTCGAGATGGCGCGACGCCCCGATCAGAATGCGCCGTGTCCAGAATCTGAACACGCCGCCAACGACCCCGATCCCGAGGAGCAGCGTGCCGTACAGCAGCAGTTTGGTGCGCGTGACGTCCAAGGCGAGGTCGTCGATGGCATGCTGGAGGACCAGCGGCGCTACAAGCGTGACGCCAGTCGTCACGATCGAACAAATCAAACCCCAGATGAAGGCTCGGCGATAGCGGAGCAGATATCCCAGGAGCCGGCGGAACGGGGACATCACAGGAGTATAGCCCGCCCGGCCCGCCGGCCCGGGTGCCAGCGTTTATGGCATCTTCACGCGGGGCGAAGTCGCTGGTAGAATGCGCTCCATGCATGCACTGTACCTCGTCATCCCGACGCTTTGCGTTTTGGCGATCGCCTATCGGTACTACAGCGCATTCCTCGCCGCGAAGGTGATGGTGCTCGACGATACGCGGCAGACGCCCGCTCATTCGAAGTACGACGGCGCCAATTACTACCCGACCTCGCGCTGGGTCCTGTTCGGGCATCACTTCGCCGCCATCACCGGCGCCGGCCCGCTGATTGGTCCCGTGCTGGCAACGCAGTTCGGGTGGGCGCCAGGCTTCCTCTGGCTCTTGGCCGGGGTTTGTCTAGCGGGGGGAGTGCACGACACGCTCATCATGTGGGCCTCGACCCGCCGAGGAGGCCGCTCGCTCGCGGAGATTGCGCGCTCCGAGATCGGACCCGTCGCGGGGACCACGGCCATCATCGCCGTGCTTTTCATTCTTGTCGTCGCGCTCGCCGGGCTCGGCATCGCGGTGGTCAATGCCCTGGCCGAGAGCGCGTGGGGCACGTTCACAATCGGCGTGACGATTCCGATCGCGATCTTCATGGGCTTCTACATGTTCGTGTGGCGGAAGGGTCGGATCAAGGAGGCGACCCTTATCGGCGTCACCCTCATGTTTCTCGGGGTCGTGTTCGGTAAGAACATCGCCGAATCGTCCATCGGTCACTATTTCCTCCTGACGCCCCATCAAATCACGGCCGCGCTGGCGATTTACGGTTTCGCTGCGGCGACGATGCCGGTGTGGATGCTGCTGACGCCGCGCGCCTATCTCAGCACCTACATGAAAATCGGCACAATCCTCCTCCTCGCGCTGGGGGTGATCCTCGTCAACCCGAAGCTCGAGGCGCCCAGCTTTTCGTCCTACATCGGGGGTGGCGGGCCGATCATTCCGGGTCCGCTGTTTCCGTTCGTGTTCATCACCATTGCGTGCGGCGCCATCTCCGGATTCCACGCCCTCATCGCGAGCGGCACGACGTCGAAGATGATTGACAAAGAGAGCGATATCCGTCCGGTCGGCTACGCGGCGATGCTGTTCGAGGGCCTTGTCGGCGTGATGGCGCTGATTGCTGCCGCGGCGCTTCATCCCGGCGACTACTTCGCCATCAACACGACGCCGGCTGCCTTTGCCCAGCTGGGCATTCCGATGGTCAACCTCGATGTGCTCCAGTCGCAGGTCGCCGAGCACGTCATCGGCCGAACGGGCGGCGCGGTCTCGCTGGCGCTGGGGATGGCTCAGATCTTTTCCAACATCCCGGGCATGAAGAGTCTGATGGCCTACTGGTATCACTTCGCCATCATGTTCGAAGCAATCTTCATTCTGACGACGATCGACTCGGGCACGCGCGTGGGACGATTCCTCCTGCAGGAATCGATCGGACGCGTCTGGAAACCGTTCGGCGACACGAACTGGATGCCGAGCGCGTTATTCTCGTCTGGGCTGATGGTCGTTGCATGGGGCTACTTCATCTGGACGGGCAGCATCAACACGATCTGGCCGCTCTTCGGCGTCGCCAATCAGCTCCTGGGCTCGGTCGCCCTGGCCGTGGCTACGACCATCCTCATCAACGCCGGCCGGGCGAAATACGCGTGGGTCACCTTCCTGCCGCTCTGCTTCCTGTCGGTCAGCACGTTGTACGGCGGGTTCCTGAACGTCCGCGATAACTACTGGCCGTTGGCCGTCGGACCGAATGTGGCAACCCACACGCAGGGTTACGTGGACGCCATCTGCACGGTCATCATGATGGCCTGCGCGGTGGTGATCCTCGCCTCGGCCGCGCGGCGCTGGATGCTCGTGCTCAGCGGCAAGGCGCCGGAGCTCGAGCTGGCTGGAGCGTAAAAACAAAGGGTGCTGGGGTGCTTGGGTGCTGAGGTGCTATACGGTGCTGGGGTGCTGTGAGCCCAACGCACCGCATCACTCAGCACTCCGAACCTGAGCAACACGCGCGCACGAGCGGCAGCTGAGCAGCATCTCAGCCCTCACCACCTCAGCCTTCAGCTCAGCACCCAAGCACCTCAGCACCTCAGCACCCTAAGCACCCTACTGACGTGCTATTCTGAGTTTGCCTTCCCAGCGGCGCGAGCCAACCTGCTTTTGGAGAATTTTGTGCGCATGCTCAACAGATCCGCTGTTCGCCTGTACGGCGTGATCGCCGTCGCGCTCATACTCGCTGCGGCGCCCGCCTCTGCACAGTTCGTCCCTCGCGTGCTGAACGATGCCGCCACCGGTGAGAAGTACCACATCGAAGCGTCCGCTGGGTACTGGAGCCCGAGCGCCGATATGTCGGTCGCGAGTGAGTACCTCGGAATTGTCGGGACGAACATCGACTTCAAGAAAGATCTGGGCCTCACGGACCACCGGTTCAACGAACTGCACGTCGTCGCTCGGCCAGCGCGGAAGCATAAGCTGCGGTTTCAATACATTCCGATCACGTACGACCAGTCGGCCACGCTCACCAAGGACATCGTGTTCCGCGCACAGCGCTACAGGGTGGGGTTGCCGGTCAACTCGCAGCTCGAGTGGAAGGCGTACCGGTTTGCCTACGAGTACGACTTCATCTCACGCGACAGAGTGTTCGGTGGGTTTATCCTCGACGCCAAGTACACCGATGTTAAGGCCGGGCTTCAAAGCCCTATCATCAACGAGTACATACACGCGCGTGCCCCGATTCCGGCCATCGGCGGCATCGTGCGCTACTACGTCGTTCCCAACATCTCGATCACCGGCGAGCTGACCGGCGTCACGATCCCCGACAGCATTTCCAAGGAATACAAAGCTCACTACGCCGACCTCGACATCTACGGCACGCTGAACTTCACGAACAACGTCGGCGGGCAGTTCGGTTACCGGTCCTTCGACGTCGGATATCTCGTGAAGAAGGACTCCGGCTCGTTCGTGTTGAGGGGAATCTACTTCGGCATCGTGGCCCGCTACTAATCCCGCGTGCTCATGCCGGCGGGCACGAGCTTCGCCATGCGCCGGTCGGCTTCGACCAGCGTTTCATCCCGCTTGCAGAAGCAGAAGCGCAGTTTCGTCCGCCCTGCCGCCGCGTTCCGATAGAAACTGCTGCCGGGCACGGCAGCGACGCCGATGTCTTTGACCAGATACCGCGCGAACTCCACATCGTCCGGGAAGCCGAACCCGCTGATGTCCGTCATGATGTAGTACGCCCCGAACGGCTTGTAGCAGGTGAAGCGGTGCCGTCCGAGGATGTCGAGCAGTACATCGCGCCGCCGCTGATAGGCGGCTGCCAGCTCGGCGTAGTACAAATCCGCGATGCCGAGCGCGACCACCCCAGCCTCTTGCAGGGGCGCGGCCGCGCCAACGGTCAGAAAGTCGTGGACCTTGCGGATCGCCCCGGTCAGCGATGGCGGCGAAATGGCCCAGCCCACACGCCAACCCGTCACGCTGTAGGTCTTCGACAAACTGTTGATCGTCACCGTGCGATCGGCCATCCCTTCAAGGCTCGCAATCGGCACGTGTTGGTGGCCATCGTAGATGATGTGCTCGTAGATCTCGTCCGAGATGGCCACCACGTCCCACTTGTGGCAGAGCGTGGCGATCGCGCCAAGCTCGGCGCACGTAAACACCTTGCCGGTGGGGTTGTTGGGCGTATTGATGATGATCGCTTTGGTCTTGTCGCAGAACGCGGCGGCCAGCTCGTCGGGATCGAACGTCCACCCGGGCTCGTGCAGCGTGACATACCGGGGCGTCGCTCCCGACAGGATCGCGTCCGGCCCGTAGTTCTCGTAGAACGGCTCGAAGATGACGACCTCGTCGCCCGGATCGATGATCGCCATCATCGTCGACATCATCGCTTCGGTGGCCCCGCAGCACACGGTGACTTGCTGGTCGGGTTCGACCGCCACCTTGTGCCGGCGCGTGAATTCTCGCGCGATGGCTTCGCGCAGCGAACGCGCTCCCCACGTGACGGCATACTGGTTCACGTCGGCCTGAATGGCGGCGCAGGCGGCGTTCTTCACGACGGCCGGGGCGGGAAAATCCGGAAATCCTTGCGAGAGGTTGACACCCCCGTACAGCTGGTTCAGCCGGGTCATCTCACGAATCACCGACTCGGTGAACTGCGCGGCCTTTCTCGATCCGGTGAGTTTCGACATGTGCTCGCGAGTCTCGGGGGATTCCGGGCCGCAAAACGTCGGCCGCCTGGCGGCCACCGATCCGATGGGTAAGTCCAACCGCCGACGACGGCCGCGCGCTCGCAGGCGTGCCGCGGGCGATCAGGCGGACTTGCGCACCTTCGGCGAGCGCTTGGGGCTAGCCGATTGTGTCTGCGACGTCTTTCCCGCGGGTGCCTTCCGGTCTTGGGGCGACGAGGTAACCTTCGCCGGCGCCGCCGGCGTAGCGTTCGTGTCGACGCTGTCGGTCAAGGGCCTGTCGTTACTGTACAGCCGCCGGTAGTCCTCAGCCGTTCCCAGGATCCGTTTGACGTAGTTCTGCGTCTCCGGGTACGGAATGTCGTCGATGAATTCGTCGCGATCGAGGCCGGGTCGATCGGCCAGCCAGCGCCGGACCGCCCGTTCGCCGGCGTTGTAGCTGGCCAGCGCCAGGTGCGGATTCCCAAACTCCTTGAGCTTGTCCGCGAGGTAGGCCGTGCCCATCCGAATGTTGGCTTCGGGATCGGTGCTTAGCCGAGAGGAATACGGCAGGCTGAGCTTGCGCGCGTACGCTCGAGCAGTTGACGGCATCAGCTGCATCAGGCCGACTGCGTTGGCCTTGGACTTGATATCGGCGACAAACGTGGACTCCTGCGCGACAAGCGCGGCGACAAAGTACGGGTCGAGCTCGTGTTCCGACGCATGCCGCCGAATGAGATCCCAATACGCGATTGGGAAAATTACTGTCAGCACGTCGCTGGGCAGATCCTCTCCCCCAGCCGCCATGAATTGCGGATACGCTCGGCGCATCCCCGTGACGGCGCTGCGCAGGAGCTGGAACCGTCGCGTCCCCGATTCCGACCGAGCCTGCTGCCGATGCGTCCACGCGATTGTGGCTTGAACGGGTGGCGAATCGCCCCACGTCTTCTGCGCGTACCGCAGCTCGTTCAGCGCATCGTCGTACAGCTCGGCGCCAAGGAGCGCGCGCACAACGGGCGCGTTCGGCGGCAGCGAGGGCGGGAGCGGCACGTCCTGCCGGTTGCCTGCGGACGGCGAGGTCGCGACGCGGGCGGCCGGTAAGCGTCCACCCAGACGCGTCAGCGCCAACCGTCCGTAGTAGGTGTTGAGGTAGTCGGTGACCGCAAGCGTGTAACGCTCGTGGGCGAGCGAGGCTTCGTTCAGCTGGTCGTGGGCGCGAGCGGCCCAGTAGAGCCACGCGGGACGATAGTCGGATCGCGGGAAGTCGGCCGCGCCCCTCTCGAAGAACCGCGCCGCCTCGCCGTACACGCCGGCGCGGTAGGCACGCCAGCCGGCTTTCCAGGCGGCGCGTTCCGAGTACCGGCTGCGCGGGTGCTTCTCGCACAATTCACGAAAGACGGCATCGGCCTGCTCGTCTTCGCTCTTCGCGATGTAATAGCTCGCGAGGTTATTGAGCGCTTCTTCCGCCCAGGGTTCGGTTGCAAACTCGGCGACGATACGGCGAACGGTCTGGATATATTCGTCGCGGTCTCCACGCTCCCGCAGCGACAGGGCATGGAAATAGAGGGCCTCGGCCTGCCGCGGTCCGCTATCGGCGAACCGCCGGGTGCCGTCGCGCGCGCTGCGAGGATGCTTGAGAAGTTGGTCGCATTCAGCGAGCCGCAGCTCGACGAGATCGCGTTCGTCGCCGGAAGCCGTGGCTCGCAGCGCTTCGAAGGCGGTTCGGGCGGCAGGGTACTGCTTGGCAGCATAGAGCCGCTCGGCACGGTCCAACTCCAGCTTGTGGCGGTCGGGGCTTGCCGTGAGAGTCTGCGCATTGGGAAGTAGGGCCAGTTCAGCACTTGCCGTCGGCGCCACTTCGCTCAAAGGAAACTCATAGTACACACGTGAGAACGCCGCGGCAGCCTTCTCCGCCTCGCCTGCCGCCCTGGCCGCACGCCCTAGCCGCATCAGGACGTCTTCGAGGGTCGTCGGTTTGCCGCCAAGCAGCCGTTCGTAGATCGCCACCGCGGCCGCGGGATCGTTCAGGGCCTCGCTTGCTTCGGCTTCACCGAGGGCCGCCGCCTCGGCCAGATAGCCGATGGGCTTCTGGGCCTGTACCCCCTGAAACGTTTTGCGCGCCTGCGCAGCCCGCGCGAGACGGAGCTGTGCGACGCCGGCGTAGTAGGTCGCGTACAAGGCCAAAGGCCCAAGGCGCGCCGCCGGCTGCGACACCAACTCGAGGGCCTTGCTGTAGGCGCCATCTGCCTCTAGTTTGACCGCGGCGCTGAGAGCGGAGGCCGAGGGCTGGCGGAGAGGGGGAGCGCCAGGATCGGGCGCGAGCCAGAACTGCGAAGCCTCGTGGGGAAGCGCAGCGTGAGCTGTGGGCGCAAGCGAAGCCACGCGTCCTTGGAGGCTCGATTCGCCGCCGACGCTCGCGCGGGTCTGTTGTGCGCGAGAGACGACCACCAGGGCGACCACCATCGACGCCGAGGCGAAGAACAGAAACAGCTTGCTCATGACCTGGTCACGATAGCCTGTCAGCCCTACCTCGTGATTCGACATGTGTCAGCGCGGTCCGCTCTGACAGGTCCGGAGGGGCGGTGAGCATCCGAGCTACTCGAAACGCCGTCACGACTTCTAACGAACGAGCCGCGTATCGGGTCAGCAGTTCGACAGCGGTTCGCCACCCCGACGTCGGCGATCCACTCGGCCCCGTATCGGCATACAGGACAGCGACAACTTGTCCGGCCAGCGGCAAGGGAACGGCAAGCGCTTCGCGATCGAGCGGCAACAGCGCGAAGGACGGAGCGGTCGACGACGCGCCGTCACCGGATGACGCGGCACCGGAGCGGACGGCCTCGGCAATCACGCCCGCCTCGTCCATCGGCACCTCGAATTGTTTGGCCTCGCCGAGCGACGACCCGAAGCCGGTGCAGCGCCACGAGCGTAGTATCGAGCCATTTCCGCCGACGAGGAAGACCCCCGCGCGCGCCACCTCTCTGCCTGCCCGGTCGACAAGCGTATCGAGAATTCCGGACAGCGACCGGGATTGGTCGAGCGCGCGAATCGCCTCGAGCAACCGGGCACGCTCGGCCTCGGCGACGACGTCGTTCGCGGGTCCGACCAAATCGACTCTCGGTGCGGGAGCCGCGGCCGCAGGCTGCGCCTCACGAGTCCCCGACTCGTCTTCCTCGTGAAAGCCAACCTCCACGCTCTCGAACAAATCGGTGTCAGGTCTCCCTTCTTCAGCGGCTGCGAGACCCGACGTTTGCCTGCCGAGCAGGGCTCGCAGGACCGCGCCGCCCCGCGCGCCGCCGAGCTTGCGAACGGGTACCGACTTCGCGCTGACGACCGCCTCGAGGCTGTCAGTCGTGCGCAGTCGCACAGAGATTTCGCGTTCGGCCTCCGCTCGGACATCGCGTGCGATCTGCTCGGCGACGCTGGTGCGTTCGGCCTCGGCAACGGCGATCAATTCTTTGGTGGCGGATTCCAGGTACGCCGCAATCTCTCGATGCAGACGGTCGGACAGCGCATCGAACGTGTGGCGAAGCTGCTCGTCAAGCGTCATGGGTGGCTGTAGCACGCAACTGGTGCCAAGATTTCGCATTATGTGGGCCTGCGTTCAGCCAAGTCAAGAGTGAAAACTTGACAACCTCAACGGGTACAGATAGTTGACCGCTCTGTCTCCATAAGGGTACAATTGAGGTCGCGCGCGAGATATTTTGCCGTCCAGTTGATCTCTCTCCAAAGGGGGCGATACGGCTTCGACGGGGGTAAAGACTCGCGGGATGCATGCCGAGCGCCATCGCCTCGTAAATCCGGTGGAACACAACGTAACTGCGAACACGCAGCTGCCTCTCGCTGCTTAACTAACCCTTAAGTCAGCGACGTCCACCTCGTCCTCGCCTGTGGGGCGGGGCTGGATGTCATAAATGCAGGCTGGTCGCTGCCCGCTGTTCCGACGGGTGGCGATGAGACGAATCGGGTCTAGCATTCCACGGTTTCCGTCGCTCTTTGACGTGGATCGCGAAATTTCAAGAGCGGCTACGCATGTAGACGCCTGCGACGGCGTACTCTCGGACGCGGGTTCGACTCCCGCCGCCTCCACCATT
>JBGPJH010000065.1:0-12904 GCA_041485305.1 Vicinamibacteria bacterium | reverse complement strand
TCAACCAGGTAGCCTTCGTTGCAGAGGCGGTCGCCGACCGTCATGCGCAGGGCCTCTTCGTCTTCGATCAACAACAGGCTCGCATGCATGGGAACCTTTACTTCGCGGGTTTGCCCAGCCTTTTTACAACACCATTACAACAGCTGTCATCCCCGAGAGCTACCCTCGACGCTGCAAGGTCACGCCGGGACTGGACCGTTGCTCGCGCCTGGGCCTGGCACTCCCCAACTAGGAGCCGTTTCGTGAGACCGTCGCGGCGCTTGTACCGCACCATTTTCGCATTGTTTGTCGTCGCGGCGTTCGCGCTGAGCGCGAGAGTCGGATCGGCGCAATACAACACCGCCGAAATCAATGGCGTCGTCAAAGACTCCCAGGGAGGAGTGCTGCCGGGCGCCTCGATCGTCGCGGTTCACATCGCGAGCGGTCTGAGAGTGGAGCGAATCTCTGACGAGGCCGGGCGGTTCTTCCTGCCGGCGCTTCAGGTGGGAGAGTACACGGTGTCGGTCGAGCTGCAAGGGTTCAAGCAGTTCACGCAGACAGGCCTGGTACTCAGGGTAGGCCAGAAAGTCGACCTGCCGATCACCCTCGCCATCGGCGACCTGGCCGAGGCGGTCACCATCACCGCGGAGGTCCGGCTCTTGCAGACGGCCAACGCGGAGTTGAGCGAGGTCATCAACAACCGGCAGGTCGAGCAGTTGCCGCTCAACGGCCGCCTGTTTCTGCAGCTGGCGCAGCTGACCGACGGCGTGGCCATTCCGCCAGGCGGAACGCGCGGAGCCGCCTTGGAGCAGGCCGGCAGCCTGCCCGTCGTCTATGGCCAGCGAAGCGGACACAACATCTACCTCCTCGACGGTGTAAAAGTGACCGACGAGTACTTCAACAACCTCGTGGTCAGCCCGTCGATCGATGCGATCCAGGAGTTCAAGATCCAAAAGACGATGTACCCGGCGGAGTTCGGCGGGAAAGCCTCGGCGCTCATCAACGTCGTGACCAAGTCGGGCGGCAATGCCTTCCACGGCAGCGCGCTCGAGTTTGTCCGAACCGACAAGCTCGACGCGCGGAATTACTTCGACGATCCAGCCGAGCCGATTCCGCCGCTTGGTCAGCATCAGTTCGGCGTCAATATCGGCGGCCCGATCAAGCGCGATCGAACGTTCTTTTTTTTCAGCTACGAGGGACAGCGCATCCGCCGGTCCTTGACGCAGACGTTCTCGGTTCCGACGGTGGCGCTTCGGGCGGGCGACTTTTCCGGGCACGCACCGCTCTGCGATCCGTTGACCCGCGCGGCACCCGGTGACTGCTCGCCCTTCCCGGACAACAGGATCCCTGCCGCGCGATTGGACCCGGTGGCGCAGGCTCTGCTCGCCAAGGTGTCGCTGCCGACGGGCGCCGGCCTGGTGCAGAATCTGCTCGCGGTTGGAGGTCAACAGAACCCGATGAACCAGTTTCAAGTGCGGGTCGATCACCGGTTGTCAGCCGCCGACAACCTTTACGGCCGCTTCACCTCCTACCGCGTGAGCGACGAGCAGCCGTTCGGCACCAGCTCGCTCGGTGAAACGCTCGTGCCGGGGTTCGGACGGGTGATCAAGACCCAGGCTGAGAATCTCGGCATTGGCTACACGCACATGTTCGGATCGAGGTGGGTCAATGAGATCCGGTTTGGCTATCTCGGCGCACGCGGGGGCCAGGCGAGCCCGAACCAGGGTGTGAACGTCGCGGCCGTGGCCGGTCTGCAAGGGGTGACACAGGATCCCCGCGACATCGGGTACCCGCAGGCTTCGTTCGGCGGTCTCTTCAGCACGATTGGCGATCCGACGACGTTCGTGTCCCGCGAAGATCGCAGCTACGAGCTGTACGACAACGTCATGGTCGACCGCGGGAACCATCACCTGAAGTTCGGCGGCTATCTCTTCCGGCTGGCATTCAACCCGGTCAATCCGATTTCCGCTCGAGGCAACTTCACCTTCAACGGCCAGTGGACGGGCAATGCCCTTGCGGACTTCCTCCTCGGGTATCCGAGCGCCGCCCAGGTCGGGATCGGTCGGGCCGACGAGCATGGGCACAGCACCTGGCTGCACCTGTACGGCCAGGATGACTGGAAGCCGCGGTCGAATCTGACCGTCAACTACGGCCTGCGGTACGAGATCAACGGACAGATGAACGACGTCGACAATCGGTTGTCGTCCATCGACCTGACGGCCCCCGGGGGACGCTTAGTCATAGCGAGCGACGATGCCGGTCGCATCTCGCCATCCGCGCAGCCGCTGCTCTCGTCGCTTCCGATTCCCTGGGTGACCTCCAAAGATGCAGGGTGGACGGCCGGGCTGCTGCGCCCAAGCTACCGTCGCTTCGCGCCGCGGGTGGGGATGGTCTGGACGGGTGGCAGGGACGGCAAGACAGTCGTCAACGCAGGCTTCGGCGTGTTTCTGAACCAATGGGCCTATAGCGTCCAACAGGCATTGGCCGAGACGTTGCCGTTTTTCTCCGCCAAGACCGTCAACGCAGCCGCCGATGCCATCCAGCCGACCCTTCGCACTCCCACAGCCCTGCTGACCCCCGCCACTGGAACGGTGGGCGGCAACACGATGGATTGGGATTTTCGA
The DNA here is from genome assembly GCA_041485305.1 of Vicinamibacteria bacterium. Classification (GTDB taxonomy): domain Bacteria; phylum Acidobacteriota; class Vicinamibacteria; order Vicinamibacterales; family CAVVIG01; genus JBGPJH01. Next base: position 10,301 of record JBGPJH010000065.1, on the reverse strand, counting down.
ACCGAATACGCGAAGAACTACTCGATAGCGCTGCAGCGGGAACTGACGCGCACAACGGTTGTGGAAGTCAGCTTTTTGAGATCGACCATCGTGGGCGCGGACAGTTCCACGGTGTGGAACGTGCCCACGCCGGGCACAGGCCCGATCGCAGAGCGTCGTCCGGTCCCCACGCTTAGCAACATTACGGCGATTCGCTGGGATGGCTACTCGACTTTCAACGGCGTCACGTGGCGCATAGAACAACGGCTCTCGCAAGGCTTGACATTTTCGGCCCACTACACGCTGTCCAAAGCCGTCGACGATGCCTCTGATCCGGGTGCGACCTCGTACGAAGCCAATCTGCCGCAGGACGTCCGCAACATGGCCGCCGAAAAGGCGGTGGCCAGCTTCGATCACAAGCACCGCTTCGTGACCAACCTCGCGTACGAGTTGCCGAACTTCGGCGGGGCCGGGAAGGGCTGGGCGGCAAAGATTGGCTCGGGGTGGCAGGCCAACGGCATCATCGTGCTCCAGTCGAGCTCTCCCTTTACCGTCAACCTTGGTACCGACCGCGCCAACATTGGTTCTGGGCCGGCGCAACGCCCCGACGCGACGTGCGATCCCAACGAGGGGGGCGCAAGAATGGCCGGGCAGTGGTTCAACACCGCCTGCTTTTCCCTCCCTGCCCCGTTTACATTCGGCAGTTCTGGCCGCAACACGGTGCTCGCTCCCGGATACGCCAACGTCGACGCCGGACTCCAGAAGAACGTGGAGCTGGCGAGCGGCGTTCGGATCCAGCTCCGGTGGGAGATCTTCAATCTGTTCAATCGCGCGAACTTCGACGTCCCGAATCGGATCGCGTTCACGCCGAACTTTGGCAGGATCTTCAGCGCCGGCTCGGCGCGCCAAATGCAGCTCGGCGTCAAAGTCATCTTCTGAGCTCCCCTTCAGCCGCGACCCTCATCGTGTCTACCGAAGGGCGGGGGAACCTCGGGTAGAATGCGCCTCTTATGCGCATAGCGGTCGTGGGTGCGGGCGGGGTCGGCGCCTACTTCGGTGGGCGACTTGCAGCCACAGGCACGGACGTCTGCTTTCTGGCGCGTGGCGACCATCTGGTCGCGTTGCGGGCTCGCGGGCTCCACATCGACAGCCCGAACGGCGACCTGCACGTTCCGACGGTCATGGCCACCGACGATCCCACCAGTATCGGACCGGTCGACATCGTCTTTTTTGCGGTCAAGCTGTACGACACTGAGTCTGCCTTGCGGTTGCTGCCGCCCCTGATTGGCTCACACACACTCGTCATCCCGTTTCAAAACGGCGTCGAGAGCGTCGACGTGCTGACGCGCGCGGTTGGCGAAGGGCACGTCGCGGGCGGAACGGCCTATGTAGCAGCGGTCATCTCCGAACCTGGTCGCGTTCGACACACAGCCATGGGCCGGCTCATTTTCGGACCAACCAAGGGCCCGGTGCCCCTACTGCTGAGGCAGCTGGCCGACGCGTGCGGACGCGCGGGCTTCGAGGCCATGCTGAGCGAGTCGGTCCAGGTCGACATCTGGTCGAAGTTCGTGCGATTGACAGTCTTCAGCGGGATGACGGCCCTCACGCGGTGTCCCATCGGTCCGCTGCGCGAAGACCCCGAGCTGCGCGCCATGATGGATGCCGCCCTTCGCGAATCGATTGCGGTGGCGCGTGGCAGGCAGATTCCCCTTCCGGCATCGACGCTCGACGAGATTCACGCGGCGACCGACGCGCTGCCGCCGATCGCCAAATCGTCTATGCTCGAGGATCTCGAACGCGGCCGGCGGCTCGAACTCCCGTGGCTGAGCGGTGCGGTTGTCAGGATCGGCGAGGAGGTCGGCGTGGACGTACCAATCCATCGCCTGATTGTGAAGCTCCTGCGACCGCACATCAACGGACGACGGTAGTGGCGCGTTTCCGAAGCTCGTTGTCGCATCGAGAGCGACGAGGCGCCCAGGCAGGATGCATCGCCGGCCGAATGCAAACGAACTTCGGAAACGCGACACTGGCAGGGCCAGGGCTCGCCTCGTCCCGAAGAGGAGAACCCGAGTGCTGAAGATGTTCCGGCAACCGTTTCGCACGCGTTTCGCGCTGCTGGAAGTCGCTTTGATCTCGGGCGTCGTCGCGACGACGGCAGCTCTTCTGGGCCGCGCACACCCGCCGCCGCCCTCGCTTCAGACGCGCATGGCGGCAGAGCTCGGGGAACACGGCGCCGAAGAGTGGATCGAGCTGCAGCAACGCTACGGGACGCGCTACTCGCGCAACGCCGAAGAGTGGGTAATCCGCGACTATTTTCAAGACAAGCGGGACGGCGTTTTCGTTGACGTAGGCGCCAACGATCCGCGTACCGAAAACAACACGTATTTTCTTGAGGCTACGCTCGGCTGGAGCGGCGTCGCGATCGACGCGATGGGGGAATTCGCCCCTGAGTACGCTCGATACCGACCGCGGACACGGTTTTTCGCGTTCTTCGTGTCCGATGTGTCGGACGCCGTGGAGGACTTCTACGTCCCGACCTACGGTCCGTTGGGGGCGACCAACAACCGGGCGTTTGCCGAACGGGACGGCGGTCCCCTGGATATCCGCAAAGTGCGGACGATCACACTGAACGACCTCCTCGCGCGCGAACGGATCGGCCATGTCGACTTCGTGTCGATGGACATCGAGCTCGCGGAACCGCGCGCTCTTGCAGGGTTCGACGTGGAACGCTTTCAGCCGGGGCTCGTCTGCGTCGAGGCTCATCCGCCGGTGCGTCAGGCCATCATCGACTACTTTCACCGGCACAACTTTGTCGTCGCCGGGAAATATCTCCGCGTGGATCCACAGAACCTGTATTTCATGCCGGCGGGTTCGTCGAATGCTCATCGACAGGATTAGAGGTCAACCTGTTGCGGCAATGGGCCTCACGGTGAAGTCAGGCTGGGCTTGCGCGGTGCTGGTCCAAGGGGCCGTCACATCGCCCCAAGTAGTAGACAGCCGGAGGATTGATCTGAGCGATCCGGCTATTCCGGAGTCTCGACAGCCGTATCACGCGGGGTTCGGCACAGCTCGAAGCCGCGGTCCGGAATTGTCGCGATTGATCACGTCCGTGAAGCGCTTCGGGCGGCACTCTGTGACTGAGTTGATTCGGCATCACCAGCAGGCCGGCTACCGGCTCCGGGGCGCCGGAATTGTCGTCGGCAGCCTGATCGATCCGGATCGCATCGGAAACGAGCACATTCGGATCCATGCGCTCGAGGGCCAGCTTTTCCGGCGTGTTGTCGAAGATGCCGCCGCGCGACGTGAGCTGGCACCGTCCATCTGGCGCGCCCGAGATCTCTACGCATCGGCCGCGGAAATCCTCAAGCATCCGGAGCAAGAGCTCAAGGGCAAGCTGGCCGCGCTGGGCAGGATGGTGCCGGGGTCGTGGCGCGCAGAGCAGAAGTCGGCCGCCTTGGCGGCATGGCTTGCGCTCGCCGGACGTGGCCCGGGAGAACAGATCTGAAGCACGGCTGAGGGTATCAACTCCAACCTCGCATGAATTCCCTTGCCGACGTTCATATTCGTCCGTATACCTTGGCGGATGCCTCCGAAGTGTGGGAGGCTGTGCGTGAGTCTCTCGCCGAGCTTCAGCCGTGGATGCCGTGGTGTCATCCCGGGTACTCCATCGAGGAATCTCATTCCTGGCTGGAGGCACAGGTTCCCGCATTCCAGCAAGACACGTCATTCGAGTTCGCCATCGTTTCTGGAGACGGAGGTTACTTGGGTGGCTGTGGCCTCAACCAGATCGACCAGGCAAACAACCGAGCCAACCTTGGTTATTGGGTTCGCTCTTCGGCTACCGGTCGCGGCGTGGCCACTGCCGCGGTCAAGCGCGTTCGGAATTGGGGCTTTGAACATACCGCGCTGGTCCGTCTCGAGCTCGTCATCGCTGTCGGCAACTTCGCAAGCCACCGCGTCGCAGAGAAGGCTGGAGCTGTGCGCGAGGGTACGCTGCGGAGCCGGTTGCTTCTGCGTGGCACGCCTCACGATGCGACGATCTTCTCTTTCATTCGCACGGAGCGGGTCTTGAGTGTGGCCTGAACTCAGGGTCGGCTGAACAGCCGGCACAAGTCGAAGCGCGCAAAGCCGGCTCGCGGCCGAGCGCCAGGCGTTGACGGACCGAATCCTTCGACAAGCCTTCTGAATGATCAAAGCCGTACTGTTTGATCTCTTCGCTACAAACCACGGCAATCGGCTTGGGCGGGCCCATCCAGTACCTCGATCCACAAGAAGCCGGCAACGTGATGACCGCCGGCGAGAACGGTGGATACGCACGGGGCTGGGAGCTATGGAAACAACAGGCGACCTCCAAGTAGTCGTCAAGGTTACTTCGGCGTGAGGGCGCCCGGCCGGACGGCGACATCTGGGAAGGCCTTGAGAACGGCACCGTCGAACGTGACGAGCGGGAGCCGTTCACGGACTGCCAGTTCGACGAAGAGCGAGTCGTACACCGCTACGTTGGAATCGTGCGCTCGTACCAGAGCGGCTTGCCAGAGCATCCGATTCGGAACGGTGTGGATGCCCAAGCCGTCGGCTAGAGTCAACCGTCTCACCGCATCGTCAAGGGTCAGCACGTTGTGGCGGGTCGCCATCCAGAGCGCATTGGCCAGTTCTGCTTCCCACTGGGCCGGTGCCCACGCCTCGTCGAGCGCAGCCATGAAGCTGCGGGCCTCCTCGACGAACTCGAGCGTGCCGAGCACGAAGTACGCGACAACATTCGTGTCGACAACGGCCTTCACGACCGACCGGCTCCGATCCAGGCGTCGACCTCAGCCGCCGTCGGTCGTCGCGTTTGGCGGGCCCATCCGGCCTCAATCTGATCGATCACGGACCGGCGTTCAGCGACGTGCGCTTCAAGCAGGTCCCGAACTTCCTGCTCCATGGAGCGGCGACGTCGGCGCGCGAGCGACTTGAGCGACTTGACGACCCTGGTCGGGACGTTTCGAATGGTGAGGGTGGGCATCGAGTTGATCCTTGTGCAAGCACAATGCTAGCATTCGGCAGTGCCGCCTATCAAGCGGCTGCCCCTGCGGCAATGATGCACAGGTCATCGCCGATGTCAGGTCAGTCGGGACTGTACAATGCCCTCGCGCAGTCAAGCCTAAGGGTGGAACGCGTCACGCTGGTCGGTGGCGCAGCCGAGATTCGTTTGGTCGGCGCCGTCAAGATCGGCGGCGCGTGCGACGCCCCGCGAATCGATGCGCAAATCCGCGAGACGGCGCTACAGTTTCAGACCGTCAAGCGTGTCGCCGTGTTTATCAACGACGTGCCGCTCGAGCGGGTCCTTTCGGCCAAGTGACCCGAATAAAAGGGGGAGCTATGCATAAGTCAGCAGGTGATCTCGTCGCACTGCTCAAAGGCGGCGCCCTCACGCGCCGTCGATTGATGCAAGGCCTGGTCGCCGTCCTTACGCCTGCGGCGGTGGCCACGAAGGCTCGCGCCGACGACGCGCGCGCTGAACACGCCCTGCTGGGTCGGAGAGCGAACGCCTTCGAACAGTCGACGACAACCAGAGCGACAGAGGCTGTGCCTTACAGTCAGGCGGTGCTCCCTCCCGGAATACGCTCCCGCTTCGTGAACAACGTCAACGGCCTCAGGATGCACGCTCTGGAGGCGGGCTTCGAAGCCAGGGGCCGACCCGGCGTCCTGCTTCTCCACGGCTTCCCCGAGCTCGCGTACAGCTGGAGAAAGGTGATGCTGCCCATCGCCTCCGCCGGATTTCACGTGATCGCCCCCGACCTGAGGGGTTACGGGCGCACCACGGGCGGGGACGTCCAGTACGACGACGACCTCGGGCCCTTCCGCACACTCAACGAGGTCAGAGACATCCTGGGGTTGGTCTCGGCGTTCGGCTACCGCTCTGTCGCGGCGGTGATCGGGCACGACTTCGGCTCGCCTCTCGCGGCTTGGTGTTCGGTGGTCCGGCCAGACGTATTCCGCTCTGTGGTACTAATGAGCGCCCCCTTTGCAGGGCCGCCGGCGCTGCCCTTCAACACCGCCGATGGGCAGCAAACGGCGGCCGCGGCGAACCCGTCCGGCGACAGCATTTACGACGAGCTCGCGAAGTTGAAGCCCCCGCGGAAGCACTACCAGCGGTACTACGCGACGCGCGAAGCGAACGACAACATGCGGAACGCTCCGCAAGGCGTCCGCGCCTTCCTGCGCGCCTACTACCACATGAAAAGCGCAGACTGGAAGCAGAACAAACCGTTCCCGCTCAAGGCCAGGACCGCAGATGAGTGGGCGAAGCTGCCCCGCTACTACGTGATGGAGCTGAACAAGGGCATGGCCGAGACCGTTGCCTCGGAGATGCCGTCAGCTTCCGAGATCGCCGCGTGCAAATGGCTTCCAGACGATGACTTGCGCGTGTACGGCGAGGAGTACGGCAGGACTGGATTCCAGGGCGGCCTTCAAGGGTACCGGGTTGGAGCAAGCGGCAGGTTCACCGCTGAACTTCAGATGTTCTCCGGCCGCACGATCGATACGCCGTCTATGTTTATCGCCGGGAAGAGCGACTGGGGCGCGTACCAGAACCCCGGCGTCCTGGAGAGGATGCAAAAGACAACGTGTACGCAAATGCTGGGCACGCATTTCGTAGACGGGGCCGGGCACTGGGTGCAACAGGAGCAGCCGGAAGAAGTGAGCAAGTTGCTCTTACAGTTTCTGCAGCACAAGGCCCAGCGCGAGAGTCGACGGTGATCGGCGCGTTGAATGCCGCACTGCCGCTCAGGGCGGATCCCGGTGCCGCTTGGATGGAGAACGCCGCTACGCCTCGGCGATGTACGCGTACTGGAACTGGTCGACGATCGCGCCGTCCTTGATGGCGCTTCTGCGCAGGCGCGCCTCGAGCACGTATCCGGCTTTCTCGAGCACCCGGCAGGAGGCCGTGTTGTGTGCGAAGGGCAGGGCGAACAGCCTCGTCAATCCGTGGTGATCGATCGCATGACGGGTGATCGCCGCCAGCGCCTCGGTCGTGATACCGCGGCCCCAGAAGGCTTCTCCCAGCCAGTAGCCCACTTCCGCCGACACACGGTCCACGTCGGACTGCAGCACGAACCCGATGCCGCCGGCCGCAATGCCGTTCACCGCGATGGCGAGAGACGTTTCCGGACGCATCTGGCGCGCGTGGCGGACAAACATCTGACCATCGCGTGTCGTGTAAGGGTGGGGAAACCGATCGCGCAGATTCGTCCAGATCTTCCGGTTGTTGGCGTGGGCCACGAGCGAGGGCACGTCGGCGGCCTTCCAGGAGCGAACCTCGCACGAGCGGAGCGCGAGTCTCATCTCGATTCGTTGTCGTCGGGTACTGCCAGGACCAGCGCGCCGCCACACGCGACGATCAAACCGATGAGGATGAGGCCGGCGGTGAAGGTATGCATTTCGGTCTTGAGATACCCAAGGAGATAGGGACCGACGAATCCGCCGACGTTGCCAATCGAGTTGATCAGAGCAATTCCAGCGGCCGCCCCCGCTCCATTCACGAAAGACGTCGCGAGCGTCCAGAACGGACCAAACATCGACGCCAGGCCGAGCATCGCGATTGACAGCGCAACCATGGAGGGTATCAGCGTCTGGGCGAACGCGGCCGCGACGAACCCCATGCCGCTCACCACAGCCGCCACCGCCACGTGCCAGCGTCGCTCTCCGGTGCGATCGGAGTGCCGGCCGGCCATCACCATCGCGATCGATCCGGCGATGTACGGCACGGCGCTGATCAGACCGATCTGAAATGTCGAGCCCTTGAAGGCATTTTGGATGATCTGCGGCAGGAAGAAACTAAAGGCGTACAGCGCCACCGGCACCGTGAAGTAGACGAGGGAGAGCAGCCACAGTCGGGGGTGCCTCAGCGCGGCGCCGACGCTGTGCACCTGGCCGTGGGCTACGCGCTGCTCCTCGCTGATTCGCGCGACCAGCGCCGCCTTCTGGGGGGTGGGGATCCAGGTGGCGTCTTCAGGGCGCTCGGGCAGGGTGCGTAGCACGATCAGGCCCAGCACGACGGCCGGCAGTCCCTCCAGCAAGAACAGCCACTGCCAGCCGGCCAATCCAGCCGCACCGTGTAAGGACAGGAGCGCGCCCGACAACGGCCCACCGACAATACCGGCGGTCAAGGTCGCCGTCATAAATGCCGCGATGGTGCGAGCGCGCTCGCGCGCGGGCACCCACCGCGTCAGGTAGAAGATGATGCCCGGAAAGAAGCCTGCCTCGGCGAGGCCGAGGAGGAGCCTGAGCACGTAAAACATGGGGGCGCTCTTGACGAACATCATCGCTGCCGACACGAGCCCCCACGTGATCATGATCCGCGCGATCCACACTCGCGCGCCAACCCTGGCCAGAATGACGTTGCTGGGAATCTCAAAGGCCGTATAGCCGAGGAAGAAGATGCCGGCGCCCAGACCGTAGGTCGCGTCGGAGAAGCCCAGCGCCTGGTTCATCTGCAGCGACGCAAAGCCAATATTGATGCGGTCGAGGTACGCGACGATGTACAGAAGGAAAAGGAAAGGGATGAGACGGCCCCGAACCGCCGCGACGGCCGATCCCAGCTCGGCGGCGGAGGCGTCCTCAGGTTCCTCGCGCTGGGACATCAGCGCGCGACGGGAGCCGGCCGCTTCGCAAGCAGTCTCTCCATGTCGTCCATCACGCGATTCATGGCCTTCATCAGGAGATCAAGCGGCTCGTCGGTGGTCATGTCGACGCCGGCGTCCTTGAGCAGGTCGATCGGGTACTTCGATCCGCCCGAACGAAGAAACATCAGGTACCGCTCTTTCGCTTTCGGATCTCCAGACCTTACTTTCTCGGCAAGCGCCAGCGACGCCGTGAACGAGGTCGCGTACTGGTAGACGTAGAAATCGCGATAGAAGTGCGGAATGTAGCTCCACTCGTGAGCGACGTAGTCGTCCACGATCGAGACACCCTGGTCGTGTCCGTAGTACTTCTTCGTAATCTCCATGTACAGCTTGGCGAGCGCATCGCCGGTGATGGGCTGCCCGGCCTGCGCCATCTCGTGCATCCTCAGCTCGAACTCGGCGAACTGTGTCTGCCGGAACACCGTGCCCTTGATGTTCTCCAGGTAGTTGCCCAGCAGCGACAGCCGCGCATCGTCGTCTTTGATGTTCGCGAGCATGTGGTCGATCAGGAGCGACTCGTTGAACGTGGATGCAACTTCCGCGACGAAGAGCGTGTACTGCGCGAGCGGGTACGGCTGCGCCTTGTGTGAGAAATGGCTGTGCATCGCGTGGCCGAGCTCGTGGGCCACCGTGCTGACATCCGGATACTTGCCGCTGTAGTTGACGAGCAGATATGGATGGACGCCGTAGGCGCCAGAATTCATGTAGGCACCCGACCGCTTTCCCTCTGTGGGAAACAGATCGATCCAGCGGTCGCTGAAGGCCTTCTGGAGAGCCGCCGAGTACTCGGCGCCCAACGGGGTGATAGCAGCGAGCACGTGCCTTTCCGCCTCGTCTGGGCTGTATTCGAGGTTCACAGAGGCGACCAGCGGGGCGTAGAGATCGTAGTAATGAAGCTGGTCGACTCCAAGGATCTGTCTGCGCAATCTGAGATACCGGTGGAAGGTCGGCAGACTGCGGTTCACGCCGTCGACAAGGCGTGTGTAGACCGATACCGGGATGTTCGGGCCGTTCAGCGATCGTTCGAGCGCCGATCGATACTTGCGGGCCTTGGAGAAGAACAACTCCTTCTGCACGTTCGCATTCATCGTCGTGCCAAAGGTACGGCTGTAACTGCCCAGTGCCTTGAAGAAGGCCGCCATCACTTTCTCGCGATCAGAACGGTTCGCGAGCGTGCGAAGGTCTGCAAAGCCCGCCTGATCGACCTTCACCGACCGACCGTCGGCCAGCGTCACCGTCGGATAGGGGAAGTCCGCGTTCGTCAGGATCCCGTAGATCTCCGACGCGCTCCCGGCCATCGGCCCGGCGTCGGCAAGAATTTTCTCCTCGGACTCGTTGAGCGTGTGCGGCGCACGGCGTGCGATGTCTTCGAGAGGGAAGCGGTACACCGTGAGGCGCGGCTCCGCTTTCAGGAACTTCTCGACAGTTCCCGCCGGCAGCCGGAGAATCTCCGGCTCGACAAAAGCCGCCTGAGCGCTAAGTGTCGCCTCGAGCTGCACCATCTCCTGCTTCATGCCTTGGTGCTGCGCGTCACGTGTGTCCTGGTCGGCCAGCAGACTGGCGTAGGTAAAGAGCCGCGACACCTCCTTGTCGAAGCCGTACATCTTGTCGAGCGCGTCTGCCAGCACGGCGGCCGACTGGCCGAGCTTTCCCTTG
>JBGPJH010000064.1:0-12946 GCA_041485305.1 Vicinamibacteria bacterium | reverse complement strand
TTGACGATTCTCGGGCTTCGCGAGAATCATGATGGCGCCGACCTGCGCCACCGCCTCGGTGAGAATCATCGGCGGCAGCGCGGGAGGGCCGACCAGTTCGCGCGACAGGTACCGCTCGTTCAGCGATACGTTCTTGATGCCGACGATCCGCTTGTCGATCTCGAGCTCGGTGATGCGATCGACGAGGAGAAACGGATACCGATGCGGCAGAATCCGCTCGATTGCAGCGTAGTCGAGGGGCAGGGTCAGGTCCATCAACCCCTCAATTATACTTTTCGGGGTGGATGTAAGCCGCGACGGGTCGTGAACGAGCGACGGAATGCGGCGATGCCAACGCCTGCCTGAAGTTACGCATCCCGCTGACCCGACGCGGCTCGACAGCCATTCCATCAAATCGCGTGCCCGTCCCGTTCAGCGAAACTCCGGCCGAAAACACGAAGGCATCGAGCCGGAATCGTCCTTTCTAATAGACGGAGAGGTAGCGATCGACCTCCCACGGCGACACGTGCCGGATGTAGTCGTGCCACTCCTCCCGCTTCGCCGCGACGAAGTGCTCGAACAGGTGCTCGCCGAGCGTGTCGCGGACGAGGCTGTCCTTTTCGAGCTCATCCAGCGCTTCGCTCAGATTCCCGGGCAGCTCGTCGATCCTGAGATGCCGGCGCTCTCGATGACTCATCGTGAAGATGTTCTTGTTGATGGGCGGTCCAGGGTCGACTTTTTTGTCGATGCCATCGAGGCCGGAGCGCAGCATCACCGCCAGCGCCAGATAGGGGTTGCACGCGGGGTCGGGCATCCGGAGCTCGATGCGCGTCGACGTCCCACGCGCGGCGGGCACTCGCACGAGGGGGCTGCGGTTCTTTTCGGACCAGGCGATGTTGGTCGGCGCTTCGTAGCCGGGAACCAGCCGCTTGTACGAGTTCACCAACGGGTTCGTGATGGCGCAAAAACCCTTGGCATGGCGCAGGATGCCCCCGATGTAGTGCAGGCAGATCGCGCTCAGCTGCATCGGGGCCTTCGCGTCGTAGAAGACGTTCAGGTTGTTCGCAAACAGCGACATGTGGGTGTGCATGCCCGATCCGTTGATGCCGTAGATCGGTTTGGGCATGAACGTCGCGTGCAGCCCGTTTCGGATCGCGACGTTTTTCACGACGAACCTGAACGTGCTGATGTTGTCGGCCGTCGTCAACGCATCGTCGTAGCGGAAGTCGATCTCGTGCTGGCCCGGCGCCACTTCATGGTGAGCGGCTTCGACGTGGAAGCCCATGGCTTCGAGCGCGAGCACGATCTCGCGCCGAACGTCCTCGCCCTGATCGACCGGGCTGAGGTCGAAGTAGCTTGCCGCGTCGTGCGACTCGGTCGTCGGCTGGCCGTTTCTCGTCTGGAAGAGAAAGAATTCGGCTTCAGGTCCCGCCTTCATCCGGTAACCCTTCGCCGCCGCCTGCTCGATCACTTTCTTCAGCGTCGTCCGCGGGCAGCCGGCGAACGGCGTGCCGTCGGGAGCGTAGACATCGCAAATCAGGCGCGCGATCTTCTCGCCCGTCGGGCCCGCCCAGGGGAAGATGCAGAAGGTCGACAGATCGGGTTTCAGGTACATGTCGGATTCTTCGATGCGGACGAACCCTTCGATCGAGGAGCCATCGAACATGATCTTGCCGTCGAGGGCCTCCTCGAACTGACGATCCGGGATCTCGACGTTCTTGATCGTGCCGAGGATGTCGGTGAACTGGAGGCGCAGGAACTTGATCTTGTCGCGCCTGGTCCGCTCGAGGATCAGAGCCTTGGCCGATCCGGCCCCGCCGGCAGGTGTGGTTGCCTTGGGCATGGCTCGAAATTGTAATTGCTGATGGCTGATAGCTGATAGCTGATCGCTGAAAGCTGCCTAGGCCGTCGCCGTTCTCGGCGTGACTGGCGCGCCGGCTGCCGCTGCTGGTGCCGTCAGCGGAGCCGCAGACGCGGCCAGCATCGGCGCGAGCTGCGCGGCCAGAAGAGCCGCGACTGCACGCACGCGGTCGGAGGCTTCTCGCTCGTCCCGGATTTCTGCGGTCACGGCGCCGATGCAGCCTTCGGCAGAGAGCAGCGGAGCCACCACTGCACCCGCCGACGTGCCGGGTCGGGGGCGCACCGTCTGGAGCTCGCCGGTGCGGTAGGCGGCTGCCGCGGCATTGTCGGCCGACCGTGGCACCGCAGCCAGCCTCGCGAGCATGTTGTCGGGGTAGCCATAGGCCAGCACCGGACGGAGGTCTGCGCCCCCCGCACTGCCCACCCAGACAATCACGCCGCTTGCGTCGAGCACCTCGGCCGCTCGTCCGAGCAGCTTTGTGAGCTCCCCAAGATCGCTCACGCGCCCCATAGCGGTGCACAGCTCCGCCGTGGCCTTGAGCGCCAACGCCGACGCGTGAGGCGAATCCGCTGGCGAGGTCTTCAGCGCGCCGGAATCACGCAACATGAGGCTGTCAGCCAGGAACGAGTCCGTGTCGTCGGGCGCCCCGTCCGCTGCCTGGGCACGTCCGGCCTTGGTCTTGGTCTTAGGCCCCCACGCCATGAGAACGAGCATCACCGCGGCCAGTCCGGCCGAGCCGCCGATGGCGTAGGCCTCGAGTCGCCGCTCCGAGGCCACCAACGCGTCCACAGTCTGGTGCTCGGCCAGCCGCGCGGTCTCGATCTGGCGAGCGGCTTCGGCAGAGGTTTCGGTGCCTTCCGAGAACACGATGTCGGCAGCCATCAACAGCTGGCCGGCCCGGGCGTAGTCGCGTGTCCGGCGGTCGACCTGGCCGAATGCGGTGATGGTCGATGCGGCAAGGAGCAGCGCCTTTTGCCCGTCAGCGCTGGCGGCCGACGACCGGAGCGAGTCGACCGTTTCAGAGGCTTGCTGCGTGAGTGAGGCGACTTTCGGGACCCAGGCCGAAAGGCTTTGACCGGTCGCGATGTAGGCCTGCTCGGCGACCCGTGCTCCTGCGAGAGCGTCGATCGCCAATCGTGCCTGGACATCGAAGGTACGCAGGGCGCCGAGCTGCTGCGAAATGCGTTGTTCGGACAGGGTCACGACGACCGCGACGGCCCCGAAGACGATCCAAATGCTGACACTCCAGGTCAGCCTTGCCGCGCGTGATCGCATCGATGAATGAGAACGGTTTCAGGCGCGATCAGAGTACCACAGAAGGTGAACAGATCGCCCTGCTCCTGCAAAAGCTGACTGCTGAACGCTGAGAGGTAACAGCTTTCAGCCATCAGCTCAGAACGAACGCTGAACCGTAGCGAACAGCTGTCAGCGATCAGCTATCAGCTCAGAACCGAACGCTGAACCGCTGACTGCTGAGAGCTGTCCGCTGAAAGCTAAAAACTACGTCTTGGGGCGGAGGATGACGTAGGTGGGAAGTCCGACTGCACCGAAGCGCTGCATCACCTCTTTCGCAGGCGGCTCGTCCGGGTTCTCGGCTTGAAACTTGATCTTCACGTAGCCCGCGAGCGCGGAGGCGACCGTTTCATCCTTCAAGGTGGTCTTGTCCATCGTCAGACAGTTCTTGCACCAGGTGGCCCACATGTCGATCAGCACGGGCTTGTGTTCGCGCCCGGCTAGGGCGAGGCCTTCCGCGAGCGATGCATGCCACCCCTCCTTGAGCTTCTCTTCGACGCTCGACGAGACGTCTGCCGCGCTCACCCATCGATTGGCGAACAGGCTGTAGGCCTCGTATCCGTAGTAAGCCGCCGTCGCCAGGATGACGACGCCGAACACCTGTTTGATCCGAACCATCCACGCGCCCGGCCGCGGCAGGGCCGCGATACCGGCGCCGGCAATCGGCCACGGCACGGCCATGCCTATGCCGAGAAAAAATGGCAGAGCCAGAGCCATCCGCGTGCCGGTCGAATACAGGTTGCTCGAGAAGAGGACGACCTGAATCACGACCGGCGCGACGCACGCCCCGGCGAGCAGCGCCGCAACAGCGCCCATCGCGAACGCCACCAGAAACGATCCGCGACTCGACTCGCCCACCCGGACGTTCGAAGAGAAGCGCGAGAAGTCGATGACGAAGACGTCGAACATCGCCAGGGCCAACGCCACGAACAGCACCGCGATACCGAGGTTGAACCACGGCGAGGAGTTGATGGTCCCGAACGTACCCGCTGTGAGGATGACGATCAATCCGAGCACACCGTAGACCACGGCCATCGCTGCACCATAGGCGCCGCCGAGCAGGAAGCCGCGGCCGCGCGAGCCAGCCTGGGCGCCTGCGCCGATGATGGCGAGGTTGATCGGAATCATCGGGAGCACGCACGGTGTCAGGTTCAGCGCGAGACCCCCGAGAAACACGATCAGAAGGATGGCCAGCGGGCCCCGACCTTCGAACAATCCCTTTTCTTTGACCCCTGTTTCGGCGTTGCGGATGAAGGTGAGAAAGTCGGCGCTCCCGAGGTATCCGCCCGTGGTGCCCAGCACCGCGAACTTGTCGATCTGAGCCATGGCCGTGCCAGGGGGCGGCGCGGATTCAGGCGAAGCGGGTGGCCGGACCACCGCGGACGCGACGACAGCGCTCGGCGGCGCCTGCCCGTGGCCAAACCGAATGCCCCCGAAAACATCCTGGTGCTGTCTGGCACTGGTCGAGTTCGCGACGGTGAACGTCCAGCCCGTCACGGCCGTTGATGGGATGTAGCACACGTTTTCGTCGCAGGCCTGGTACCGCAGGCGTGCCGGCACGGTGAGGTTGGCCGCGGCGACACCCTGTCCGACTTGCAGCACAACGCCGATCGCAAAATCCCGCTCGAATACGCGCAGCGGCTGGTCGGCGCCCCGCTGAGCCAGGTCCGTGGGTTCGGGGTAGACGATCTCGGAAACCGTGACACCGGAGGGCGGATCCACGGTCAACACAACCGGGATGAGCGTGGGATCTCTCGGCTGGTTGGAGTTGACGTGAAAACCCCGGGCCAGGTGCACCTGGAGCGCTGCGCGAATCTCGCTGCCGGCGGCCACGCGGTCGGTTTCAACGAGCGGCCTGACATCGGCCTTTGGCGGGCCGTTTTGGGCCCGCAGAGACACGCCGGCTGCCGCCAGGCCAATAACGGCCCCCAACCACGCCACGATTCGAACCACCTACTTCACCTCGCGCAAGGGAATCGTTCCAGGCGATGGTGGAAGAGCCGAAGGATCCACCGCACCCTTGACCGGAGGGAGATCCTGATACATGAAGTCCCACTTCCACCGTTCGGACGGGTTGGACGCCTGCAGCCACGTGCGCGCGGAAACCGGCCGTCGGAACGCCAGCCGTGTGAGATCTTGGAACCCGGGGACGTCGGCAAACCGTGCGGCGATGTCCGCTCGCACATGTTCAGGGCTGGTGTACGGGAGCGGAACGCCGAGCGCGGCGCTGAGATCCACGAGAATCTTCCAGTCTTCGATGGCTTCCCCCGGCGCGGTCATGGCGCGCGAGGTTCCCTGAAGCCGCCCCTGGTCGTTTGTATAGGACGCTTCCTTCTCGACGAAAGATGCGCCCGGCAGGACAAAATCTGCCGCGCGCGCCAGCTCGGTCAAGAGAATGCCCTGGACGATGAGGAGCGGCAACCGGCCATGGTTCCGCGCATCCACGATCCAACCGGTCTCGCCGATCGAGCCTTCCGGACCTGGATCGAACACGTAGAGTGCCGACACGGTACCGGCGTCGACCCCCGCCCGTAGCTCGGACAGGTTTCGACTCGGCGGCTCCTCGCCGCGCTGGGCAGCAAGCAGCCCGAGCATGCGTGCGCCGGCGACGTTGGGCGCGTCCACCGCCGGGACGCGAAAGCTCGTCTGCTCGGGCTGCGGTTTCGGCGTGGCACGCCAACCGAGGGTGATGGCCGCGGGGCCACCCGGACCGAACAGCTCCTCGGTCAGGCGCCGGAAGAGGAACAGCTCTTCGTGCGAGGCGTGCGCCGACAGCAGGAACTTCACGCGGGTCGGATCCGTGGCGCCGGCGGCGGCCAGGCGCCCGGCCAGCTTTCTGTTCACCTCGTGCCAGGCGACCGGCTCCAGAGTGCCAGCGGGGTTCCGCTCGAGCGGACGTCGTACTCGATTGTCGCCCTCAATCCAGTGGTACCCGAGGCGCCCGATATCGCACATCCAGTACCCGTTGACGTCGGGGTTGAAGCGCGGAGTGAATCGAATAAGGTGCGATCCCTTCGCCCATTCGGGTTTGGCCTTGAGCCACGCGGTGGTGTTGCAGCCCTTCGAGCACTGCGTACAGATTGTGTCCGCGACGTTGGTGTTGTCCCACGGACGCGCCTTGAAGCGGTAGTCCTTCGTGGTAATCGCGCCCACCGGGCACACGTCCACCAGGTTCCCGGACAGCAGCGAGTGGACGCCCTGCTCGTTGAAGGTGGCGATCTCGCTGCCGTATCCGCGATCGATGATGTTGATCTGCGCGTCGCCGTCGATCTCGCGCATGAAGCGCACGCAGCGCGTGCAGAGAATGCAGCGCTGCCGGTTCAGCATCAGCGTGGGACCGAAGTCGACATCACCTCTGACGCCTTCGCCGTCGAAGACGCGCCGGGGAAACTCCATCCGGCTCTGGTCGGCCCC
The DNA here is from genome assembly GCA_041485305.1 of Vicinamibacteria bacterium. GTDB lineage: Bacteria > Acidobacteriota > Vicinamibacteria > Vicinamibacterales > CAVVIG01 > JBGPJH01. The sequence continues at coordinate 6,399 of JBGPJH010000064.1, read as the reverse complement.
GAACGTGTAAGAGAAATCCTGCAGGGGGCATTCTCCGCCCTTGTCGCAGACCGGACAATCGAGGGGATGGTTGATCAGCAGGAATTCGAACACGCCCGCGCGGGCGGCCACGACCTCCGCGCTTCGCGTGTACACGACCATCCCGTCGGTGCATACCGTGGAGCACGACGTCTGCAGCTTCCCCATCTTCTCGATCTTGACGACGCAGACTCGGCACGACCCGTCGATCCCGATGCCCGGGTGATAGCAGTAATAGGGAAGAGGAATGCCGCTCTCGATTGCGGCCTGCAGGACGGTTCGACCTCGATCGACCCTCACCTGGCGCCCGTCGATCGTCAGCGTGACGGCATCCATCAGGTGTCGATCATATCAACTTTGCGGCGCCTTCGAGACCTCCGCCAGGGTGCCGTCGTCCTTGCTGATCTCGACAGCGCGAAGCGTGCCCGTGAGGGGAACACGTTTCTCGACGATCTTCTCCCTGACCGGCACCACGACGTTCACCGGGTCGCGGTCCGCGTACTGCAACGTGACGGTGACGGGCACATCGAAGAGCTCGCCGGCCTGCTCGAAGTGCAGCACCACTTCCTGACCGGAGGCCGACGACTCCACGCGGAATCTGAACGTCAGCCGCGGCAGCGTCGCGCCGTAAATCCACCTGTCGAAAAACCGTCCGAGCGAGGCGCCCGACTCGGCCTCCATGGCGAGCCGCAAGTCGTCGGATCCGACCTTGCGGTATCGGGACTCGGCGTAGAAGCGCCGGATGCCCCGGTAGAACGGCTCGTCGCCGATCAGCCGCCGCAGCATGTGGACAACGGCTGCGCCCTTGTTGTAGACAATGGCCCGGAAGGCCTGGCTGTTGTTCCGGATGTGGCCGACGCGGTATCCGAGGTAGACCGGGCCCTGGTCGGACATGTCGAGCGCCGACTTGCGCACCTGGCGCATCACGCTTTCGAACACCTCCTGACCGCGGAAATGCTGCGCGTACATGGCGGCAAAGTACTGGGCGAACCCCTCGCTCAGCCACTGTTCGTGGTAGTTGCGCCAGCCGACGGCTTGTCCCCACCACTGGTGCGCGATCTCGTGCGCCAGGAAGAACTCGGGATACTTGGAAAAAAACGCCGGGTCGTTGCGCCATATCATCGGAAACGTCAGCGGCGGCTGGTACAGCGCAGCGAAATGCCCGGGGCTGTGGCCGCCCGGCGTCGTGTTTTCCACCAGCGCCAGAGTCAGGCTGGAATACGGCGAGTCGCCGATGATCGACTCGTAGAACCGGACGACGTCCACGGCACGCTCGGCCACGGATCGACCATTGGACAGCTCGCGCGGGTGGGCGTCCACGGTGAGGTCGAGCTTCGCGTAGCCGGCGGTGCCCGCGAACGTTTTCGCGGGCCGGTCCGACCCTGCACGATTTTCGTCGAAGGCAACTGTCCATCGATCCGCCCGAGCCAATCGCGCGACGAGAAACGAGAAGTAGCGGAGCGGGCGCTCCGCGGTGAACTGGTACACCTTGCGAGAGACGGGCGCTTCCTCGGCCTTGACCAACTTCGGCGAGTCGGACGACACGACGCCACTCGCGACGCAGGCGAACGCAGCCGGCACGGTGATCTGCATCGTGGCGGTTGCATAGTCGCTGACCGTCGACTCCGGGTACCAGTGGCTGCGGTTGCTGTACAGGTAACTTGCCTCGACCCGGGCGAACAAGGCTTCCTGTGCACTCGCCTGACCGAGGTCGCGTTGGGCCGCCTTTCCGAGCGCCAGCGCCTCGCGGTCGTCGGTCTGCGGTTCGAGCCGTCCACTGTAGGAGATCGTCAGGGTGAGCTGGGTGTCTCGAGCCAGCACGCCCGGCAGGCTGACCAGGATGATGTTTTGATTGGTAACGCGCAGGGTGAACAGCCGCCCGAACTGGTCGCTGAACACCGAGCGCACAACGAGCGAGTCGGCCAGGCGGATGGCAAGCTGGCCCACTCCCGGCGTACGGATCTTGATTTTCATCCTCGTGCGGCCGTCGATCCACTGTCGCTCGGGCAGAGACGTCACCTCGATGTCGTAGTCGAGCACGTCGTAGGGGGCGAAATCGTCCTCGTTGTAGAAGGGGCCGCGCGCCGTCAGTCTCTCCTTCGACGAATAGACCGCGATGTTGCGCCGGCGGCGCCGATCGAACAAGGACACGTCCTCGGCTTCCGATGCCGACCGCGTGTAGGTGAGCGTGTCGAAGTTTCGCGTGCGGACCTCGGCCAGAAAATCGTCCGGGCCGGGCAGCAGCCACCAGTTGTCGCGCGTGAGGTCGGCCAGATCGACCGTGTACGACTTGACCGACTCCTCGCGGAAGACTTGCTCGGCGCGCTTCAGCTCGCGCGGCTCGACGGCACGCGGCACGAGCGCCGACAGGTCGGCGTGGGATCCGTCGCCCATACGCACGAAGGCCACATCGAACCGCGCCTCCAGCGTCTCGGCGCCGGCGAAAATCTTGAGCTGCCCCTTCTCTGCACCAGGCGCCGGATGAAAGCGCATCTCGCCTTTGCCGAGCAGAATCAGGCCGGTCATTGCCTGACCCGCATCGACCGTGAACACCGAGCCTTCAACGAGCGTGAGCTCGAAATCTTCGGCCGCGATCTTGAAGTTGTGCGCCTCGAACTGCTTGCGCGGGTTGAGAGAGAGTCGATACAGGTTCTGCACCGACGAGAGTCGATCCTCGTCGGCGATCCGCCAGTCGTCGCCATCGACTTTCTTGATGTCGATCTGCCACGTGGAGATGCGTCCCCGCCAGTCGTGCTCGATGAACGCGTCGACGACGAGCCGGTACCCCACGCCGGGGAGCGTGCCGCCTAGATGCTGCCGATCTCGTTCCTGCACGACAACACGCGACGCACCGGGTTGGAACTCGATCGCCATGAACTCTTCCGCACGCCCGCGGTCGGCGGCGGCCGTCAGCAGGTCGAGATAGGCGGGCGTCCCACCCCGCGCGAAGACCTGCTCGAGACGCTGCAGCAGCGCTCGGATACGCGCATCGTCAGAGCCGGGCTGCGCCTGGAGGGCTGCGGCGCGCGCGGGCCCGGTGCCCACGACTCCCCTGCCGCTCGAGCACATCACGACGGCGAGGGTCGCCGCGAGAACAGCCCGGTTTCTCATCAGGGAATCAACGCGAGATCGCGGCCTACCTTGGCAAACGCGTCGAGCGCCATTTGCAGATCCTCCCGGGTGTGCGTTGCCGTCACGATCGTCCGAACTCGCGCCTTGCCGCGCGGGACCGTCGGGTAGCCAATGCCTTGGGCGAATACGCCTTGCGCGAACAGACGATCCGACAATTGCATGGCCGTCGCCGCCTCGCCGACGATCACCGGCGTAATCGGGCTTTCGCTCGCACCCGTGTCGAACCCGAGCGAGCTGAGCCCGGCTTTGAAAAAGCGCGTGTTGTCCCAGAGCCGATCGATCAGCTCCGGCTCTTCCAGCAGCACATCAATCGCCGCGATGCAGGCGGCCGCTACCGCGGGCGGATGCGACGTCGAGAACAGGAAGGGGCGTGCCCGGTGACAGAGGAAGTCGACGAGCGTCCGGCTACCCGCGACGTACCCGCCCAGCACTCCGACGGCCTTCGACAGCGTTCCCACCTGCACGTCGACGCGGCCGTGCACTTTAAAGTGATCGATCGTGCCACGGCCGTTTTGTCCGAACACTCCGCTCGCGTGCGCATCGTCTACCATCATGATGCAGCCAAATTCCTCGGCCAGCAAACAGAGCTCCGGCAACGGCCCGAGGTCGCCGTCCATGCTGAAGACGCCGTCGGAAATGAGCAACTTACGCTGCCCCGGGGGCAGGGAGGCCAGCACCTTGCGGGCGGCGCCCACGTCCTTGTGCGGGAACACTTTGATGGTTGCTCGGCTCAGCCGGCATCCATCGACGATGCTCGCGTGATTCAGCTCGTCGGAGACAATCACGTCGTCTTTCGTCAGGATGGCGGCGACGGTGCCGGCGTTTGCCGCAAAACCGCTCTGGAAGACGACGACGGCCTCGGTCTGTTTGAACTCGGCGAGGCGGCGCTCCAGCTCCACGTGAATGTCCATGGTGCCGGCGATCGGCCGCACCGATCCCGAGCCCACTCCGAGCCGCCGCACGGCGTCCAGCGCCCGCTCTCGAAGCCGTGGATGCGTCGTCAAACCCAGGTAGTTGTTCGACGACAGGTTCACGACCACGCGGCGATCGAAGGACGTCTTTGCCTTCTGTTCGTCGTTGAGAACGTGGAAGTGGCGGTACAGCCCTTCCCGCTTCAGCGCGCCGAGCTCGTCCGACAGGTACGTGAGCGGATCTGGGCGCATCGGTATCGGCAGGAGTTGAGTATATGACTGTCGGAGGTCCCCGGGGGCCGCGCTGCGGAGGACGACGGGTTGCGAACTAGCGGCTGGTCAGGAAAAGCGCGGTCCAGGGGACGATCGCGGCCGCGATGTAGAAGGCGGTGAGCAGGAAGACAATGTTATGAATGCGCCGCAAGTGCAAGAGCATCCCGAACGCAACCGCCAGCAGCTTGGCTCCGGCGAGTGCCGTACCGGGGCCAGCGTAGGCCATGGCGGAACTGAGCAAGGGATTGGCTTCGATCCCCGGACCCCAGATGGTCACGCCAAGATAGGTGAACATCCCATCCAGGCATTGCACGACCACAAAGCCCAGCACGACGAGGTCGCCAAAGAGGCGACGAGATGGACTAAACGGTCTGTACAGGGACCCCATAGTCAGCGTCTTGAACGAAGAACTTTATCACCCAATCAGGAAACTTATCGCCGTCTATTGGCCTCAAAACCGGCCCAAAAACGGAAATAGTCAAGATTCGGACCATGTTTGGCGTGGTTCTTGGAACGAGCGGCTGGCCGCAAGTTCCGTTGACAATAATCAGCCTGACGAAGTCGAACTAGCGAAGGAAGTCGGCCGTGAAGTCCGCCATGAGCCGATAGACTTCTTTCAGCTCGACCGGCGAGGCCAAGAAGACGATGCGGAGATACCCCTCGGAGGGCGGCGTTCCAAAGCCAGACCCGTACACACACAGCACGCCCGTTTTGCGGAGCAGGCCGAGGACGAACTCTTCATCCGTCCGTCCCGGTGGCAACTCGACCTTGGGCATCGCGTAGAATCCCGCCGTCGGCGTCACGCAAGTCACGCCGGGCATCGCGCGCAAGCTCTCGGCGGTCAGCACCGCCCGCTCCTTGAGCGCCGCGCGAAAAAGCTTCTGGTGGGATCTGTCGCCGTTGATCGCGGCTGGCACCGCGTACTGCATCGGGACCGTACTGCACAGCCGCCCGTCCGCCAGCTTCCGGATCGCCGCCGCCACGTCGTCGAGCCGGGGGGACCGGCCGATTGACAGCCAGCCGGTTCGCCAGCCGGGTGCCAGGTACGCCTTCGAGAGGCTCGACAAAGAAATCACCGCCGCATCTGAATCGAAACTTCCAAGGGGGGCGACGGGACCATCGTAGCCGAGCTCGCCATATACTTCGTCGGCCACGATCACGAGGCCGTGACGATCCGCGAACTCCAGGAGTCCCTGGCGAACCGGCGTCGGGTACGTCGCGCCCGTCGGGTTGTTGGGATCGATGACGACAAGGACACGCGTTGACGAGGTGACGAGCGCGGAAAGGCGATCGAGATCCGGGAACCAGCCGTGGTTCGGGTCGGTCGGGTAGCAGACGGGGTGAGCACCAATCTTCGCGACCACCGCCGTGTAAAGCGGGTACGTGGGCATCGGCACGAGCACTTCGTCGTTTTGATCCAGGAGGGCGCTCAGTGCGAGGTCGATGCCTTCTGACGTCCCCGCCGTAATGAACACTCGCTCGGGGTCCACCGGCCAGCCCTTCGCGGTGTTTTCCGTGGCGACCGCCTCGCGCGCCGCCAGCAGCCCCGCGGAGGGCCCGTAGCCGTTGTGCCCGTCGCGAATCGCGCGCTCTACTGCCTCGATCAGATGCGGCGGCGTCTTGAAGCCGAACGCGACCGGGTCGCCGACGTTCAGGTAGCGAACCTTCGTGCCCCTGGCCTCCACCCGTTGTGCCTCGACAACGATGTTTCGAATGGCATACGAGAAGCGGCTGATCCGCGATGAAACAGGAATAGAGGTATGGGTCGGGCTCACATCCAGAATCTTACCGCGGGAAGGCGTCAGGGAAGCGAAAGCAGCACATGTGCTCAAACGCACCTACACGGCTCAGCGATTGCCGCATACTGGATGGGTAGATATCGTGGCTCGCCTCCGCCCGAATGGTAAGGCACCGAATCTGACGCTGCGACTGTCGCACGCTGTGGTCCAGTGAGTACGACAATGAACTACATTGATCTGCCCCTAAGGGATTACAGTTTCCCACATATGCAGAAACTACATAGCTCTTCCGCTTGCGGTCGAGGTAGTCGTGTAAATCCTACACC
>JBGPJH010000063.1:0-12994 GCA_041485305.1 Vicinamibacteria bacterium | reverse complement strand
ATCGCTATGCCGCTGAGGCTGGTGTGGTCGAGCGGGCGGGCGAACTGCGCTTCTTCTGATGACGACGATCGACTCCATCGGCGACAAGGTTCGAGCGGGCGAGCGCGTGACCGCAAGCGAGGCGTTGAGCTTGTACCGTCACGCCTCCACCCTGCTACTCGGAGGGCTGGCCGAGGCCATTCGTGCCCGCAAGCACCCTGACCACATCGTCACGTACATCATCGACCGGAACGTGAACTACACGAACGTGTGCGTGGCCAAGTGTGCGTTCTGTGCGTTCTATCGCCCGGTGGGGTCGCCGGAAGGGTACGCGCTCGGGTTCGACGAGCTGTTCCGGAAGATCGACGAGACGATTGCGGTTGGGGGCGTGCAGCTCCTGCTCCAGGGAGGGCACAACCCCGACTTGCCGCTCGCCTGGTACGAGGACATGTTCCGGGCGATCAAGCAACGCTACCCGTCGTTCAGGCTTCATGCGCTGTCACCCCCAGAACTGATCCATCTGTCGAGGCTGTCCCAGCTTCCGGTGCCGATCGTGCTGGGCCGGCTCATTGCCGCGGGTCTGGACAGCGTGCCAGGTGGCGGGGCGGAAATCCTCGTCGATCGGGTACGGAAGCTGTTGCATTGCTACGGCAAGGCGACGGCGGACGAATGGCTCGACGTGATGCGGCAGGCACACCGTGCCGGCCTGCGGACCACGGCGACGATGATGTACGGCACGGTAGAGACCGACGAGGAGCGCCTCGAGCACTTGCTGAGGCTCAGAGCGCTGCAGGACGAAACCGGTGGGTTTACCGCGTTCATCGCGTGGAGCTATCAGCCCGATCACACCGAGCTGGCCGGGACGGAGGCGACCGGGGTCGACTACCTGCGGACGCTGGCGTTATCGCGCATCGTGCTCGACAATTTCGACAACCTGCAGGCGTCGTGGGTGACGCAAGGCGGGAAAGTGGGACAGCTCAGTCTCGCGTACGGCGCGAACGACATGGGTAGCGTCATGATCGAAGAGAACGTCGTGCGGGCAGCGGGGGCGAGCTACTGCATGGACGAAGTCGAGATTGTGCGCAACATCGAGGACGCTGGCTTCACGGCCAAGCGTCGCAACATGCACTACGAATTACTCGGCGACCCGATCTGTCGGGGCCGCGACGTTCCGCGAATGACGGAGTTGGCTACTGCCCGCGAAGCCGGCGATGCGCACGTCCCTGACGAGTTGATGAATTACGAGGCCCGAAGCCACCCGGGCAAGCAGCTTCGCATCATCCCGCATTGATCCGATTTCACGCTTCGTGGGTGCTGCCGATCAGCGGCCCACCGATCCGAGACGGATGGATAGATGTTGACCGCGGCCGCGTCGTGGCGGTCGGGCACCGCGGATCCGCCGACTCGGGCACCGGAGCGGATCTCGGCAGAGTGGCCGTTCTGCCTGGCCTCGTCAACGCACACACGCACCTGGAACTGTCGTACCTGCGCGAGCGTATTCCGCCCGCATCGGCATTCGTGGCGTGGGTTCGTGGCGTCATGGCCGCGCGGAGCCGCCATTCCGACCCACGATCGCCCGAGATCCTGAGAGGCGTCGAGGAGGGGATCGAGGAAGCGGTTCGGTGTGGAACCGCGCTCGTCGGCGACATCAGCAACACCCTGGTGACCTTCGAGCTCCTCGCGCGCAGCGATCTAGGTGGTGTGCTGTTTTACGAGCTGATCCGCTTCAACGCCACGGAACCCGACGCGTTTGTGGAGCGGGCGAGGAGACAGATCGAAGCGCTCGTCCCCACCCCTCGCCTGCGCGCCAGTCTTGCGCCTCACGCGCCCTATTCGGTGGCACCGCTGGTGTTTCGGGCGATCCGGAAGGCGATGGAACGGGAGCCGTTCGCGCCGACAAGTGTTCACCTCTGCGAGTCGGCCGAAGAAATCGAGTTCATCGCCTCGGGAACCGGTGCGTGGCGCGAGTTCCTCGTCGACGTGGGCGCCTGGAACCCTTCCTGGGTGCCGCCGGGCGGCAGCCCTGTCCAGTATCTCGACGACAACGGATTCCTCGACGGCCGTGTCCTCGCGGTTCACGGCGTGTGGATGCGCCAGGCCGATCTGGCCCGTCTGGCGGCGCGAGAGACGACGATCGTGACGTGCCCGAGAAGCAATGACCGCACGGGAGCCGGCACCCCCCCGCTCGAGGACTTCTACACGGCGGGGGTTCGAGTGGCCGTCGGGACCGACAGCCTTGCCAGCGCGCCCGACCTCAATGTGTTCGCCGAGCTTGCCGCGATGCGGGCGCTGGCGCCGTCGGTGCCTGCCTCCGCGCTGCTCGACAGCGCCACGCGGCAGGGGGCGCGCGCGCTCGGGTTCGACCGAGACTACGGTACGATCGAGCCTGGGAAGCGGGCGCGGCTCCTTGCGGTCGCGATTCCGGCCGGCGTAGGGGATGTGGAAGAATACCTCGTGTCCGGAATCCATCCGGAGCAGATCCGGTGGATTGAGGCTTGATAGCCGCGTCTCTGTGCAATGCGCCATGCTTGAACGGCTGACTGTCTACTTCTCGTTCGTGCGGTTCGGGCACTCCGTGTTTGCGCTGCCGTTCGCGCTGGCGGGTGCCCTGCTGGCTGGGCGGCACGTCCCGATCACCTGGTCCGTGGTGTTCTGGATCCTGGTCGCCATGGTGTCGGCCCGTTCGGCCGCGATGGCGTTCAACAGGATGGTGGACGCGCGATTCGATGCCCTCAACCCCCGGACGGCTGCGCGGGAGATTCCGCGTGGTGCCATGAGCACGCGCGAGGCGGCCGCGTTTGTCGCCATCGCTTCGATCGTGTTCGTCTATGCCGCCTGGCAGCTGAGCCCGTTGTGCGTCCTGCTCTCGCCCCTCGCGCTGGCCGTCGTGTTCTGGTACTCGCTGGCCAAGCGCTACACGACGTGGACGCAGTTGTTCCTCGGGCTGGCGATGGCGGTCGCGCCCGTCGGTGGCTGGCTCGCGGTCGGTGGGCGGGGCGGCTGGGAACCGTGGCTGCTGGCGCTCGCGATCGGCGCCTGGGTGGGTGGCTTCGACGTGCTGTACGCGTGCCAGGACTTCGAGTTCGATCGGAGCCACGGCCTGCGATCGATTCCGGCTCGATATGGCGTGCGCGCTGCGCTCGCGATGTCCCGGCTCATGCACGTCGTGGCCGTCGCCGGCTTGGCGGCGCTGGCCTGGGCGACGCCGCTGCCGCGGTTCTATTTCGCCGGCGTGACGCTCGTCGCGCTGCTGCTCGGGTACGAGCAGTCGCTGGTTGGTGCTGACGATCTTTCGCAGGTCAAGCGCGCGTTCGACCTGAACGGGTACGTCGGCATCCTGTACTTGCTGGTCCTGGCCGTGTCCATCTATGCCCACTGAGCCCAACGGCTCGATTGCGGTTGCCATCACCGGTGCGAGTGGGGCGATCTATGCAACGCGGACGCTCGCGGCGCTGCTCTCGCGCGGCGCGCACGTCGAGCTGATCGCATCCGACTTCGGGCGCCGACTGCTGCGGGACGAAGTGGGCGAGCAGGCGACGGTCGAACGTCTCTTGCCGTTCCTCGCAGCCGAGTACGGTGCGGACGTTCGGGCCGGGACCCTCACCATTCACAGCAACCGGGATCTCGGAGCGCCCCTCGCTAGCGGGAGCCACGGGTGCCGGGGCATGGTGATCGTGCCCTGTTCGATGAAGACGCTCGCGGGCGTCGCGCACGGGCTCTCTCGGAGTCTCGTGGAGCGGGCGGCCGACGTCATGCTGAAGGAGCGACGGACGCTGGTCGTCGTGCCCCGCGAGACGCCGATGAGCCTGCCTCAGCTTCGAAACATGGTGCTGTGTGCCGAGGCCGGCGCGATTATCCTGCCCGCCATGCCCGCGTTCTATCAGCTTCCGAAAACGTTAGGCGATCTCGCCGACTTCATGGCTGGAAAGATTCTCGCGGCGCTCGGCTTCGAGCACAATCTCTATCCTCAGTGGGTCGGTCGGGTAGGTTCCTAGATATCACGTCTTGAGCGTCTCGAAATCGCCCGCAGGCATTGCCGGGATGTTCGATGCCATCGCCGGCAAATACGACCTCCTCAACCATCTGCTGAGCGCGGGTGTCGACCGGCATTGGCGGAGGCGCGCGGTGCGCTCGCTGTCGCTGACTGGTCGAGAGCGAGTGCTCGATCTCTGTACCGGCACAGCCGATTTGGCGATCGCGGCGGCGGAGGCGCACCCCGGCGCCCGGCGTGTTATCGGAATAGACTTCGCAGCCGCCATGCTTCGCGTCGGCGTCGAGAAAGTGCACCGCCGGCGTCTGGAATCGTCGATTGCATTGGCTCGGGGAGATGCCACGGAGATTCCGCTGTCCAGCGCGTCGGTCGACGCGTTGACGATCGCGTTCGGGATCCGGAACGTCGAGGATACGGCCGCCGCGTGCAGGGAAATTTATAGGGTCCTTATACCTGGCGGACGGCTGGCCGTCCTGGAGTTTGCGATTCCGACCACGCCTGGCGTGCGAGCGGCGTATCTCTGGTATTTCAACCAGGTGCTCCCGCGCATCGGTCGCCTCGTGTCGAAGCACAACGTAGCGTATGGCTACCTGCCGGCTTCAGTCCTCGGATTTGCCACACCCGACGAGTTTGCCGGAATCCTGAGAAAAAGCGGGTTCACCGACATCCTCGCCAGCCCTCTGACCTTCGGAATCGTCTATCTTTACACGGCACGACGAGGGTCGTGATCAAATCACCGCAACCCGAAACGCTCGGCTGATATACTGCCGTTAACCGCCCGATGTACTTCGATTTCGACGATTATCACCCGGACATTGCGCCGATAGGTCGCGCTATCTCCTGGCGCGAGGGTATCCTGCTGTCGATCATCGTCCATCTCCTGATGGTGGTCTTCATTCTGCTGGCGCCGCGGTTGTTTCCCCTCGACATGAAGGCCGTTCGCGCGCGTCAGCTCGCGCTCGAGGAGCAGGCTGAACGGCAGCGACCTCCGAGATTCGTGTTCGTTCAGCCGCGCGTCGATCCGAAGGCCCCAAAACCGCCCGATCGCGGCGAGTTATCGGACCAGGATCGCGCCGCGCGGGCCCTCGAGCGCGCCAAGTCTCCGACCAATCCCCTGCCGTTCTCGCGCGGGAACACCAGGGAGCGCGTCGAACAGGTGGATCGACAAGCGGCCCGAGGCCAGGGTCCCGCCCCCGATCCCGCCGCAGGCGAGCGGGCAGCGCCGCAGCCCGACCCGGCGCCGGTTCCTCCTCAGCGACTGCCGGAATCGCAATCCGCGCTGCAGCTTCCCGCCAATCGTCCGCCGCTGCAGGGAACAGGCCAGTCGCCCCAGGCTGGAGGTTCGCTCGGCGACGCGCTGCGCAACCTGCAGCGGTACGTACAGCGCGATCAGTTCGAGAACGGACAGGGTGGTGGCGGGGCATTCGGGCCAGCCATTCAGTTCGACACCAAGGGCGTCGAGTTCGGTCCCTGGATCCGATACTTCATCGCTCAGGTGAAGCGCAACTGGTTGATCCCGTATGCCGCGATGTCCATGCAGGGACACGTTGCGATCACGTTCAACGTGCACAAGGACGGCAGCATCACGGATCTCGCCGTCGTCGGTCCCAGCCCGGTGGGCGCGTTCAACAACGCGGCGTACGGTGCGCTCGTCACCTCGAATCCGACCAAACCATTGCCGCCCGAGTATCCCACCGAGAAGGCGTTCTTCACGGTGACGTTTTTCTACAACGAAGAGCCCCCGCAGTGAAGGCCGGCGGGGCTCTTCGCCCATGACCGGGGCGCAGCGCCTTGGGCTCGTGATCGCGCTCGCCGCCTTCCTTGTCTACCTGTTGGTTCGCCTCCGCGGTTGAGCGCCGTGGCCAGGCCGGTCGTCGCCATTCTGGGACCGACCGCGACCGGCAAGAGCGCCCTCGCGCTGTCGGTGGCCGAGCGGTACGATGGCGAGATCGTCAACTGCGATTCCACCGCCGTGTACCGCGGGTTTGACATCGGCACCGACAAGGTGCTGCCGGCCGCGCGGCGAGGCATTCCGCATCATCTGATTGATGTCGTCGATCCGTCCGAGGAGTACACAGCGGCGCAGTATGCCCGCGACGCTGCCCGGGCCATTCGCGAGATTCGGGCAAGGGGGCGGCTGGCGATTGTCGCCGGCGGCACCGGTTTCTACTATCGGGCGCTGACGCGGGGCCTGTTTCCCGGTCCCGGCCGGGACGCCGTGCTGCGCGGAAGGCTCGAGTTGATCGCCAGCCGGCGAGGCGTGCAGTTCCTGCACCGGATGCTGCTGCGGTTCGATAAGGAATCGGCCCGGCGAATCCAGCCGCGCGATGTGAAGCGGATCGTTCGCGCGCTCGAAGTCTTCTTCCTCACCGGTCGCCCCATAACGGCTCACTTCGCCGCCACGCGGTCGGAGATTCCCGACCTGGAGATCGTCCCTATTGGACTGCGACTGCCGGCCGACCAGACATCGGATCGGGTGACGCGACGCGTGCATCAGCAGTTCGAGCGCGGACTGCTCGACGAGATTCGCCGCCTTCTCGCAAAGGGGGTTCCAAAGGATGCGAGACCGTTCGGGGGACTCGTGTACCGACAGGCGCTGGAGCATCTGCACGGCGTACGGGATGAACCGTCCACGCGTGCCCTCATCGCGCAGGAGAACCGACGCTACGCGCGGCGACAGTTGATCTGGTTTCGCAAAGAGCCTAATCTACGGTGGTTCGCCGGTCCCGGCGAGTCCGCTTCCACGATCGTCGCCGTCAATCGCCTGCTGGACGAGTGCCTGAAGGGGACCGGCGGCGAGACAACCTCACCGTGACCTTCGGATGGTCGACGCCGTCAGCGCACAGACACCGGTCGCCGACGACGTCGCGCGACCCGAGCACTATGCCGTCCCGCTTCACGAGAGCCATTTTGATTGTTCTCGACAGCGTCGGGGTTGGGGAACTACCTGATGCGCCCACCTACGGCGACCAAGGGAGCAACACCCTCGGCAACATCGCCAAGCGCGTGCCGTTGAAAGTGCCGACCCTGCGGTCGCTCGGATTAGGTCGCGTGGCCGCGATTGGCGGTGCGCGCGAGAGCGACGGTGCCGTTGGCGCCGTCGGCCGGATGGCCGAGGCTTCTCCGGGCAAAGACTCGGTGACCGGCCACTGGGAGCTGATGGGCGTCGTCCTCGACCGCCCGTTCCCGGTGTTTCCCGACGGTTTCGCGCCCGAGATCATCGCCGAATTCTCGCGCCAGACGGGGCGGCGCGTGCTCGGCAACACGGCGGCGTCTGGCACCGAAATCATTGAAGCGCTCGGCCCCGAGCATCTACGCACGGGTGCGCTAATCGTCTACACGTCGGCCGACAGTGTGTTTCAGATTGCCGGGCACGAAGGCATCGTTCCCCTGCCCGAGCTGTATCGCGCGTGCGAGATCGCGTACACGCTCGTCAGCGAGGGCCTCGGAGTCGGGCGGGTGATTGCGCGCCCGTTCGTCGGAGGGCCAGGGCAGTTCAGGCGCACCTCGAACCGCCGCGACTACACGCGGCCGCCGTCGGGCGAAACACTGCTCGACCGTGCGACGGCGTCGAGTATCCCGGTGGTCGCCATCGGAAAGATTGCGGACCTGTTCGCCAGACGCGGCGTCACGCGGGCGCTTCACACCGGCAGCGACGACGAAGGGATGGATCGCGTCGTCGAGGAGGTGACGGCGCTTGAGCGGGGTTTCATTTTTGCGAACCTGGTCGACTTCGACACCCAATACGGCCATCGGAACGACGTCGCCGGCTACGCTGCCAATCTCGAGCGATTCGATTCGCGTCTCGCCGACCTCCTGCGACGGTTGCACCAGGACGATCTGCTGATCGTGACGGCGGACCACGGCAACGATCCGACGACGCCGGGCACGGATCATTCCCGAGAGTACGTGCCGCTGCTGGTCACCGGCGCCGGCGTGCGGGAAGGCGTCGATCTCGGGACACGATCGACGTTCGCGGACGTCGGACAGACGCTGGCGGAGCTGTTTGCGCTCGGCCGCCTGGCGCACGGCTCGAGTTTTCTCGGCGAGATCGCCGCTTGACCATCAGGGAGCAGCTCGAAGCGAGAGAGTGGGAGCTTCTTGCGCCGCAGGCGGCGAAGAGCGCTGCGACGCGGGGACGTCTCCGGCCCGAGCTGGAAGACGACGTTCGTCCGGCTTTCCAGCGCGACCGAGATCGCATCATCCACTGCAAGGCGTTCCGGCGTCTGAAGCACAAGACGCAAGTATTCTTCGCGCCGGCAGGCGACCATTACCGCACGCGCCTGACGCACACGCTGGAGGTCTCACAGATCGCACGCACGATCGCCAAAGTGCTGCGCCTGCACGAAGAGCTCACGGAAGCGATCGCGCTCGGACACGATTTGGGACATACGCCCTTCGGCCACGCCGGCGAGCGCATCATCGACGAGCTGATGCCGGGCGGGTTCAACCACTACGAACAAAGCCTCCGCATCGTCGACGTGCTCGAAAACGATGGCCGAGGTCTCAACCTGACGTGGGAAGTGCGCGATGGCATCGCCAAGCACTCAAAAGGGAAATCGGGGGCGCCCGTCGGCATGCCTGCCGAGCAGCGGGCCAGCACGATCGAGGGCCAGATCATGCGCGTGGCCGATCTGATCGCCTACGTCAATCACGATATCGACGACGCGGTTCGCGCAGGACTGCTGAAGTCCGAAGACCTTCCGCGCGATCTCGTCGAGGCCCTGGGCACCTCCTCGTCCGCGCGCATCTCCACCCTGGTGAAGGACGTTGTGGCCGAGACGCTGGAAGGCCACCTGACCGAAATCCGGATGAGTCCACCGGTGCTCGACGCCGTGCTACGTTTGCGGAGTTTTCTGTTCGATGCTGTGTACGAGAACGCGATCGCGACGGCGGAGTTCCAAAAAGCGTCCGACATTCTCTCCGGGCTGTGGGAGAAGGTCCGCGAGCGCCACGACGAGTTCCTCGACCGACGCACGCTCGAACAAGAGGGCCTCGACGCCGCGGCGCGGGACTTCGTCGCCGGCATGACCGATCGCTACGCGGTCCGTCTCTTCGAGCACCTCTTCATCCCCAAGCCCTGGGCCATCGACTAGCCCGAGAAAGCACCCCAGCACGTAGCACTCCAGCACCTAAGCACCTTTCCGCGTGGTATATTGGGGGTTTGATGCTTTCCCTGAGCCTCGCGAACATTCGCGCGGCCCGCGAGCAGTTCGAACAGGTGTACGCACCGGAGCAGCTGGGCCGGGACGGGGATGGCCTCCGCGTCGCGGCGCCGGTTCGTCTGGCGTTCGATATCTTTAAGGACAAGGATCAGTTTCGGCTCGTCGGCCATGTGCGGACGACAATCGAACTCGGGTGCAGCCGCTGTCTGGAGCCCTTTTATTGGCCGATCGATTCGGATTTCGACCTGCGCTATCAACCGCACAGCCGGAATACGGGCGAAGGCGAGCGTGAGGTCGACGAAGACGATCTGACGACGGCGTTTTACGAGAACGACACCATCGATCTTGGGCAGTTGATGCACGAGCAGTTCTATCTGTCGCTGCCGATGAAGCCGCTCTGCACCGAGGACTGCCTGGGGTTGTGCCCGGTATGCGGGACGAACCTCAATCGCGGCGGGTGCGAGTGCAGCCGCGGATGGGACGACCCGCGGTTGGCCGCGTTGAGAGCCCTCAAGAGTGATGTCCCGAGAGAGGGCAAGGGACACTGACGACGCGTCGCTATGGCTCTCTGCAGGAGCCACGGGCGCTTACGAGAGACGACGAGATGCCAAACCCCAAACGACGACACTCGAAGACACGCACGGCCAAGCGCCGCACCCACGATACGTTGAAGGCGGTGGGCCTCAGCGAATGCCCGCATTGTCACGAACCCAAACTCCCGCACCGTGTGTGCTCGAATTGCGGGTACTACCGGGGCCGGCAGGTTCAGGCCGTCGACGAGGAGTAGGACGGTTCACACCCGATGATGTGGATCGCCGTTGACGCAATGGGCGGCGACGCCGCTCCAGGACACATCGTCGACGGCGCACTCCTGGCGGTGCGGCATTTCGACCTCGGCGTGACGCTCGTTGGCCCGACCGATCGGCTCGAGGCCGAGCTGAAGCGTCACGTCAGGGCCGACCGCGATCGGGTGCGCACGGTCGAGGCCGATGCCGTGGTCGACATGGCGGAATCGCCTGCGGCCGCGCTGCGTCGCAAACCGACCGCCACAATCAAGGTTGCGGCGGAGATGGTCGCCCGCGGCGATGCAGCCGCGCTATTCAGCGCAGGTCACACGGGGGCATCGGTGATGGCGGCGCACGGTGCGTTTGGCATGCTGCCGGGCGTCGATCGGCCAGCATTGGCGGTCACGATTCCGACCAGACGACGCCCCGCGGTCCTACTCGACGTTGGCGCGAGCGTCGACTGCCGTCCTCAGCACCTGCTGCAATTTGCGGTGATCGGCAGTGCCTACGCGCGGGTGGCGTTCGGGATCGAGTCGCCGCGCGTCGCTCTGCTGTCGATCGGGGAGGAAGAGACCAAGGGCAACGAGTTGACTCGCGAAGCCCACCGGCTCCTGAAGGCGGCGCCGCTCGCGTTTGTCGGCAACGTCGAGGCGAGGGAGGTCTACAGCGGCTCGGCCGACGTGATTGTATGTGACGGCTTTACCGGCAACGTCGCGCTGAAAATCAGCGAGGGGCTCGTCGACGTGGTCGGGGATCTGTTGCGTGACGAGCTGTCGAGCACGATCACGACACGGGTTGGGTCCCTGCTGACCCGCCGCGCACTGCGGCGCTTCCGGCGGCGGGTCGACTATTCGGAGTACGGGGGCGCTCCACTCCTCGGCGTGGCGGGCATCGTGATCGTGGGACACGGCCGGTCGAGCGCGAAGGCGGTTCGGAACGCGATTGCCATGGCCTACCGGTTTGCTTCCAGCAACTTCATTCGGCGCGCCCAGGACGACATCGCCGCCGCCACGGTCGCCTCCCCGGCTTGTCCTGGCCACGCGTCGGAGGCGGGCCGTTGATCGCCTTTATTTTTCCCGGACAGGGATCGCAGCAGGTTGGTATGGGGAAAGGGTTCCGGGACGCCTATCCCGTGTGCCGCGATACCTTCGCCGAAGCAGACCAGGCGCTTGGCGAGCCCCTGAGCCGCTTGTGCTTCGAGGGACCAGACGCCCAGCTCACGCTCACCGAAAACACGCAGCCGGCGATGCTCGCGGTCAGCGTCGCGGCGTATCGACTGCTGGCGTCTCTAGGCCTGCAGCCGGCATTCGTCGCGGGGCACAGCCTGGGTGAGTACTCGGCGAACGTGTCGGCTGGCACGTTCTCATTCGCCGATGCCCTTCGGATTGTGCGACGCCGGGGCCGCTACATGCAGGAAGCCGTGCCGGTCGGCACCGGTGCCATGGCCGCGGTGCAAGGGCTCGACGTGGGCCTCGTGGCGCAGGCGTGCGCGGAGGCGGCGATGGGCGAGGTGGTGAGCCCAGCGAACATGAACGGAGGGGGGCAGGTCGTCATTGCCGGAAGCCGGGACGCCGTGGGTCGAGCGGGCGAGCGGGCCAAGGCGCTGGGCGCGAAGCGGGTTGTGCCGCTGCCTGTCAGCGCTCCGTTTCATTGCGCGTTGATGAAGCCGGCAGAACGGCGTCTGGCCCCGGAGCTGCGCGCGCTTGCGGTCCAGGACCCGCGGGTGCCGATTGTCGCCAACGTGGATGCCGAACCCAAGCGCACGGCCGCGGCCGCCATCGACGCGCTCGTGGCGCAGGTCTCCTCGCCGGTCCGTTGGGAGGACGTTGTGCGCCGCCTTGCGTCTGAAGGCGTCACAACGTATGTTGAGGTTGGTCCCGGAGCGGTGCTCGGTGGGCTCGTGCGGAAAATCCTGCGCGAGGCGACGGTGGTTCGCTTCGGCGGCCCTGAGGATCTCGGACCTGTTGAGGCGTTGCTCCCATAGCGGCCCGTGGGGAAGCAACGCGACCAGCGGCGACGTCTCGCCGGCCGAACGCGGCTGGACTATATGCCAGTGGCATCTGAGGACGCATGTTTGAGCTGTCGGGAAAGATCGCTCTCGTCACCGGTGCGTCGAGGGGGATCGGTCGCGCGATTGCGACGAAGTTGGCCGAGCAGGGGGCGCTGGTGGTCGCCGTGGCGCGCGGGGAGCACGCCGTCGGCACGGTGACCGCCATCGCCGAACGTGGAGGCCGAGCGGAGGCGGTTGGTGTCGATGTGACGGACGGCCCGGCGCTGGAACGGCTGCCCAGGGAGGTCGTGGAGCGGTACGGCCGTCTCGACATCCTCGTCAGCAATGCCGGCATCACCCGCGACCAGCTCCTGTTACGAATGAGTCGGGACGATTGGGACGCGGTGATTGCGACCAACCTGACCGCGATGTTCACCCTCGCTCAGGCCGTCTTGCGTCCGATGCTGAAGCAGCGTGGGGGTCGCATCATCGCCGTCAGCTCGGTCGTCGGCCAGACGGGTAACGCCGGGCAGGCGAATTACGCCGCCTCGAAAGCGGGCCTCATCGGCTTCACCAAAACCCTGGCCCGCGAGGTGGCATCGCGCAAGATCACCGTCAACGCCATCGCGCCGGGCATGATTGACACCGACATGACCCGCGCGATGGCCGGAAAGGCGCAGGGCGACTGGGTGGCGCAGATCCCGCTCGGACGGCTCGGCACGGTGGACGATGTCGCGGCGGCTGTCTGCTTTCTTGCATCCGACGAGGCAGCGTATATTACAGGGCACGTTTTAGCCGTCAACGGCGGGATGTACATGTAGGAGGGATGAATGGCGGTAGCCGACAAAGTCAAGAGCATCATCGTGGAGCAGCTGGGCGTCGACGAAGAAGAAGTGACGGCGGATGCGTCGTTCGTCGACGATCTGGGCGCTGACTCTCTCGACACGGTCGAACTGGTGATGGCGTTCGAGGAGGAATTCGGCATCGAGATCCCGGACGAGGATGCCGAGAAGATCACCCGCGTGAAAGAGGCGGTCGAATACATCGAGTCGCACGCCAAGGCCAAGAAGTAGAGGCCGAGCTT
>JBGPJH010000062.1:0-13001 GCA_041485305.1 Vicinamibacteria bacterium | reverse complement strand
GGTGCGCGCTGCTGGATCGAGAGAAGGCCGCGAAGGATGCCGCGGCTGCCGACATCGAGACGTTGAAGCGCTGGTGTGCCGCGCGCCTCCACGATCCGGCCTTTCGTCATTGGGTGGTCTTCCGCTTTCCCGAGAATCTCGACTACTGGAATCTTGTCGACGTGGTTCGTCCGGCGGACGAAGCGGAGGGCGCCAGGGTTCCGCGCGAGCTGATGTTCGGTCCGGACAGGCGCCTGCGCCGGCGCGATGGGTTCGGACTGACCGACTCGCGGATGCCGCCGCGCGAGGTGCTGGGCGAGATCCACTACTGCGTGCTCTGCCACGAGCGCGACAAAGATACGTGCTCGAAGGGCATCTTCGAGCCGCCGGCACCCGGTGCCTTGGCGCCTCCCGCCCGTGTTGCCGCGAACCCGCTCGGGATCGAGCTGAACGGCTGTCCGCTCGACGAACAGATCTCCGAGATGCACGCGCTGCGAAAGGCCGGCGACGCCGTCGGGGCGCTGGCGCTCGTTACGCTCGACAACCCGATGTGCCCGGGCACCGGCCATCGGATCTGCAACGACTGCATGAAGTCGTGCATCTACCAGAAGCAGGAGCCGGTCAACATTCCGCAGATCGAAACCGGCGTGCTGACCGACGTCCTGCGGCTTCCCTGGGGCGTCGAGATCTACGGGCTGCTCACGCGCTGGAATCCGCTGAATGTCCGGCGACCCTACGCCCTTCCGCACAACGGCAAACGCGTGTTGGTCGTTGGGCTCGGCCCCGCCGGATACACGCTGGCGCACTACCTTGTGAATGAAGGCTTCGGTGTGGTCGGCATCGACGGGCTGAAGATCGAACCGCTGCCGGAAGGGCTGGTGGGCACCGATTCCGAGCCGCCGCGCCCGGTACGGGACTGGAACGAGATCTACCGCCGGCTCGACGAGCGCGTGCTGGAGGGATTCGGCGGCGTCTCCGAGTACGGCATCACGGTTCGGTGGGACAAGAATTTCCTCACACTGCTGCATCTGACGCTCGGGCGCCGGCACGGGCTGCGGATGTACGGTGGCGTGCGATTCGGCGGCACCGTGCCCATTGACGATGCCTGGACGTACGGATTCGATCACGTGGCGATTGCGGCCGGCGCGGGAAGACCGACGATCATCGACATGAAGAACAACCTGCTAAGGGGGATCAGGAAGGCGAGCGACTTCCTGATGGCGCTGCAGTTGACGGGCGCGTTCAAGCGCGAGGCCCTGCCGAACCTGCAGATGCGGTTGCCGGCACTCGTCATCGGCGGCGGCTTGACCGCCATCGACACCGCCACCGAGCTGATGGCGTACTACCCGCTCCAGGTCGAGAAAATCCTCCAGCAGTTCGAAGCGCTTGCAGCCCAGCTGGGGGACGCGCATGTCCGGGCGCTTTACGACGGGGAGGAGCTCGAGATTTTGGACGAGTACCTCCACCACGGTCGCCTCGTCCGCGAGGAGCGCGCCCGGGCCGGGTGGTCGGGCGAGGCGCCCGATTTCGTCACTCTGGTGCGCTCGTGGGGAGGCGTGACGATCGCCTACCGCAAGCGCCTGGTGGACTCGCCTGCGTACCGCCTGAATCACGAGGAAGTCGTCAAGGCGCTCGAAGAGGGCGTCGCGTTCACCGAACACCTGAATCCCGTCGAAGCGGTGCCGGACGAGCGCGGGGCCGTGCAGGCGCTCGTGTTCAAGCGGGAAGGGGGGCCGACGTCGCAGAGCGCTACCACCATCACGCTGCCTGCGCGTACTGTCCTGGTGGCAGCGGGAACCACTCCCAACATCACGTGCGAGAAGGAGTCACCTCACACGTTCCAGCTCGACGCCAAGAAGAAGTTCTTCCAACCGCACCGCGCGTCCCGTACGGGCGCCGGCAGCTTTCAGGTCTTGCCCGACGCTGACGGGTTTTTCACGTCCTATGCCTCCGGCGGCAGGCTCGTCACCTACTACGGCGACAATCATCCCCGGTACGCCGGCAATGTCGTCAAAGCCATGGCCTCGGCCAGGGACGGCTACCCGAAGATCGTCGAGCTGTTCGCCGACGAGCTCGCTGGTCTCGATCCGACCCGTCAGAAGGAACGGGACCGGTCGTGGCAGGAACTCGTCGCCCGACTCGATGCCGATCTGATCGCCCGCGTCGAACGGGTCGTCCGGCTCACACCGACGATCGTCGAAGTGATCGTCAAGGCGCCTGCGGCCGCCCGACATTTTCAACCGGGTCAGTTCTACCGTCTGCAGAACTACGAGTCCCTCGCGCGTCGTGTGTGCGCCGACGGGCGGTCGGTGCCGCTTTTGATGGAGGGAATCGCGCTCACCGGGGCGTGGGTCGACAAAGAACAGGGTCTGCTGTCGCTTGTCGCGCTCGAGCTCGGCGTGTCGAGTCGCCTAGTGGCCTATCTGCAGCCGGGCGAAACGGTGGTCGTTATGGGGCCGACCGGCGCTCCAACCGAGATTCCAGAGGGCCAGCACGTGCTCCTGCTCGGCGGTGGGCTGGGCAACGCCGTGCTGTTCTCCATCGCCAGAGC
Source organism: Vicinamibacteria bacterium (assembly GCA_041485305.1). Taxonomy (GTDB): domain Bacteria; phylum Acidobacteriota; class Vicinamibacteria; order Vicinamibacterales; family CAVVIG01; genus JBGPJH01. The sequence continues at coordinate 10,471 of JBGPJH010000062.1, read as the reverse complement.
GATGCGCGATCGAAGCAACAAGGTGATCTACTTTGCCGGCTACAAGAAGGGCGAGGACCTCTTCAAGCGCGAAGACATCGAAGCGGCTACAGACCAGGTCGTCTGGAGCACCGACACCGGAGTGCCGATCGCCCCGGGCCGGCCGCAGGACGCGCACTTCCGCGGCAATATCGTCCAGGCGATGCTCGCGTATCAGGCGGGCGAGCTTGGGCGGCAGCTCGTGCCCTTGAACGTTGTCGATCGGATCATCGCGATCGGATCGGACCGGATGATGGCCGCGGTGAAGGCTGCCCGCCATGGGCCGCTCGCGCCCTTCCTCAAGCCGGACCACGTGGGTATCGGCAGCATCAACTCGCCAATGCAGTGCATGATGAAGGAAGTCTGCGCGCAGTGCTTGCAGAAGCACGTCGATCCCGCGACCGGGCGGGAGTCGATCATTTTCTCCTGCTTCAATCAGGACCAGGAGCTGGATCGAGTGGACTTCCACAACCTTGCCGCGCGGCTGCGCCAGAACACGGTGCAGGAAAAGCTGTCGAACCTGTGGTTCGATGCGGTCGTGACTCGGGCGAAGCTGCCCCACGTCTGAAACCGGCCTGGCCGCCCTCAGATCTTTTCACTAGCGGGTGCTCCCGTACACCGCAGCACCCAGAAGACCGGCTCTGGGGTTGAGGATCACCTTGACGGGGATCCGGGCGAGCATCTCCCCGAAGGGCTCTTTGTCGCGGAATGCGCGCATGAAGCGCCCGTCGCTCAGGGCGGGCAGGATCTGTGGCGCGATGCCGCCGCCCAAAAAAAGGCCGCCGGTCGAGACGGCGCGCAGCGCGAGGTTGCCGGCCTCGGCCCCGTACGCATCGACGAAGATGCTCAACGCTTCCACGCAGCCGGCGCAGTGTCGCGCCGTCGCGGCACTGGAAATTGCTGCGGGGAGGTTCGGATTTCCGGCGCCGTCGAGGGCGGGACAGCTGCCCTCGTGGGTGGCTCGGTGGATGTTCACCAGTCCGGGGCCTGACACGACCTGCTCGACTGCGGCTCGTCCGAACCGGCGAACGAGTTCGCGCAGCACCGCAATGTCGCGCTCGGTTCGCGCGGCCCAGTCGGCGTGCCCGCCTTCGGACGGCAATGGGATAAGCCGTCCATCCATGTTGCACAGGACCGCTTCGCCGAGTCCTGTCCCCGCGGCAATCAGCGCGATGTTCCCGCCTTCGAGGGCCGAGCCTGTCTGAAGCGCCTGCAGCTCAGAACCCTCGAGCACCGGCACGGCACAAGCCATCGCCTGCAGATCGTTGAGGAGTGTGATGTTCCGGATATCGAGCGTGCGGGCCAGGCTCGACGCGTCGATTCGCCGATGTACGTTGGTTAGCTCTGCGGTGTCGCCCAGCACGGGGCCGGCGACACCGAAGCAGGCAGCATCGATGGACGAGCCGCCCGTACGGCCATCGTCAACGAATGCACGCATCGCGGCGGGCAGATCCGCAAGCTCCAACGTCGCAAACTCGCGTATGAGGATCGGGCGCGGGCGAACGGGACGGGGATCGAAGAGGCCAAGGAGTGTCTTAGTGCCGCCTATGTCGCCGGCGAGGAGCACGCTCGTCCGTCGGCCTGACCGTTTTGCGGTTGACATCACGGTCATTCTCCTTCATCTTGAATGCCGTTCTCCCAGTCTCACGTCTCAGAAGTTCGTTGTTGCACCGAGGGCGGCGAGGCGCGCGGCTGGCAAGGCGCGAGGAGAGAGACGTGACACTCGAGCTTCAGCCGGAGCGGAGGCCGTTTGCCCTCACCCTCGTCTGACCTGCCCGGTCCCCAGCCACTGTCGGGTCAACTCGTGGTCTTCACCGGAAAGCTGAGCTCGCTCGGGCGCAGAGACGCGCGTCAGCTCGTGGCCCGCCTCGGCGGCCAAACGGCCGACGACGTCAACGCGAGGACGACGATGCTGGTCGTTGGCGCTGAGGGATTCGGCTCGGCGGCCGAGACGAGCAACAAACTGAGGCGCGCCGAGGAGCTCAACAGCCAGACGTTCACGCGCATTGAGATCGTCAGCGAAGACGCCTTCTGCCAGATGGCCGGAGTGCCGACGGCGGAGGCGCTCAGGCAACGCTATCACGCGATGCGTGATTTGCTCGCGCGCTATCCGTCGTTGCGCGAGGATCAACTCCGGTATCTGGTGAAGTGCGGTGCGATCAGCCCCGTGCTTCGGACCAACGCGGATGTGTTCTTTGCTTTTGCCGATCTCGTAGCCGTCAAGCAGGCCCACGACGAGCTCGGTCGAGGCGCCACGTTCCCGAGCGTCGTCCGATCCTTGCTGGCGTCGCGCCACGGACAGCTGGCCTTCGACTTCCGGCTCGACGCGGTGGCCGCGAAGATCCTGACGCTCGAGCGGCGCAAGACTCCCGAGTCCGCCCCCGTGAAGGCCTCGCCGTCGAGGTCGCGGGACGTCCTGCTGGCCGAAGAGTATTTCCGCCTTGGTTCGGCGCTGGACACCGGCGACGAATCCACACAGGATCAGGCCGCGGCCGCCTACCGCAGAGCCCTAGAGCTGGACCCGTGTCAGGTGGCCGCGCTCATCAACCTCGCCAACATTCACTACAGCTGCGACGAGTTGGCGGAGGCGCAGGCGCTGTACGAACGCGCGATCGGCCTCGAGTCCGACTTCTTCGAGGCGCATTTCAACCTGGGGAACATCCATCACGACCTCGGCCATTTCGCCCAGGCTCAGGTGTGCTATCAAGAGGCGCTACGCCTGAACCCCGTCTACGCCGACGCGCACTTCTACCTCGCGGTCACCCTCGAGAAAATGGGCCTCTCGCCGGAGGCCCGCCCGTATTGGCGCGCCTATCAGCGGCTTGCCCCGCAGGGCGAGTGGGTTCAGCTGGCCAAGGAATTTTCGGAGTAGCAGCGATCAGCAGGTGCGGCAATCAGTAGCCGTACTCGTCGGGGCTCCGCTTTTTTGGCGTCCGGCGGAGCTTGAAGTACGAACAGTCCGGGCACCAGGCTTCGGGGTTGAAGCTCGTGCCCGCGATCGGCAGCACGTCGCGGTGCCCGCAGCACTCGGGACCGTCTTCAGGAGGACGACGCCAACGGCAGGACTTGAACTTCATCACGGCCGTCGAAAGCTCGACCGCGGCGTGGGCCGCCGCGTCGTCGTGCGGCGCCCCGGAAAAGATGTCCGCCATTCAGATTCTCATTCTATGCGAACGCCCACGGACTTTTCCAGATTCGCCAGCGCGTGGCGCTCGTCTGGCGCGACCAGCGTGATCGCGCGACCCGGCTCGTCGGCGCGTCCTGTGCGGCCGACGCGGTGCACGTAGTTCTCCGGCGAGTCCGGCAGCTCGTAGTTGATCACGGTGTGGATGCTGTCGATGTCGAGACCCCGGGCGGCAACGTCGGTCGCGACGAGCACTTGGTAGCGACCTCCGCGAAATCCCTCGACGGCAAGGCGTCGCTGGTCCTGGGTGCGGTCCGCATGAAGGGACGTGCAGTTGACGCCCGCCGCTGAAAGCCGCCGCGCCAGGCGTTCAGCCCCAATTTTCGTCCGAGCGAACACGAGCACGGGACCCTCGGGCCGCCGCAGATGGTCGATCAGCCAGTTGAGTTTGGCCGACTCGGGCACGATCTCCGCGCGATGCGTGATGGTTTGAGGGGGTTTGCTGCGGTTGCCGACCTGAATGAATTTCGGCTCGCGGACGATCTCGATCGAGAGCTGAATCACCTCGTCGGGCATCGTGGCCGAGAAGAGCAGCGTTTGGCGCTCGGCAGGCAGAGCCGTGATGATGCGGCGGACGTCGGGCCAGAACCCCATGTCCATCATGCGGTCGGCTTCGTCGAGCACGAGCAGCCCGACGCGGCTCAGATCGGCGTTCTGCTGCCGCATGTGGTCCATCAGCCGCCCGGGCGTGGCCACGATGATGTCGACCCCGGCCTTGAGCGCGCGTTCCTGGATGCCCAAGTCGACGCCTCCGTACACCGCGGCGCTGGTGATCGATGTGTGGTACGAAAGCCCGTGGATTTCGTCCTCGATCTGGACCGCCAGCTCGCGCGTCGGTGCCAGCACGAGGACCCGGCTCGTGCCAGGGAGCGCGTGATCGGAGGTGAGGAGTAGCTGCAGAATCGGGACAACGAATGCCGCGGTCTTGCCGGTGCCGGTTTCGGCACACGCGATGATGTCGTGACCCGCGAGCGCCAGCGGGATCACGGCGCTCTGGATCGGACGCGTTTCGGCAAAGCCGAGGTCGCGAATGCCCTCGAGCAACCTGGTGTCGAGCCCGAGGGCCGGGAAAGGAACGGGCGTCGTGTCGCAGGCAAACGGTTCCAGCATGGGCGAGTGAGGAGCGGCCCGATGCTGGGAGGTGTGAGTCTGGTGGCGTGGGCGGCCGTGTGGCGCTCGCCCTGGCCGGCGCTGACGTGAGTGACTTTGGGTTGTGTTCGATTTCAAATAGTTCTGGCTAGCGTGCGCGGAACGTGATGATGCCCCTGACGGGATCGTATGGCGAGACACCGACGGTGACTCGATCTCCGGGGACTACTTTGATACGGAAGCGGCGCATCCGGCCGCTGAGCTGGGCGAGCACTTCGTGGCCGGCGTCGCATTGCACGCGGTAAAGGCCCCCGCTGTGCACCGCGACGACGGTGCCCTGCATGTCGATGAGGTCGTCCTTGCTCAACCTGCTAGCAATCCTTCCTTCTAAACAAACATTGTGCCACATTGCCCTCCCTCTGTCACGAAAGGCCTGCGCCCGTCGTCCCGTCGGCAAATCCTTCGAAACGAGCTGGGGACGGGACACCATGCCTTTTTCCCTTGCGTGTCGCGTCGAACGGCGACCCGACTGCGAGCGCCGCGACACGCAAGGGAAAGCGCCCAAGCCGGGCTTGCTCGGCCAAACTAGACACGTTCATTCGCGTTCTCGCCACGGCAGCGCACCTACAGGGCACGAACCGCGTGTTCGACACGGGCCGCGAGCGCCTCGTAGTCGTCGCCGGATGGCTTGATTGGGGCTCCGAAGGCCACGCGAGCCCGGCCCGGCCGCGCCATGCGCCACGTATGGTGCAGGATGCGGTCGAGCCCTTCGAGCCTGACCGGTACAATCGGCACGTCGAGGCGGGAGGCGATCATCCCGATGCCTGGGCGGAACCGGTCGATCGCGCCGGTGTCGGTGCGTTTGCCTTCCGGGAAGATCAGCACCGAGAAGCCGTCGGCGAGCACGTCGCCGATGTACCGCAGCGTTTGTCGCGCCCCGGCTTCACGCTGGGGCAGCGGGAACGCGTTGAAGAAGAGCGCCGCGAGGTAGTAGTTCAGGCTGTTCGTGAACCACGCCCAGCGCCCGTACTCGGTAGGGAAGAAATGCGGCCTGAAGAATTCCTTCGCCATGGCGGGCGCTACGCGGTAGCGAAGCCGCGACGGAAGCGCCGCCAGAATCACCGGAGTGTCCAGGTGGCTCTGATGGTTGGCCGCGAAAATCACCGGCGTCTCGATGGCTTTGAGGTGCTCGCGTCCCTCCACGCGGATCCAGGCAAACGCGCGCGCCAGCGGAAGAATCCATGACGGCAGGCAGAGGCGACGGATCCCGCGCGCCGGCCAGGAGCGACTCCAAGCCGGAAAATCCACCGGCTCCCGGGAGGGAGTCTCGCCTGCTGATGGATGGTCCACCAGAGATCGAAGGTCGCCGACGTTCCGGGCCGCGGAGAACGCGCCTTCGTCGATCCGGGTCTGGAATGCGTCCTCGAGCGCGACCATGAGCTCCACCCGCTCGAGTGAGCTCAGGCCGAGCTCGTCGAGCGTCGCGGTTGGAGCCACGTCGGCCCGCCCGGCGTACTTCGCCACCAGCGCCGCGAGCGTGTCGGTGCCCGACTGCACGAGACGCGGCGGGCCGCCGCTCTTCACCCAGTCGCGGATCGCGGAACGCTTCAGCTTGCGCGTCCCTTCGGTTGTGGGCAGGTCGCGTTCGGGCCACACGACGACTCGCCGGATCTTCTGGTGGTCCGCCAGCTCGGCGTTGGCTTCGCGCACGATGGCGTCTGGATCGACCCCGGGCTCGAGCAGCAGAACCGCATGTACGCGTTCTTCGGCGGCGGCCCCGATCGCGACTCCAACAACCGCAGAACCGCGAACACCCGAAAGGCGGTTGAGGACCCGCTCCACGTCTTCGGGGAAGACGTTGAGGCCCTCGGGCGTCACGATCATCTCCTTCTTGCGCCCGCGAATGAACAACCGGCCGTCCGGACCGACCTCGCCGATGTCGCCCGTCCGGAACCAGCCATCTTCGAACGCACGGGCCGTCTCGTCGGCGGCGTTGAAGTAGCCCGTGGTGACGTTCTCGCCGCGGACCAAGATCTCACCGTCTGGCGCGATCTTTACCTCCACTCCGGGGATCGCTTTACCAACCGATCCGCGCCTCGTGCCAAACGGGTGGTTGAGCGTCACGATCGGAGCGGCTTCTGTCAGGCCGTAGCCCTGAATCACGGCAAAACCCAGTTCGCCCCAGAACGCTTCGAGCTCGGCGTCGAGCGGCGCCGCTCCAACGACGAAGGCCCAGAACTTCAGCCCGAACAGGTGGTGAACGTTCCGGTAGCGCCACCACCGCCAGGCGACATGCTGCCGGGGTCCGGGCGTGGTGGTTTCCGGGGCGAGGCGGCGCACATGCTCGCGCAAGACGTCCAGAATCTTGGGAACCGAGACCAGCACTGAAATGCGGCGACTCTTGATCTGGCCGACGATCTCAGCGGGGTTGTAACCGCGCATGAAGACGACAATGCCCGGTAGCATCGGCGGAATGAAGGTCGCCATGGCCTGGCCGAACATGTGGCTGAGGGGCAGCAGGTTCAGGAACCTCAGAGGGAAGAACGGTTTTCCCCACTTCCGGTATTTGAGAACCTCGCGCTCGACCGGAACGATGTTGGCGAGAATGTTCCGGTGCGTGATGATGACGCCTTTGGGTTCGGCGGTGGCCCCGGATGTGAAGATGATTTCGGCCACATCGTCGCGACCGACGGCAACCGGCGGCGGCATGCCGTCGTGCCACTCGAGATCGTGCAGGCGCCAGAGGGCTGCACCAGCCGTGTCCTGAAGGGGGGGCACATCCTGCCCGACCACGATCACCTTCGCGTTGACGATCCGGGCGACGCGCGCAAGAAAATCTGGCGACGCGCGGTAGTCGATCGGCACAACGATGATGCCGCCGAGAAGACAGCCCCACAAGGCCACAATCCACTCGGGACGGTTCTCCGAAAAGAAGACGACCTTGTCGCCTTTCACGAGCCCCGCGCCCCCGAGCCGCGCGGCGAACCCGCGTGCGGCGCGACCGACATCCTGGTAGCTCCACGTCCGGGGCCGGAATCCATCGTCGTGCACGAGGAAGACGCCGCGGGCAGCGGCGAGATCCTCAAAGAAGTCAACGAGCGTGTCGCGACGCACGTGTGAATTATGATGTAAAAATGAATCTGCAACCTCTTGGCCCGGCCCGCCTCGGCGTCGCCCTTGCGGTGCTGCTGGCCGCGTCCGCGTGCAGCCCGACGCCAGGGGGCTCGCCGTCGCAGGGGCAACCCAATCAAACGAACGACATTCCAAAGATTGAGTTCGAGAAGTTTTCGCTGTCGAACGGCCTCGACGTGATCCTGTCGGAGGACCATCGGCTGCCCCTTGTGGCTGTCAACCTGTGGTATCACGTCGGTCCGGCCAACGAAGCCGAGGGGCGGACGGGTTTCGCGCACCTCTTCGAGCACATGATGTTCCAGGGGTCGAAGCACGTGCCTGGAGACATGCATTTCCGGACTGTCGAAGGCGCAGGGGGCAGCACTATCAACGGGACGACCGGGTTCGACCGGACCAACTATTTCGAAACGCTTCCCGCGAATCAGCTCGAGCTGGGTCTGTGGTTGGAGTCGGACCGGATGGGGTATCTGCTCGATCAGCTCGACCAGGCCAATCTCTCGAATCAGCAGGACGTCGTGCGCAACGAGCGGCGCCAGAGCTACGAGAACCGGCCGTACGGCGTCGTGGAGGAGGCGATCTTCCACCAGGTCTTTCCGAAGAATCACCCTTACTATGCCAATGTGATCGGCTCGCATGCCGATATCCAGGCTGCGAAGCTGGACGACGTGAAGCGCTTTTTCAAGACGTACTACGCGCCCAACAACGCCAGCCTCGCCATCGTCGGAGACATCGACAAAGCTGCGGCGAAGAAGCTGGTCGAGAAGTACTTCGGCTCCTTCAAGCGGGGCGAGCCTGTCCCGAAGCCGGCCGTCGAGACACCGAAGCTCACTTCCGAGCGACGGGTGGTCGTAACGGATCGTGTTGAGCTGCCGCGCGTCTACATGGCTTGGATCACGTCGCCGATCTTCAAACCGGGCGATGCCGATGCTGAGATCACGTCGGCTCTTCTAGGACGCGGTAAGTCCAGTCGGCTGTACAAGAAGCTCGTCTACGAGAAGCAGATTGCTCAGGCCGTCGACGCGGACCAGGAGTCGCTGATGCTTGGCTCGGTGTTCGACATCGAAGCGACGGCTCGGCCGGGCCACACCGCCGAAGAGCTTGAGAAGGCGATCGACGAGGAGCTGAACCTTCTCCGCGACCGGGGCCCGGATCAGAGCGAAGTGGAGCGCGCCCGGAACGTGATCGAGACGCGGATCGTGCAAGGCTTGGAGAGCCTGGGTGGTTTCGGCGGCGTGGCTGACCGGCTCAATACCTACAACCACTTCCTCGGCGACCCAGGGTTCTTGCTCCGGGACATTCAACGCTATCGCGCCGTGACCGCGGCGTCAGTGAAGGCATTCGTCCAGGAGCAACTCCCGTCCAACGCGCGGGTCGTTGTCCACGGCGTGCCAGGCAAGCAGGAGCTCGGCCCCCCTGTGCCGACGCCCACGCAGGCTGCGGTTGCGCCAGGCACCGGTGCCGAATCCATCAATGCCGACGAGGAGTGGCGAAAAGACCAGCCCAAGCCCGGCGAGGCCCGCCCACTGCAGGTTCCAGTCCCCGCATCGTTTGAGCTCGCGAACGGTCTGACGGTGCTCGTGAACGAGCGCCCGGGCCTTCCGATCGTGACCGCGAATCTGGTCGTGAAGACGGGCAGCGAGACCAACCCGTCGGACAAGTCCGGGCTCGCGAACTTCACGGCCGCGATGCTCGATCTGGGAACAACCACGCGGTCCGCACTGCAGATCGCCGACGAGGTGGCGCAACTTGGCGGGTCGCTCAGGACGTCGTCGACGATGGACTTGTCGCAGGTGACGGTCAGCTCGTTGCAGCGGACGTTCCCGCAGATGCTCGACGTGCTGGCCGACGTCGTGCGCCGCTCCAGCTTTCCGCCGGAGGAGATCGAACGGCAGCGCGCCAGCCGGCTGGCGAGTCTCGTTCAACAGCGCGAGAACGCGAATGCCGTGGCGACGGCCGTGATGTCGGCGGCGCTGTATGGCGCCCAACATCCGTACGGCCACACCGAGCTCGGCAACGAGGCCTCCAACAAAGCGATGACCCGGGCCGACCTTCAACAGTTCTGGTCCGAAAACTTCGTCCCGAACAACACCGCGCTGATCGTATCTGGACGGATCACGGTGAACGAGCTGAAACCGCTGGCTGAAAAGGCGTTCGGCGAGTGGCAGAAGGGCGCCCCGAAACGGGTGTCGCTCGCCGAGCCGGCGACGACGAAAGCGCGCCTGGTGCTCGTCGACAAGCCGGGCGCGCCACAGACGCAGGTGCGCGTGGCTTCGATCGGCGTGCCACGCGTGACCCCGGACTACGAGGCCGTCCGCATCATGGACGAGGCACTGGGCGGTCTGTTTTCGAGCCGCATCAACCTGAACCTCCGCGAGCAGCACGGCTACACCTACGGCGCGAGGTCGCAGTTTGTGTTCCGCCGCTCCGCCGGCCCGTTTTTGGTCGCCTCCGGCGTCCGGACCGAGGTCACCGCAGCGGCGGTCTCCGAGATCCTGAAGGAGTTGAAGCGGATCCGCGAGAGCGAGCTGGCGCCGGAGGAGTTGACCCTCGCCAGAGACTCGATCGTGCGTTCGCTTCCCGCCGACTTCGAGACGAGCGGGCGCGTGACGGCGAGCACGTCCAATCTGTACGTCTACGATCTCGGCCTCGACTACTACACGAAGCTTCCGTCGCGGTTCGCAGCCGTCACGGCAGCTCAGATTCAGGCGGTCGCGCAGAAGTACATCGTGCCCGACAAGATGATCGTTGTGGCTGTGGGAGACCGCGCTCGAATCGGGGGGGAGCTGCAGAAGCTGAATCTGGGCCAGATGGAGGTTCGCAACGCGGACGGCACGCCCAGTGTCGCCGCTCGCCATCCTTGAACCATCTCAGCCTCTGACTCTGTGGACGAGAGTTGAGCGACAAGTCGGAACGGCAACGACGTCTGCCGGAACTCGGCAGAGTGGATCAATTTGATTATTTCGTCTCTCGGAAATTCCTCATGCAAGAGCTGGCTGAGAGCTGAGAAAGCTGAGGGCTGATCGCTGAAAGCTATCTGTGAAAGAGCCG
>JBGPJH010000061.1:0-13137 GCA_041485305.1 Vicinamibacteria bacterium | reverse complement strand
GTCGACACCCAACTCGGGACGCCGGTGACGGCCGGGACTCCTCGCCCGCTCTTTCAGACCGGGATCTCCGTCTCTCCGTTGATGGATCAGTATGCGGTCACACGCGACGGGCAACGGTTCATCATCATGAAGCCGATCGCCAACACGGCGCCAACAGGGCTGACGGTCGTGGTTAACTGGCCCGGTCTACTGAAGCCGTGACGCTCGCGTCTCGAGGGCACCGGGGCCTGTGGTCTGCTCACCGGCGGACCTGAAGGTCTGCCCTACATCTGTCGGAGGAGCTTGGAGCGCGGCAACCTGTGCGTGGCCGAAACCGTTGGCGGCCGACGCAATCAGAAGTTCCTCAGAGTGAACTAAGCGATGGGTGTCACAAGAGGTCAGCACCTCAGCACCTAAGCACTTCAGCACCCAAGCACCTCGTTGTAGTGCCTCGTTGTAATGTTGACAGGGCCTGGCGCGAGGGGTATAAGCGAGAGAGGCTCGGAAAACCGCTCTAGGAGGCTCAACATGTGCAAGTTTGTCACTGGCGTGATTGGCGCGGCGCTTCTCGTCGCGATGGCGGCGCCAGCATTCGCGAAGACCGAGACGGTCAAAGGACAGATCGTCGACCAGACCTGCTATCTGAAGGACAAGGCGAACAACGTCGGGAAAGACCATAAGATGCCGGCCGACACGAAAGACTGTGCGATCGCGTGCGCGAAGCAGGGGCAGCCGCTGGCGCTACTGACAGCGGACGGCCAGGTGTACGAAATCGCGGGGGGGCTGGCCGAGAACAAGAACGCGAAGCTCATCGCGCACGTCAGCCACACTGTCGAAATCACCGGCGACACGATGACCATGGGCGGCAAGATGATGATCCATGCGTCCGAGCTGAAAATGGTCTCGGCCAAGTAGGACAAGTCGTTCGCACCCGTCAGGTCTTGAGAGCCCCGGCTTTGGCCGGGGCTTTTTGTTGGTAGGGCTGATATCTGATGGACATCGCGTTGACCCCGCTGGATCTCGCGCGACGCGCGCGCCGGCTGTATGCCGATCGCGAAGCCGTCGTGGATGGGCCGAGCCGGTTCACCTACGGCCAGTTCTTCGAGCGCTGCGATCGCTGGTCGGCGGTGCTCCAACGGCTCGGCGTCCAGCCCGGCGACCGCGTGGCGTCGATCGCGCCCAACACCCACTCGCACCTCGAATTGTTCTACGCCGTGCCCCAGATCGGCGCGGTCGTGGTGCCGATCAACTACCGGCTCACCTCCGACGACTTTGCCTACATCATCAATCACAGCGGCGCCAAGGTCGTGTGTGCCCACAGCGACTATCTCGAGGCGATCGACAGCGTTCGCCCCGAGCTCGCCAGCGTCGAACATTTCGTGGCGCTCGAAGGCATGAAAGATGGGTGGCTCGGCTACGAAGCGGCTCTCGCCTCTGCCTCCCCCGACTTCGTGCGGCCCGACATCACCGAGAGCGATCTCATTTCCATCAACTACACCAGCGGCACCACCGCCCGACCCAAGGGCGTGATGATCACCCATCGCAATGCGTACATGAACGTCATCGGCACGCTCGTCCATCGATCGCTGACGCCCAGCGATCGGTACCTGTGGACCCTGCCGATGTTTCACGCAAACGGCTGGACGTTTGTCTGGACCATCACGGCGCGTGGCGCGACACACGTCTGTTTGCGAAAGGTCGAACCGCTGGCGATCTTCGACCTCATCGAGCGCGAGCACGTCAGCCTGTTTTGCGCCGCGGCCACGATCCTTATCGCCATTGCCAGCGCGCCGGAGGAGCTGCGCCGCAGGGCGCGGCGCGGCGTCCGCGTGTTCACGGGCGGAGCGCCGCCCGCCGCCGTCACCATCGAGCGCATCGAAAACGACCTCGGCTGGGAACTGACGCACGTCTATGGCCTGACGGAAACGTCGCCCTTTCTCACCATCTGCGAAGACCGCCCGGAGCACGCCGCGCTCTCATCGAAAGATCGCGCGGTCGTCAAAGCGCGCCAGGGTGTCGAGCTCGTCACCTCCGGCGAGATCAGGGTGGTGGACAGCCGGGGTCAGGAAGTCCCAGCTGACGGCCAGACGACCGGGGAGATTGTCGTGCGCGGCAACGCCGTCATGAAAGGCTATTACAAGGACCCCGAGGCCACTGCCCGGGCGATCCGCGATGGCTGGTTTCACACCGGCGATGTCGCCGTCAGACACCCCGACGGCTACGCCGAGATTCGAGACCGACTCAAAGACGTCATCATTACGGGCGGCGAAAATGTTTCGTCGGTGGAGGTCGAGGGCGTGCTGTTGCGTCACCCGGCGGTTCAGGAAGTGGCGATCGTTGGCATGCCCCACGAGAAGTGGGGTGAAGCGCCACATGCGTTTGTCGTCCTGCGCCCGGGCTCGGCGGCCAGCGAGGCGGAGCTCAAAGAGTTCGCCCGCGATCACCTGGCCCACTTCAAAGCGCCGCAGTGGGTCTCGTTTGTGAAGGACCTACCGCGGACCGCGACGGGGAAGATTCAGAAATACGTGCTTCGGGGAGGGGGCGCGGCGATCGCGAAACAGTAGGGGGCAGGTAGGGCAGGTCGGGCGGGTAGGGCCGAACCGGCATTACCGGCCCACCGGCATTACCGGCCGGCCCGCCTGACCCGGTCCGCCGGCCTTACCTGCCCACTTGCCCGACCCGCCCCACCTGCCCGACCCGCCCTCTGGTCAGCGCGCGTTCAACTCCCTGTAGATCGCATCGACGTTCGCCTTCGCCCGCTGCATGTCGTAATCCCTGTACCGGTCGGGCAGCTTCAACGTGGCCGCCGCTTCATCAGCAGTCTTTCCGGCCTTGATGGACGCCTGCACCGTTGCAAGGAAATCGCGATTGAAGTCGGCGTACTCCTGAAGGTCGTTCCACGTCATGGTTTGCGGCGTGGAAATATCGACCGAGACGGGGTTGGAGCTGCGCTCGGTGCCGAGGCCCTGTTCGTGCCCGGTGACGACGCGGAAAACACCCTTGATTTCTGAGAGGACCCGCGCAAGCGTCTGGGGGAAGGCGACGCCGCTACCTCCGTTGGCGCTATCGATCACCGGCGCCGCCTTCGACGGAAACAGATCGCCAAGGTACGCGACATGCTTCGCGGGCCAGACCACGACGAGGTCGCCGCTCGTGTGGCCGGCGCCAAAGTAGTACAGGTCGATGCGGTCCGGGCCGTCGAACATCGACAGCTTGTCAGCGACGGTTCGGTTGGGCAGGAATCTCGCGTTGGATCCGGCGAAGGCCGGCATCTTCTGCATGGCGGCTTTCGTGTTCTCGTGAGCGACGATCTGCGTGAGCTTCGGAAACTCCGCGCTGCCGCCGGTGTGGTCGGTGTGCGCGTGCGTGTAGATCATCGTGGTCACCGGCCGGTCCGAGACCGCCTGGACGGCATCCAGGATCGCTCGGCCCCATCCGGGAAGCTTCGCATCGATCAGCACGATTTCGTCGGTCCGCATGAGCGCCAGCGCGTTGCCGCCGCCGCCGAGGAGCACGTACAAGACGTCCAATGGGTTGAGCGTCAGCAGCTTGACGACGTTCCTGGGTTGCTGCGCCGTTTCAGCGTCGGCCGGCACGTGAGGCAGAACGCCCAGCGCGACGAGCGCGCTCAACGCGATCATGTATGTCGATTTCTTTTGCCATCGCCCGCCACCGCGGCGCATATGATCTCCTCGCTGTTGCGGCTCGCGCGTCCATTTTCCGCGAGGGGAAAACGTCATTTATCTCCGAGCCCGCGGGGCCGCGCGCCGCCGAAGGAATTGGTCGGACGAATTGTAGTCCTCAAATGGGCGGGAGGGGCAAGGACTGGGTGGGCCCGGAAGGGCGGGCAGGGCCGGAAGGAATGAGAGGAGTAGACGAGATGGACACACTCGATTCGTCGGTCTTTGCCGGGGATGCAGTCTCCCCAGAGACGCGAACTTTCAATCAGGAGATCGTCAAGCTGCTGACGCCGATGCCGGATTGGTGGGTGACGGGCCCGCAAGCGACGCGCGAAGCCCGCGCTCGCGGCGACGGGCCGTTTCCTCCCCCCGTGCTATCTGCCCGCGCTCGCCGGATGGAAATTCCTGGCAAGGGCGGTTCCATCGGTTTGCGCATCATCCCCGCCGCGCGGCCGCGCGGCGTTTATCTCCACATCCACGGCGGCGGGTGGGTGCTGGGCGCGTCGGATCAACAGGATCCCAGCTCGAGCGGATTGCGGACAAGGCCGGGCTCACCTGCGTTAGCGTCGAATACCGTCTCGCCCCCGAGCATCCGTACCCCGCAGGGCCAGACGACTGCGAGACGGCGGCGCTCTGGCTCGTCGAGAACTGCCGGAAGGAGTTCGGCACCGACGTGCTCACCATCGGTGGCGAGTCGGCGGGCGGACATCTGTCCGCGGTGACGCTCCTGCGTCTGCGCGACCGCCACGGGTACTCTGGGTTCCGGGCGGCCAACCTGGTCTACGGTTGCTTCGATCTGTCGATGACGCCGAGCCAGAGGGCCTTCGGTAACGAGCGGCTTGTTCTTCGAACGAAGGACATCGCGAAATTCTGCGAGGCGTTTCTATCGCACGACCAGGATCGGCGCGCCCCCGACGTCTCGCCCCTCTACGCCGATCTGCGTGGGCTGCCGCCCGCGCTCTTTACGGTCGGCACACGCGACGCGCTGCTCGACGATTCGCTCTTCATGCGCGCGCGCTGGCTCGCGGCGGGGAACCGAGGCGAGCTGGCCGTCCATTCCGGTGGCGCCCATGGCTTCACCCTGTTTCCGTTCGCCCTCGCGGAGGCTGCCAACGCAAGGATTGACGCGTTCCTCTCTCTCGCGGTGGGCGAGTAGCCGATCGCTACGAACCGGAGGCCCTATAATCACGGCCATGGACACACCCGATGCTGTGATGCTCGCTCTCGGCTTGCTGGCCGTGCGCCTCGTCTTCGGATTGACGATGGCCGCACACGGTGCTCAGAAGGTGTTCGGCTGGTTTGGAGGCCACGGCCTGGGCCCGACGTCGGCAGGCTTCGAGATGATTGGATTTCGCCCTGGCCGTTTCTTCGCGTCGGCCGCCGGGCTGGTGGAGTTCGGCAGCGGCCTGCTGATGGCGCTCGGACTCTTTGGCTCCGTCGGCCCGGCCTTGATGGTCTCGGTCATGATCGTCGCGGCTGTCATCGTCCACTGGAAGAACGGGTTCTTTGCACCGACAGGGATCGAGCTCAACCTGCTCTTTGGATCGATGGGGTTCGCGCTCGCTCTGGCGGGATCTGGCGCGGTCTCGCTCGATAGGTGGCTTGGTCTCGAATCTCTGCGCGGCGTCGAAGTCGCGTGCATCTCGCTGGCGGTTGCCGTGATCGGTGCCGTCGCCGTCATCTCCCTCCGCCGACCGGCTCAGCAGAGTGCGGTCGCGCGGTGAGCTTTCAGCGATCAGCTTTCAACAGTCGCGTTCAGCTTCTGCACGAGCCCGTGCGCATACATGTCGCGTGCGTTTCTGAGAGCCGTCACAATGTTGGGCTGTCGTGCGGGGCTTCAGCGATATTGGCTCAGCACCCCAGCACCTAGCCGGTGGAGCGTTACTGCACCTAATCCCTGACCGCGCCCACTCAAACGCCTTCCGGGATTGGCGCCGGCGGGGAGTCGCCTGCGAGGCGACAGCTACCGGCCCGCTCGGGCCGCCGCCATCTGCCTGAAGCGCTCCCGAAGCGCGGCGAGCCGCTCCTTCGCGTTCGGCATCTTCATGACCAGCTTCTCGAGGTTCCCCAGATAGGTGGGATTACCCGTTCTTGTCCGGTACTCCGCCAGAAACGGATCCAATTTCGCCAACACCACCACGTGCTCGCCGTTGGCGTCGTTGAACATCTGCTCGTTGATGGCGCCGTTGTTGACAAGCGACGCCGCCATGTCCCAGTAGCTGGTGACCATCCGGAAGTGGGCGCTGTTGGGCCCGCTGACCGCGCCGATCACGTCGTCGACGCTTCCGGGATTGAAGCTGCGGGCAAACCAGGCGCGCGCTTCCCGCAACGTCGCTTCCCGGCGCAGGTCGTACAGCTTGAGGAGTAGATCGGCACTTTCATAGGCAGCACTCACGCGTTCCTCCCTGTCAGGGGCAAGATGGTCGGTTCCTCAGGTTCATGAGTCCGGCCCAATTGTTCAGACCGGCGGCATGCTAGTGTCCCAAATCAGAGATCCGTTGACAAATATTCCGGAGCGCGGCGCCCGACCGGCAAGGCGCGACGACCGAGCATATCGGGAATATTCGAGGGAGGAGCGCCGCCAGGCCCGGGGCCCCCGACGCGCACGCCTGCGCGTTGGGGTGGAGGAGGGATGCCCCGCCCGGAATGTGTCGACGAATCTCTGATTCGGGACACTAGCACAGGCCCGCTCGCGGCTCTCTCTGGAATGGCCCGCCTACCTGCGTCGCGCCTATAATTCCGGCACCGTAACGGGCCGAACCGTCGTCGAGCAGGTGTACTGCTCATGGTTCACGGCGTTTCCTGACGCGGTTGCGCAGCCCGAAGAGCTGTTGATCGACGGCAATCGGGTCGTCCTCATCTCAACATCTGCCGGCACTGACACCGGCGGGTTTTTGGGCCTGGCTCCCACAGGCAAGTCGTTCCGCTTGCCGATGGTGTTCATCTTTGCGTTGAACGAACGGCAGATTGTGCACGAACGACGTATCTACGATTTCACGGGGTTGTTGGTTCAGATCGGGATGCTGAAGGCGAAGCCGGTTTAGCTGTCAGCGCTCAGCCGTCAGCCTTGTCCGCCCGCATGGTTCTGATGATCTCTCTCGCCGCGAGCACGCCCGCCCGGCCGTCCAACCCGGTGCCGGGATGGGTGCCGGTGCCACACAGGAACAGGTTCCGAATCGGCGTGCGATAGCGCGCCCAGCCGAGAAAGGGCCGCGCCAGGAACAGCTGATCCAGGGCAAGCTCGCCGTGGAAAATGTGCCCGCCGGTCAGACCGTAGGTACGTTCCAGATCGAGGGGCGTCACGATCTCGCGCGCCACGATCGACGCTGCGAATTCGGGAGCATAGCGTGCGATTGTGCGGGTCGTCACGTCCCCCAGGCGATCGCGCTCGTTGTCCCACGCCGCGCCGCCGAGGGTTAGCGGCGCGAACTGCACGTACGCCGACACGACATGTTGACCGTCGGGCGCGAGACTCGGGTCGGCAATCGACGGGATGGCGAGCTCGATCCACGGCTCTTCCGAGAACCCGCCGTACTTGGCCGCATCGAACGCGTGCTCGATCGCGTTGATGTCGCGGCACAGGCGCACGCATCCGCCGATCGCAGCGCGCTGGCCCTGATCGGTCAACTCGCCGAGACCCGCGAATCGTGGCAGCGATGAGACAGCGTAGTTCACTTTGGCCAGCGTCCCCCGCATGCGGAGATGCTGGACGCGGTGGACGAAGTCGGGCGCCAGGTGGATGGGATCGACCAGACCGAGTAGCGTGCGTCGCGGGTCCGCGTTCGAGACCACGACATGGGCGGGCACCTGCTCGCCCGATGCGAGAACGACGCCCGTCGCTCGGCCGTCCGTGATCATGATGTGTCCGACCTCTGCCTCGACTCTGATCTCCGCACCCGCGTGACGCGCCGCAGCGGCCAGCGCGTCGACAAGGGCACCCATGCCGCCGCGCGGCATCCCTCCCGGGGATATCGGTCGCCCCGCCCGCGCACCGAGCAGCAGCAGGGCTGCCGCACTGCCAGGCGAGCGTGGACCCTGAAAAGCGCCGAGTACACCCTCGGCCGCCACCGTCGCCAACAGCGGTTCGCTCTCGAACCACTCGCTTGCGAGATCGGCCACCGGCATCGGAAGCCATCGAAGCAGGCGCTGCGCGTCGACTCGCCCCAGCCCTCGGAGCTTCCGGGCGGCTCCGAGCAGCGTGATGACGTCGGAGACATTTCTCTCATCAAGAGCCGGGGGAGGCTTGGCCATCAACACCCGAAGCACGGTGCTGACGCGGGCGATCGTCTCGAGAAATCGGGGATAGCGCTCGGCGTCGCGGGGAGAGAACCGCGCGATCTCCCTGGCCGCGAGGGTCGGGTCGGTCCACAAGGTGAGCGCGCGGCCGTCAAGCGTCGGGGCACACACCAGCGCCTCGGGCGTCACCATTTCCAGGCCATGTCGCGCCAGGTCCAGCGCCTTGACGATCGCCGGATCGATGGCGGCGCGATGCGAGAGTGCCGGACAGCGGAAGCCTGGAGCGAGCTCGGACGTCGCGGCGCACCCGCCAAGCTGAGACGTCCGCTCGAGCACGAGCGGTTTCAGGCCGGCTCGGGCCAACACCGCCGCCGCAATCAGCCCGTTGTGCCCCCCCCCAACGATGACGACGTCGCGCGGCATGACTACCTGTCCTGCCCGAGGATTCGGCGGGCGGCGTTTCGCCCCGGCGCCCCCATGACGCCTCCGCCGGGATGCGCGGCCGACCCACACATCCAGAGGTTCCGCACCGGCGTGGCGTACTTCGCCCAGCCCGGCGCCGGACGCAGAAAGAACAGTTGTTCGAGCGTCAGCTCGCCCTGAAAGATGTTGCCCTCGCTCAAGCCGAACTCGCGCTCGAGGTCGAGCGGCGTGATCACCTGGCGATGCAGGACGATGTTCCGGATGTTCGGCGCGTACTCAGCGATCGTGTCGACGACGGCATCACCGAAGGCCTCTCGTTGGTCGCCCCACGTTCCGTGAGCCAGCGTGTACGGCGCGTACTGCACGAAGCAGGAGAGGATGTGCTTTCCGGGAGGGGCGAGTGAGGGATCGGTCAGCGTCGGGATGACCATGTCCACGTACGGCCGTCGCGAAAACTCGCCGTACTTGGCTTGGTCGTACGCGCGCTCCATGTAATCGACGCTGGGCGAGATGGACAACGCTCCCCGCAGGTGCGGCCCGGGGCCGGGCAAGCAGGAGAAGTCTGGGAGGCCGTCGAGTGCCAGGTTCACCTTGCCGGATGAGCCGCGAAACTTGTAGCGTTGCACGTCCGCGACGAAATCGTCGGGAAGCTCACTCGCATCGATCAATTTCAGAAATGTCGTCCGCGGATCGACGCTCGAGAGCACGGTGGAGGCGTCCAGCTCGTCCCCGTTCGCAAGCACGACGCCCGTCGCCTGCTGGCCCTTCATCCGGATTCGCCCGACAGGGGCGTCGGTTCGGATTTCGGCCCCCGCTTCTCGGGCGGCCGCCGCGATCGCGAGCGAGATGGCGCCGGTGCCGCCGCGCGAGAACCCCCACGACCGGAACGACCCATCGATTTCCCCCATGTAGTGGTGCAGCAGCACGTATGCCGTGCCCGGGGACCGCACGCCGAGAAAGGTCCCGATGATTCCCGATGCCGACATCGTCGCCTTCAGCACGTCGGTCTCGAACCACTGGTCCAGGAAGTCGGCCGCGCTCATCGTCATCAGCTGGAGCAGGTGATGACGCGCGGTGTTGGGCAGACCGCGGAACCGCCGGCCGAGGGCCGCCAGCGTGAGCAGATCGCGCGGACTCCGGCTGAGCGGATCGGGCGGCGTCAGACCGAGGATCGGCTTGACGAACCGGGCCAACTCGACCATGGCCCTGCCGTACTCGTCGTAGGCTTCCGCGTCGAGCCTCGAGTGTCTGGCGATCCCTCGACGGGTCTGTTCGTGGTCGTTGACGCGCCACAGATGGTCTCCATTCGGCATCGGCGTGAAGGTGCCATCGAGAGGAAGTATCGCCAGCCCGTGTCGCGGGAGATCGAGCTCCAGGATAATTTCGGGACGCAACAGCGAAACGACGTACGAGCACACCGAGATGTGGAAACCTGGAAAGACCTCTTCCGTGACGGCGGCCCCACCAAGAACGTGCCGGCGCTCCAGCACCAACACGCGGCGTCCGGCCCGGGCCAGGTAGGCCGCGGCCGTCAGACCGTTGTGTCCGCCTCCGATAACGATGGCGTCGTAGCGCACCGGGCTCACTATAATGCGACCCGTGCCCATCGGAACCGCCGTGCACGCCAGGACCTCGGCGTTGTGCCAAAGCCTGAATTTCCGCGAGTGGTCGGGGTACTACGCGGTCAGCTCGTTCGAGGTGCAGCACGACCACGAATACAACGCCATTCGCCACGCCGCGGCGTTGATCGATGTCTCGCCGCTCTTCAAATACCTGGTTGCAGGGCCCGACGCCGTCAAGCACGTAGACCGCGTGATCACGCGAGACGCACACCAGCTCGCTGTCGGGCAGGTCTACTACACCCCCTGGTGCGACGAACACGGCAAGGTGATCGACGACGGGACGGTCACCCGGGTCGACGAGCAGGTGTTCCGCTGGACGGCGGCCGATCCCAGCCTGAGGTGGTTGGTGCAGAACGCGGTCGGGTTGGACGTGTCGGTGCAGGACATCTCCGAGCAGGTGGCCGCGCTGGCACTACAGGGGCCGGCATCGGCGGCGGTGCTCGAACGAGCGGCCGATGCCGACGTGCGCAACCTGAAGTACTTCAGGATGACGAGAGGCGCCATTGCGGGCGTGCCCGTCGAGATCTCCCGCACGGGGTACACGGGCGACCTCGGTTACGAGATCTGGATGCCGTGGCGCCGTGCGATTGACGTGTGGGACGCGATCATGGACGCGGGACGGCCGTTCGCGATTTACCCCGCCGGGATGCTCGCGCTCGATGTCGCGCGGATCGAGGCCGGCTTGCTGCTCATCGATGTGGATTTTCAGAGCAGTCACAAGGCCGTGACCGCGTCGCAGACGTATTCCCCGTTCGAGATGGGACTCGACCGGCTCGTGCGCCTCGACAAGGGGCCGTACGTCGGTCGCGACGCGCTCGTTCAAGAACACCGTTCCGGATGTCCGCGCAAGATCGTCGGCCTCGAGGTGAGCTGGCCGCCGGTTGAGCGGTTGTACGAAGCGGCTGGACTGCCGCCGCAAATCCCCCCTGCTGCCTCGCGTGTGGCGGTGCCGGTCTACAGGCGGGGCCGCCAGATCGGGCGCGCCACCACGACCGCATGGTCGCCCGTCCTGAAAAAATTGATTGCGCTGGCAACGCTCGGGGCGCCCCACGTCGCCGAGGGGACCGTGGTGGAGTTCGAGATGACGGTCGACGCTGTGCGCCACCGTGTGCCCGCCGTCGTCGTGCGAACGCCGTTCTTCAACCCGGCACGCAAGACGGCCGTGCCGGCTATTTCCACCTACATGAGCGTGGGCGGCTTGGGCGGGGACAGTAGATAGGCCTGGTCGCGCAGCTCGCGGCCCAGCCGCGCGTGGCGCTGGCGCCAGGGCTCGAAGCGCCTGGCGATTGTGTCGAGCAGCCGGGCTTTGTGCGGAGATGGTTCCTGAGCCGCTGCGCGGCTGAAAAAAGTCGCGCCCAGTTCGGCATACCAGCGGATGTTGTGCCGCCGGCGCATTTGATCCTCGAAGAAGCCCGCCAGCAGCAGGCACTGCGCGCCGGCCGTTTCCATCATCAGGCTGTCGTGCAGCAGGGTTGTGTCCAGCACAAAATGGTCGAAGACCGCGCTCAGATTCTCGGGAGCCGGGACGTCGACCGCGGCCTGTGTCGACACCTGGGCGTAGTGTGCCAACACGCTGGCGTTGTAGAGCAGTTCCTGCCGATCGACAGTGGGCTCGGAGACGTCCTGAAGGCCCAGAAAAAAGAACTCGAGCGCCTGCCGGTGATCGGTCGCGAGCAGTTCCCGTAGCGGACCCATGACACCTCCGCGTGACCGTCTGTTCGGTCATGAAGGCCGCAGGCGCGGCCTGTTTTTATAGGCAGCAATTCACGTGCCATGCCGAAGGTGCCCAATCAAAGGCAATCAGCGCGCATCGCCCGCGCTGCCACGCACTGTTCAATTATGCACACCCTGCGAGAGGTCAGCCGTGTAGAGTAAAGGACAGGGTTTTCCAGAAGTGCGCCAGCCTGCGTTCGAGTAGTGCCCTCCCTGGATGGGTGCGCGCCAGCCGGCCCCCACGTTGGCCCTCAGTCGGCGCGCGTATGACGCATTCCGCTCACACGCGTGCGCGCGACACGCCCGAGTCTGATCCACGCATTCAGGCTAATCTGGAGTCGAATTCTATGAATCTCAGACCGCTCCACGACCGCATCATTGTCCAGCGTATTGACGAAGGGGAGCAAAAAGTCGGCGGGATCATCATCCCTGACACAGCGAAAGAGAAGCCCCAGCAGGGCAAGGTTATCGCCGCAGGCAACGGCAAGTGCAAGGACGATGGCGGGCGCATTCCGCTCGATGTCAAGGCGGGCGACGTGATCCTCTTCGGCAAGTATTCCGGCCAGGAGATCAAACTCGAAGGCGAGGAATACCTGATCGTACGCGAGGACGAAGTGCTGGCCGTCATCGAGGACGGCGACGCGAAGAAGAAGAAGTAGAGATAGAGATTCAGGAGCACACGAATTATGGCAAAGCAGATTGTGTACGGCGAGGATTCACGCCAGGCCATCCTGCGCGGCGTCAACCAGTTGGCCAACGCGGTAAAGGTCACGCTCGGCCCCAAGGGTCGCAACGTCGTTCTCGATAGGAAATTCGGTTCCCCCACGATCACCAAGGACGGCGTGACCGTCGCCAAGGAAATCGAGCTGAAGGATCCGCTCGAGAACATGGGTGCGCAGATGGTGCGCGAGGTCGCGAGCAAGACGTCCGACACAGCCGGCGACGGCACCACCACCGCCACGGTCCTGGCGCAGGCGATCTATCGCGAGGGAGCCAAGAACGTCGTCGCGGGCGCCAACCCCATGGAAATCAAGCGCGGGATCGAGAAGGCCGTCGAGGCCATCACCGCAGAGCTGAAGAAGATGGCCAAGCCGGTCAGCGGCAACATGGTCGCGCAGGTCGGCACCATCTCGGCCAACAGCGACGAGACCATCGGCAAGATCATCGCCGACGCCATGGACAAGGTCGGCAAGGACGGCGTGATCACGGTCGAGGAAGCCAAGAGCATGGAGACCTCGCTCGAGGTCGTCGAAGGCATGCAGTTCGACCGCGGCTACCTCTCGCCCTACTTCGTGACCGATCCCGAGCGCATGGAAGTCGTGCTCGAGAATCCCGTCGTCCTGATCCACGAGAAGAAGGTCAGCAACATGAAGGACCTTCTGCCGATCCTCGAGCAGATCGCGAAGACCGGCAAGCCGTTCCTCCTCCTCGCCGAGGCCATGGAGAAGGTCGGCAAGGAAGGCGTGATCACGGTCGAGGAAGCG
>JBGPJH010000060.1:0-13181 GCA_041485305.1 Vicinamibacteria bacterium | reverse complement strand
CCGAGCGCATCGGGCCCTCGGCGCGGTGGCTGCACTTCGGCATGACCTCGTCGGACGTGATCGACACGGCGCAGGCGCTGCAGATGCGCGCCGCGTGCGACGTGATTGTCAAGGATCTCGACGAGCTGGCCGGATCCGTCCGCAGTCGAGCGTTCGAGCACCGCCACACGCCGATGATCGGGCGCACGCACGGCGTCCACGCCGAGCCGATGACGTTCGGGCTGAAGTTGGCGGTGTGGTACGCGGAAATCGGCCGGGACGCCGACCGCGTGTGCCGCGCGCGGCAGACGATTTCGGTGGGGAAACTGTCGGGAGCAGTCGGGACGTTCGCGCATTTGCCGCCCGCGGTCGAAGCCGACGTGTGCCGGAGGCTAGGGCTCAGTCCGGCCCCCGTTTCGTCGCAGGTCATTCAGCGGGACCGCCATGCCGAGCTGATGGCGGCGCTGGCGATCACGGCAGCGTCGCTCGAGAAGTTCGCCCTCGAGATTCGTGGTCTCCAGAAAACGGAAATCGGCGAACTCGAGGAGCCATTCGCCAAAGGTCAGAAGGGCTCCTCGGCGATGCCCCACAAGCGCAACCCGATCGGCTGTGAGCAGGTCGTGGGCCTCGCCCGGTTGATTCGGGGGCACTGCCAGGCGGCTTTCGAGAACATCGCCCTGTGGCACGAGCGGGATATCTCGCACTCGTCGGTCGAGCGCATCATTCTGCCGGACAGCTTCATCGCGCTAGACCATATGCTGCGTCGGTTTACCCGGATCGTGCGCGGCATGGTGGTCCACCCGGAGCGGATGCGCGAAAATCTGGACCGTTCGCGAGGGGTCGTCTTCTCGGGCACCGTGCTGCTCGAGCTTGCGAAGAAGGGGATTTCGCGCGAGCAGGCCTACGAGTGGGTGCAGCGCAACGCCATGCGATCGTCGGCTGAGCGGCGAGATTTCAAGGGCCTGGTGATGGCCGACGTCGACATCATGGGGGCCTTGACGCCCGCAGAGGTCGAACGGGCTTTCGATCTCGACGATCAGTTTAGGCACGTCGACCAGATACTGGAGCGGGTGTTCGAGGGCGTCGCCAGCGT
Organism: Vicinamibacteria bacterium; assembly: GCA_041485305.1. GTDB lineage: Bacteria > Acidobacteriota > Vicinamibacteria > Vicinamibacterales > CAVVIG01 > JBGPJH01. Next base: position 12,109 of record JBGPJH010000060.1, on the reverse strand, counting down.
GGCGTGACGTCGACGCGTTCTTCCCCTTAAGGGGTCGAGCGCGGGAAACCGCACTCGGTACGTGAGCCGTTGCAACCGCGGGCCCGAGCGCCGCGTGAAGGGAGCAGCCAAACCGCATGCGCGCGCGAGTGTTCGTCACGCTCAAGCCATCTGTATTCGATCCCCAGGGCCGAACGATTGCCGACGCGTTGCATTCACTCGGCTACGACGGCGTCGAGGACGTGCGTCAGGGCAAGTACTTCGAGCTCGACTTGGCGACCGCTGAGCCGGCGGCGGCGAGGGCGCTTGCCTCTGAGGTCGCCGACAAGCTGCTGGCCAACCCGGTGATCGAGAGCTACCGCATCGAGGTGGGATAGAACATCGAATTTGGTCATTGGGCCATCTCGTCATCTGGTCACTTGATTTCAAAGATCAGATCTCCAAGTGATCAGATGACCAAATGACCGATGATCAAATGATCAGATTCACGAAGCCCTGGAGAGTACCGGGCTCGACCCGGTGACCTCCAGGGCAGGGTTGACCAAATGAAATTCTCCGTCATCGTGTTTCCAGGCTCCAATTGCGACCAGGATGCGTATCACGCCGTCAAGGAGGTCCTCGGCCAGGACGCCGAGTACATCTGGCACAAAGACACCAATCTGCACGGAGCCGACGTCGTGATTCTACCCGGCGGCTTCGCTCACGGCGACTACCTGCGAACCGGCGCCATGGCGCGCTTCTCCCCGATCATGCGCGCGGTGGAAACGTTTGCCCAATCTGGCGGACCGGTCCTCGGCGTCTGCAATGGCTTTCAGGTCCTGCTCGAGGCCGGGTTGTTGCCGGGAGCGATGCTGCGCAACCGGGCCCTCAAGTTCCGCTGCGAGCACGTGCATATTCGCGTCGAGCAAATCGACACGCCGTTCACCTGCGCGTGTCGGAAAGGGCAGGTGCTTCGGATCCCGATCGCCCACGGCGAGGGGAACTACTTCGCGGACGCGGCCGTAGTCGAGCGCCTCGAGAAGCAGCGGCAGGTCATCTTCCGATACACGAACGCCGAGGGCGCGGTAACCGAGGCGGCCAATCCCAACGGATCCACGGCGTCGATTGCAGGCCTGTGCAACGACGCCCGTAATGTCGTGGGCCTCATGCCGCATCCTGAGCGCGCCTGTGAATCGGTGCTCGGCAGTGCCGACGGGCTGATCATTTTCGAATCCGTGGTCCAGGCGCTGGCGCGTGGGGTCGAGGGCCCGGCGCGCGAAGGCGCGGGTCGTGTCGGCTGGCCGCCCGCGGCGCAAGGCAGGCGTCGCACAGCGGGCGGCGAGGCGTCAGGCTGGCAAGGCCCGACGACTGAGACGATCGGGAACATCTGACAGAGGAGTAACGCAGCCGGCGCCGCGGCGCGAGCTGCCGAGGGACGCTCAACACGATGATCACGCCAGAGGTGCTCGAACGCCACGGACTCAAACCTGACGAGTACGACCACATCGTGCGGCATCTGGGCCGCGAACCGAACCTGACAGAGCTCGGCATGTTTTCCGTGATGTGGTCGGAGCACTGCAGCTACAAGAGCTCGCGCGTGCACCTGAAGACCCTGCCGACCGAAGGCCCGCAGGTCCTGCAGGGCCCGGGCGAGAACGCCGGTGCCATCCACATCGGTGAGGGGCTCGCTGCCGTGTTCAAGATCGAGTCCCACAACCACCCGTCGTTCATCGAGCCGTATCAGGGCGCCGCTACCGGGGTCGGCGGCATCATCCGCGATATCTTCACGATGGGCGCGCGCCCGATCGCGCTGATGAACTCGTTGCGCTTCGGCGCGCTCGACTCTCCGAGAACCAGGCGCTTGCTCGACGGGGTCGTCGCCGGCATCGCGGGCTACGGCAATAGTATCGGCATACCGACGATCGGCGGCGAGATCGCTTTTGATCCCTCGTATGCCGGCAATCCTCTGGTGAACGTATTCTGTCTGGGTATCGCAAAGACCTCCGACATCATCAAAGGTGTCGCCTCGGGCGAGGGCAACGCCGTGTACTATGTCGGGGCCAAAACCGGTCGCGACGGCATTCACGGCGCTACGATGGCATCGGCTGAGTTCGACGAGAAGGCGGCCGAGAAGCGGCCGGCCGTGCAGGTGGGCGACCCGTTCATGGAGAAGCTTCTGCTCGAAGCCTGCCTCGAAGTGATGCAGACCGACGCGCTCGTCGGGATCCAGGACATGGGTGCGGCCGGGCTCACCTGCTCGACGACCGAAATGGGATCCCGCGGCGGCGCGGGTGTGGAGATCGACGTGTCGCTGGTCCCGCAGCGCGAGACCCAGATGACACCCTACGAGATCATGCTCTCGGAGTCCCAGGAGCGCATGTTGCTTGTCGTCAAGAAGGGGCGCGAGGCGGAGGTCGAGCGGTCTTTCGACAAGTGGGATCTGCACGCCGTGCACATCGGCGAGGTGACGAGCGACGGAATGCTGCGTGTGAAGCAGTCCGGCCGGGTCGTCGCCGAAATTCCCAACCGGGCGCTGACCGACGAAGCGCCCGTCTATCGCCGCCCGATGCAGGTGCCGTCGTATCTTGCAGAGGCCCAGACGCTGGACCTCGATGCGCTTGGCCCACCCACAGTCCTGCGAAGCGCGAACGATGCGCTGCTCGCACTGCTGGCGTCTCCCAATATCGCCAGCAAGCACTGGGTGTACCGCCAGTACGACCACATGGTGCAGACCAATACGATCAACCTACCGGGGCTCGGAGCTGGCGTCGTGCGCATCAAGGGAACCGACCGGGCACTGGCCATGTCGGTTGACGGCAACGGCCGCCACTGCTATCTCGATCCGAGGCTCGGCGCGATGCTGGCTGTCGCGGAAGCGGCGCGAAATGTCGCCTGCTCCGGTGCGATGCCACTGGGCGCCACCAATTGCTTGAACTTCGGCAACCCCGAGCGGCCGCCGATCATGTGGCAGCTCGCGAAGGCCGTGGAGGGAATCGGCGAGGCCTGCCGCCGGCTCGACGTGCCAATCACCGGGGGCAACGTCAGCCTCTACAACGAAACGGACGGGCGCGCCATCTACCCGACGCCGATTATCGGAGTGGTGGGCCTCCTCGAACATGCCGATCGTCTGCTGACCCGGCGCTTCCAGGGTTCGGGCGAGATGGTCGTGTTGCTCGGGGACAACCGGGGCGAGCTGGGGGGCAGCGAGTATCTGGCGACCGTTCACGACCTCGTGCGCGGTCTGCCTCCGTCGCTGGATCTCGGGGCTGAGCGGGCGCTGCAGAATCTGCTGGTCGCCTTGAGCGGCGCGCGTCTGATTCGATCCGCGCATGATTGCTCCGATGGCGGGTTCGCGGTGACACTTGCCGAGTGCTGTTTCGGGACCGGCGGAGTCGGAGCCGAGGTGTCGATCGATCCGGTCGGCGTGTCGCGTCATGCCGGGCTGAACGAGGCGGCCGCGCTCTTTGGCGAATCAGCATCGCGCGTCGTCGTGTCGACGCTGCCGGACAACCTGACCGAAGTGCTCCAGTCCGCGGCTGGCAGGCAGGTACCCGCGCGCGTAATTGGCGAGACCGGCGGAAACCGGCTGCGGGTGGCCGTCGGCGGCGAAACTCTCGTCGATCTGTCGGTCGACGACGTCGAGCGCGTATGGGGCACCGCGATCGAGCGGTGCCTGGCCTGCAGGGTCGCCTGATGACTCGGCGGGTTTTTGTGCATGATCGTTCATAACCGGATTCCGAAGTAAAGGGTAGCAAGCGCCGGGGAGTGCCTCCGCGCGCGGTATATACAATGCTGGACAAATTCAAGGATGAATGCGGCGTCTTCGGCATCTTCGGCCATCCCGAAGCGGCCAACATGGCCTACCTCGGGTTGTATGCGCTCCAGCATCGCGGTCAGGAAAGCGCCGGCATTGGAGCGTCCGACGGCGTCCTGATCCGCGTGTCGAAGGGGATGGGCTATGTGGCTGACACGTTCGACGGCAATGCCTTGTCCCACCTACCCGGGTCGATCGCGCTCGGCCACGTGCGGTACTCCACGGCCGGCGAAAGCCAGGTCTCTAACGCGCAACCGATTCTCATCGACTGCGCGCACGGCCAGATCGCCATCTGCCACAACGGCAATCTGGTGAACGCGGGCGAGTTACGCGACGATCTCGTCCGACAGGGTTCAATCTTCCAATCGGGCACCGACACTGAAGTCGTGCTGCACCTTTACGCGCGGTCGAAGGCCTTATCGATCGTTGATGCCGTCGTCGAATCGGTGTCCCAGGTGCAAGGCGCGTTTTCGTTCCTGCTGCTCACGAACGATCGCTTGATCGCCGTCCGCGATCCGCACGCGTTCAGGCCGCTCGCCCTTGGTCGACTCGACAACGCGTTCGTCGTCTGTTCGGAGACGTGCGCGATGGATCTGATCGGCGCCACGTTCGTTCGCGACATCGAACCCGGCGAGGTACTCGTGATCAGCGCGGACGGCCTGCGGTCCATCAAGCCCTTTCCGCCGGCGCCGCTGGCACACTGCGTCTTCGAGCACGTGTACTTCGCCCGTCCCGACAGTTACGTGTTCGGCCGCAGCGTCAACGAAGTGCGGACGAACCTTGGTCGCATTCTGGCGCGCGAGCAGCGGATCGATGCCGACGTCGTCGTCCCGGTGCCCGACTCGGGCGTCTGCGCGGCGATGGGCTTTGCTGACGAGGCAGGGATTCCCCTTCGAATGGGCCTGATTCGGAATCACTACGTGGGGCGCACTTTCATCCAGCCGCAGTCCTCGATTCGCCATTTTGGCGTCAAGGTGAAGCTGAATCCGGTCCGCAGCATTCTGGACGGCAAGCGCGTCATCCTCGTCGACGATTCGATCGTCCGCGGAACCACGAGCCGGAAGATTGTCGGAATGGTTCGCGCCGCGGGTGCGAGCGCCGTACACGTGCGCATCAGTTGCCCGCCGACGATCTCGCCTTGCTTCTACGGTGTGGACACGCCAAGCAAAGCCGAACTGATTGCGGCGACGCACTCACTCGACGAGATCAGGGACTTCCTCGAAGCGGACTCCCTCGCCTATCTGAGCCACGAGGGGTTGATGGCGGCCGTCGGCTCGGGCGGCAAGGGTTACTGCAGTTCTTGCTACACGGGACACTATCCTGTGGAAATTCCACGCGACGAGCGCGGATATCTTCAGTTGGCGCTGAAGCTCGACAAACAGCCGGTGACGAACTGAGCGATGCATTTGGTCGCCGCTGCCCGAGCGATGACGCTGTGGACGCTCCGGGGCCTGGGGCCCCCTTCGACGTGCCTTCTGCTCCTTTGCATGCTGTGCGGTGGCGGCGCGCGGGCGCAGGAGCCGTCCGCTCCGCAACCTGTCTCGCCCGAACAGCTGCAGGCCGCCATCGCCAAACTGGGCGATCTGGACTACCAGACCCGGACTAGTGCCGCGCGCACGGTGCGACGTGTCCCGGGTGCGCAGGCGGTGCCCGCCCTGCTCGGTGCGGTAGCCGGCCACTCGGACGGCTATGTCCGCTACCGGGCGCTCGTGCTGCTGACAGGGTTCCACGATCCTCGAACAAAGGATGCGATGCGCGAGTCGCTGGCGAGCCCCAACGATCGATTGCGGACGGTGGCTTACAGCTATTTCGCGCATGAGCCGGATTCGGCCCTGACCTCGACGCTGCTCGCGGCGCTCGACAATGAACACGCGGAGTTCGTCAGACCCGCGCTCGTCCGAGCGCTGGCCGCAGGCGGGGGCGACCCGCGCGTACGGCAGGCGCTGGTCCGCGAGATCGGGCGAGGCGAGGACTTCTTTCGCAGCGTGGTCATCGAGGCGCTGGGCGACTACCGGGCCGCCTACGCGTACGACGCCCTCACGGCTGTTGCCGGACTCGACGGGCCGTTGCTCGACGATGCCGCGCTGGCGCTCGGCAAAATCGCCGACCGGCGCGCACTCGAAACCCTGGCCGGTCTTCAGCGGACGGCGCCCAAAACTGCCCAGCCATTCATCGCGGCTGCCATTTGCCTGCTGGGGGTCAACTGTGACTCGCATCAGAACTATCTGATCGAGACCCTCAAGTTCGCCGACCAGAACATCGGGTTTCAGGAGCTGCTCAGAGGGGCGGCCACCGGACTTGCCGCGTTGGGCGTTGCCGGACGGACAGGTGCGGCTGAAGCGCTGTTGGAGGTCGGCATGCCTTCGCGCGATCCGACCCGTGCGCCCGTGACGTTGGCGCTGGCGACGATCGCGCTTCGGAACACGCCGCTCATGCTGTCGCTCCTCGAACAGCATCCGAAGCGATCCGAGGCGGTCGCGTTGGTGGCGGAAGGGTTCGACATGCTCGAGGAAGATCTCGAGAAGGAGCGCTTCTTCGCGCTCGCGCGACGGACCTATTGGGACTCGAAGGAAGGCTCGACGACTCGAGACTTGATGCAGACGCTCATCGGCAAGCTGGACTTCTGATGGACTACCGCGAGTCTGGCGTCGACATCGACGAGGGCAACGAAACCGTCCGGCGCATCAAGTCGCTCGCGCGCGCCACGTTTACGAGCGGTGTTCTCTCGGAGATCGGATCGTTTGGCGGTCTGTTCGCGCTCGATCGCGATGCCTACCGAGAGCCCGTCCTCGTGTCGAGTGCCGATGGAGTGGGCACCAAGCTCAAGGTAGCCTTCATGACTGGCCGCCACGACACGGTTGGCGCGGATCTGGTCAACCACTGCGTGAATGACGTCCTTGTGCAGGGCGCGCGGCCGCTGTTTTTTCTCGACTATCTCGCGACGAGCCGTCTGGTGCCGGACGTGGCCGAGCAGGTCATTGCAGGAGTGGCGCGCGGCTGCCGAGAGAACGGCTGCGCTCTGCTTGGCGGCGAAACCGCGGAGATGCCCGGCTTCTACGCCGACGGCGAATACGACCTTGCCGGGTTCATCGTGGGCGCCGTCGAGCGCTCGCGGGTCATCGACGGCCGCACCATCGCCCCGGGCGACGCGTTGATTGGGTTCCCCTCGGCGGGACTGCACACCAATGGCTATTCGCTCGCCCGGACCGTCCTTTTTGATGTCGCCCGATTCGGGTCAGACACCTTCGTGGCGGAGCTGGGCACGACGGTGGGCGAGGCGTTGCTGGCCCCGCACCGATCGTATTTGTCGCTCGTCGCGCCGCTGCTCGAACGCGGGTTCGTCAAAGGCCTTGCGCATATCACTGGCGGCGGCATCACCGAGAATCTGCCCCGCACGTTGCCGGCCGGCTGCGCCGCAGAAGTTGATCTGCGGACCTGGACGGTGCCGCCGATCTTCACTCTCGTCCAGGAACGCGGGCACGTGTCTGGGGAAGAGATGTTCCGGACCTTCAACATGGGCACTGGGCTCGTTGCGGTCTGTGCGCCGAGTGACGTCGAGCAGGTGCTGCGCACGCTCGTGCGCGCGGGGGAGCCGGGCGCCTGGCGTCTCGGCGAGGTCGTCGCCGGTACCGGCGTGCGGTACCTCGGGTGACCGCGCAGGCGTCTTCCTCAGACGCCAGCGGGCGTCTCGGCGTCCTGATTTCAGGGCGAGGCAGCAACCTGCAGTCGATCATCGACGCGATCGCCCGAGGCGATCTGAAAGCCACGATCGCGGTGGTGATCTCGAACCGGGGCGGCGCGCCAGGGTTGATGCGCGCGCGCGAAGCGGGCCTCGAACCGGTTTGCGTGCTCACGCGCGACTACACTGACCGGGGAAGCTACGATCGCGCCCTCGCCGACGCGCTTCTGACGCAGGGCGTCGGTCTGGTCTGCCTTGCCGGGTTCATGCGGTTGGTCGGCGCGCCACTCCTCGACGCGTTTCCGAACCGGATCCTCAATATCCACCCATCGCTCCTCCCGGCGTTTCCCGGCCTTCACGCACAGCGGCAGGCGCTCGAGTACGGCGCTCGAGTGTCCGGGGCGACCGTGCACCTCGTCACCTCCGAGCTCGACGGAGGGCCGATCGTAGTGCAGGCCTCCGTGCCCGTGCTCGACGACGACACCGAGGACACACTCTCAGCGCGGATCCTGATCGAAGAGCACAGGATCTATCCGGAGGCGATCAGGACTGTGCTTGGGGGTGGGTGGGCAATCGTCGGCCGTCGATTCGTCCCTCGGCCGGAGCCTCGGCCCGGCGTCACCCGTGCATGAACGCGATGCGCCAGGGCCAGCCTACCTACCAGATTCCGGGTGCGATGCGAAACTTCACGCGCTTCGCGTAGTCAACGTATCCGGGCAGATGCTCGTGCAGAAACTGATCCTCTGCGACGACGCGCCGCAGGATCAGCGCTGAGTACAGGCCCGCGGGCACGAGCGCCCACCACGAGCCGAGCGCGAGCGCCGCAGCAGGGCAGACCACGATCATCCCAACGTAGCCCGGATGGCGAATGATCGAGTACGGTCCCTGGTCGATCACGCGATGGCCGCGCTCAGCCTGAATACGCACGACGGCCGAGAAGAACCGGTTCACCGCCATGGCGCGCAGCACGAACCAGAATCCGGCCAGGAACGCGCAAATGCCAATGACCCGAAGCGCCGGTGGCATGGGGCTGGACCAGTGGAAACGGCCAGCGTCGAGTGGGGCGAGCACGAGCGTGAGGAGCGCGGTCAGCCGGACCCACCTTAGCGCGCCGGCATCGGCTCCCGGCGTTGGAGGGCGGAATCGTTCCTGGGCCAAGTCGCTATCGAGGACGCCGAGCGTGCCGTACAACAGGGCCGCGGAGGTGCCGACCGCAAAGGCCCAGAGGTAGGGAGAGGTCCACTCGCCGGCCAGGGCCATGACACTCCCGCCGATCGCCAGGGAGGCGATCGCCCAGCGTCGGACTCTCGCCCCGGTGACAAGAAGGGTGGCGGGTGCAGCTGACATCAACTTAGTATATACGAGATAAAAAGTTTGACAACTGAAAACTCGACGGACCCTCCTTTTTCAGGTCCCTGATGGGGCCGGGATGAGCGTCAGGATGGCGACCTCAGGCGGACAGTTGATCCGGACGGGGACGTACACGGTCCCCACTCCGCGGCTGACAAAGATTGTCGTGTCCCCCTGACGCGCGATGCCGGCGACAACCGGGAATTTCTGAGCCGCGATGGCGCCGATTCCCGGCAGCACCACTTGGCCGCCATGTGTGTGTCCGGATAGCACGAGCGGCACGTTAAGCGTTGCGGCTTCGGTCAGGCGTCGTGGATCGTGGGCGAGCAGCACGATCGTCCCTCTGGCCCCTCGCATCAGAGTCGAGATGTCTGCGGCCCGCTTGGTCCAGAAGCGGATCCCGACGAGCTCGATCGCTTCGTGTCTGATCTCGACGCGCGTGCGCGCGTCCTTGAGTACCTGCACTCCACGAGACGTGAGCGCCGCCGGCATGTCGTGGTCATCGTCGTGATTGCCGAGGATCGCGAAGACGCCGTGGGGCGCCGAGAGACCGGCGAGAGCTTCAGCAGAAGGGGTGACGAACTCGCGGTCGCCCCAGGTGACGTAGTCGCCGCCCAGCACGATCAAGTCTGGTCGTGCGTCCATCAGGGCCCGGACTGCCTGGAGTACGTCGTCGGCCGGTACCCAACGGCCCCGGTGCACGTCAGTGATGAAGCCTACTCTCAAGCCGGCGAGCGCCGGCGGCAAGCCCGCCACCGGCACCACGGCAGTGGTGAGGCCGAGTGCGTGGCGTTCATACACGTACCCGTAGGTCGAACTCCCGGCGACCGCGCACCCGCCCGCTGCGATCAGCGACTTGAGCACGGTCCGTCGGCTTATCGCCATCGACTGATATAGTAATTCGCATTTGGCATGACAACGCTGTTCGACGAGCTCCTGTGGCGCGGCCTGGTGTACGACGCGACGGAAGGGGTTGGAGACCTCCTGGCCAGCGCGCGCGTCACGGCCTATGCGGGATTCGATCCAACAGCTTCGAGCCTTCACGTGGGGCACCTCCTGCCGGCGCTCGCGCTGGCGAGATTGCAGCGGTTCGGACACGCGCCGATCGCGATCGTGGGGGGGGGAACCGGGATGATCGGCGATCCCAGCGGGAAGTCCCAGGAGCGGACGCTGCTGTCGCGCGAGCAGATTGAGGCAAACGCGGCCGCAATCCGAGAGCAGTTGTCGCGTTTTCTCGACTTTGACGGCGTCGACAACCCAGCACGGATCGTCAACAACGCCGACTGGCTCGGAACAGTGGACCTGCTGACGTTTCTGCGCGATGCCGGAAAACACTTCACCGTTAATTACATGCTGCAGAAGGAGTCGGTGAACCGGCGCCTGGAGACTGAGGCGGGTATCTCGTATACCGAGTTCAGCTATCTACTGCTCCAAGCGTACGATTTTCTCCAGCTCTTCGATCGCTATGGCTGTGCGCTTCAGATCGGTGGCAGCGATCAGTGGGGCAACATCACGGCCGGCATCGATCTGATTCGCAAGCGACGGGTGTACAAGGCGCACGGCGTGGTGATGCCGCTCATCACTACAGCGTCCGGTGTGAAGTTCGGGAAGACCGAAGCGGGGGCGGTGTGGCTTGACGGTGAGCGGACATCGCCGTTCAAGTTCTATCAGTTCTGGTTGAATACCGACGATCGCGACGTCGTTCCGTACCTGAAGTACTTTACGTTTCTCGATCGCGACGCGATCAACGGGCTCGAGACGGCCGTGCACGCATCGCCCGAGACGCGAACCGCCCAGCGTGTTCTCGCGCGGGAAGTGACAACCCTGGTCCACGGGGCCTCCCAGGTGGTGCGCGCGGAACGGGCCTCGAGCTTGCTGTTTACCGAGGATATTGCGATGTTGCCGCTCGAAGATGTCTTGGCGGTGTTTGAAGACGTGCCCTCGACCGAGGTGGCCGCCCGCGACTTCGAGCCCGAGGGCATTGGTATCGTCGACCTGATCGCGCGCGTGGGTCTTGCACCCTCGAAGAGCGAGGCGAGGCGGCTCGTGCAGTCTGGCGGCGTCTATATTAACAACCGGCGGGCGGCGGATCCCCAGGGGCGCGTCACGCGCCAGGATGCGATTGGCGGCGAGCTGGTGGTGTTGCGGAAGGGCGCAAGGGAGACTCATGTAATCAGGCTGACTTGACGCCGCCGATGCGATGCGCGATACTGACGGGCCGCTTGGGACGACCGATCGATCTGCTTTGAGCGAGGCGCGGTGCGCGTTCGAGGATGGTGGTAGGGGTTCAGTCCCGGCAACACTGCCAGGTTCGTTCAGACAGCGCTTCCTGACGATCGAGAGCGTTACTCTCAGCGAAAACCAGCGCGTAAAGCTGCCGATCCATCGACCCAGGCGTCGGGGAGTTGACAGCAGCTAGTGGCTGTAGTAACCTCAAAAGGTTCCCCTAAATGCGATCGGCGACGGCGCCGAAACGTGCATGGGGCGGGCGCCAGGGGCGTCCGGATCGTCGGTTCTTTGAAAACTAGATAGTGCGTGCAAGCACACACAGCCCGTCAGAGTCTACGCGCGCGGATGAAGCCGTGCGGTCGCCCTGCGCCGACAAGGCGTGGTGCGGCGGTGGTCGCGTCGTTGACCCCCCGTAGGCGAAGACAATGAGAGTCAGCGCGTGGCGCCGCGGAATCAGTCTGATCGTCTCTTCAGTTCGGGAGCGGCAGCAGGCGGCGAACCACGACAAGTAAAACGGACTGAACAACGCAAGAGCCAATCGGCCTCGCGTTAAGCCAGTTGTGCGTGCGGCCGGCGTGTTCCGACGCAAGTCGGGAGGCGAGGAGCCGCAAGCCAGCGAATTTAACATGAGAGTTTGATCCTGGCTCAGAATCAACGCTGGCGGCGTGCCTAACACATGCAAGTCGAACGCGAAAGTCCCGCAAGGGATTAGTAGAGTGGCAAACGGGTGAGTAACGCGTGGGTGACCTGCCTTCGAGCGGGGGATAACGTTCCGAAAGGGACGCTAATACCGCATGACATCCTGCTTTTGAATGAGGCGGAGATCAAAGCCGGGGATCGCAAGACCTGGCGCTCGAAGAGGGGCCCGCGTCCGATTAGCTAGTTGGTGGGGTAACGGCTCACCAAGGCATCGATCGGTAGCCGGCCTGAGAGGGCGGACGGCCACACTGGGACTGAGACACGGCCCAGACTCCTACGGGAGGCAGCAGTGGGGAATTGTTCGCAATGGGCGCAAGCCTGACGACGCAACGCCGCGTGGAGGACGAAGACCTTCGGGTCGTAAACTCCTGTCGTGCGGG
>JBGPJH010000059.1:0-13376 GCA_041485305.1 Vicinamibacteria bacterium | reverse complement strand
CCATCTACAGACAGCAGCGGATCGAAGTCCCGATCGAGCGGATCTCGCCCGATCTCATCCGAGCCATTGTTGCGATTGAGGATCAGCGCTTCTACAACCATCATGGCTTCGACATCGTTCGCATCGCGGCTGCGGCCGTGGCGGACGTTCGTCGCCGGCGCGCGGCTCAGGGGGGCAGCACTATTACGCAACAGCTCGCACGTCAGAGCTTCCTCACCACTGACAAGACAGTTCATCGCAAGCTGCAGGAGCTGGTTCTCGCGCGACGAATCGAGCACCTATACACAAAGCCGCAGATCCTCGAGCTGTACCTGAACAAGGTGTACTTCGGCGACGGTCTTTACGGCGTCGAAGCCGCATCGCGCGGGTACTTTGGCAAGCACGCGTCCGAGCTGTCTATTACCGAAGCGGCGCTCATCGCTGGCCTCGTCAAGTCGCCCTCCACGTATGCGCCGACCGTCAGCCTCGAGCGGGCCGTGGCCAGGCGGAACGTGGTACTGCAGGCGATGTACGACAGCGGCGCGATCGATCGCGACACGTGGCAGGCTGCCCGCGTGGCCCCGGTGGTGCTCGAAGACACTTTGCGCACCGAGGAGCCCCACGGCCGGTACTTCAAGGAACAGGTCCGCCGCGAGCTCGTCGACCGGTTTGGGTGGCAACGGGTCTACCAGGGTGGCCTGCGCGTATTCTCCACCCTCGACATGGCCATGCAGCAGGCGGCCGAGGCGGCCGTCGCCGCGCACCTGAAGGCCATCGAGGCGCGCCAGCGCACGCAGGCGGCGCGGCGCAGGCAGGGTCCCGTGCCCGCGAGCGATCGCGCGCCCCTGCAGGCCGCGCTCGTGGCCCTGGATCCGGACTCGGGCTCCGTCCGGGCGATGGTCGGTGGGCGCAACTTCGACGACAGCCCCTTCAACCGCGCCGTGCAAGCGCGCCGGCAGCCGGGCTCGGCGTTCAAGCCGTTCGTCTATGCGGCCGCGCTCGAGGCCGGCTACACCCCGGCCACGATTATCGAACACTTGAACGCCCCGATTCCGACCCTGCAGGGCAGCTGGACGCCAGACGATCACTCCTCGTCGGACGACTCGATGAGTCTGCGCGCGGCGCTTCGCACATCGAGCAATCGAGCGGCGGTGCAGCTGCTGCAGCAGGTCGGTATTGCGCGGACCGTGCAGTACGCGAAGAGTCTGGGTGTGGGCGAGGTGCCGAGCGTGCCCTCGCTTGCGCTGGGATCGGGCGAGGTGACTTTGCAGTCGCTGACCGCCGCGTACGCCGCGTTCGCGAATCACGGCCTGGTGCCGCACCCGCTTCTGATTCGACGCGTCGAGGATCTGAAGGGCGAGGTGCTCTATGCTGCAGCCGACTCCCCGACGCGCGCTATCAGCGATACAACCGCGTTTCTGATGGCGACCATGATGGCCGACGTCGTCGACGCTGGCACCGGAGCCCGGGTGCGCCGCGAGGGATTCACGCTTCCAGCGGCAGGCAAGACCGGCACAACCAACGGTTTCAACGATGCCTGGTTTGTCGGCTTCACGCCGAGGCTCGTCGCCGGCGTCTGGGTCGGTTTCGACCAGCCGCACACGATCCTGCCCAACGGGTTTGCCTCCGAGGTCGCGGTGCCGCTGTGGGCCGCGTTCATGAAGGTGGCGACGAAGGGCGATAATCCCCAGTGGCTCTCGCCGCCACCAGGCATCGTGACTGCGACCATCTGCCGGCTGTCAGGGAAGCTCGCGACCGGGGGGTGCGAGAAAGTCGAGGTCGGCGGCGGCGACGCACACATTGAGCCGCAGTCGATGGTGTACACCGAGTACTTCGCGCGCGGAACCGAGCCGACGACTTCGTGCGATCTGCACCGGACACGCGGGTTCTTCGGTGCGATCGCTGCGGTGTTCACGGGGGTTGACCGGCAGACTCGCCCGCGGGTCGACGGCGGAGGAGAGCCCACGGGTCCTCCCGCCGTCGACGATGTGGCTGCGCCGCCGGGACCGGCCGCCGAGGCCTCGAAAAGAAAGCGCGGCTTCTGGTCGCGCGTGTTCGGTCTTGGGCGAGACAGGGGCAAGAACAAAGACTGAATGGGCAGCTTCGTTACTGATACGATGCGACCAGTTGCCCGTCCATGCCGTTCCGAGATATCGTCGGTCACCGGAGGCTTGTCGCGCTGCTGGCGCGTTCCGTCGAGCAAGGAACGCTTCCGCCGAGCTTGATCTTTGCCGGCGCGAGCGGTGTTGGGAAGCACCTCCTGGCCGTGGCGACGGCTCAGGCCCTCAATTGCCGCCGGCCGCTACGCCCGCCCCCTCCGTCGGCCAGTCCTGACGTAAGCGACATCGACGCGTGCGGCACCTGCGCAGCGTGCTCGCGGATCGCACGTGGTGTTCATCCGGATGTGGTGCTGCTTGCGCCCGGGGATGGCGGTTCGATAAGAATCGACGCCATTCGAGACGTGCTCGACCGCACGGCGTATCGCCCGTTCGAGGGAAATCGCCGCGTCGTGATTATCGACGAGGCTGATGCTCTGGTGGTGGCCGCGCAGAACGCCCTGCTCAAGACCCTCGAAGAGCCACCCGCGTCGTCGGTGTTCATCCTGGTGACCGCCCGGCCCGACGCCCTGCTGGCCACCGTTCGGTCGAGATGCCCGCGCCTGCGATTCCTGCCCCTCGGGCCCGACGAGGTGGCGGCGGCGCTCATCAGGCACGGGCGCAGCGAACGGGAGGCGCATCTCATCGCGGCGACGGCGAACGGCAGCGTCGGACAAGCGCTCGAGACGAGCGACAGCGAACTGGCCGACGCCCGCGACGTGGCCGCGCGCGTGCTCTCGCATGCTGCCGCAAGCGAGGACCCGCGGCGCCGGCTCGAGAGTGCGAAAGATCTCCTTGCAAAGACGGGTGCCCGGGGAGGAAGCGATCGCGAACAGCTTACTGCGCACCTTCGGGCGATGGCGTCGCTGCTGCGCGACGTCGAGCTTCTGGCAACCCGCATGGATCGACGGGCGCTCGCGAACGCCGATCTGCAGCCCACCTTGGACGAACTGGCCGCGTTTCAGGGCGAGCGGGGCATTCGCGCGTTTGCTGCGGTCGACCAGGCGCTCGTCGCGCTCGATAGAAACGCCGGCGTCAAGCTCGTCGCTGACTGGGTGGTCCTGAATCTCTAAGATCACGAGGTGTGACTGTGTCCGAACGTGCACGGCTCGTGTCGGTCAAGCTGACCCAGGTGGGCCGGGCGCAGACCTTCGTGTTCGAGAAGCCGCTCCAGGTCAGGGCTCCGCGAGCTGGCGACCAGATCGTCGTGCAGACCGAGGACGGCCCGGCCGTGGGCACCGTGGTGCCGTCGATCCCCCAGATCGAGGAGCGCCGTCGACCTTCAGCGCAGTCTGCAGGCCGCGTCGTCCGACTCGCCTCCCACGACGACGTCGTCGCGCGCCTGAGACAGCAGCAGCGCGAGAAAGAGGCGTATCGGATCGCACTGCTGAAGGTTCGCGAGCATGGGCTCGCGATGAAGCTCACGCGAGCCGAGCTGGCATTCGACGGTTCGCGACTGGTGTTCTACTTCAGCGCCGACGTGCGCGTCGATTTTCGCGAGCTCGTCCGCGACCTGGCCTCCGAGTTCCGCACGCGGATCGAGATGAGGCAGATTGGCGTCCGCGACGAAGCGAAGGTGCTCGGCGGGTACGGCACCTGTGGCCGCCCGCTGTGCTGCACGACCTTCCTGACGTCCTTTGAACCGGTGTCCATCAGGATGGCGAAGCAGCAGGACCTGAGCCTCAACCCATCGAAGCTGTCCGGGATGTGCGGGCGGCTCAAGTGCTGTCTTCGCTATGAACTGCCGAACGCCAAGGGCCTGGTCCACGGCGGATGCGGCAGCGAAGGGGGTTGCGACAACCCGTCGGGGTGTGGTGCGGGCGGCTGTGGGTCGGGCGGCTGCGGGTCGTGCAGCCACAAGTGAAACCGCGGGTAGCGATCACCGCGGGCGACCCGGCGGGCATCGGACCGGAAATTGCCGCGCGCGCCGCAGCCGACGCCCGCGTGCGCGCCGCCTGCGATCCAGTTGTCTACGCGCCACCGCCGCACTTGACGTTTCCGAGCGGCGTGCTGAGCGCCGAAGCCGGCCGGGCCGCCTATGACGTGATCCTCAGGGCGGTGTCCGACGCCGAGCGCGGCGAGGTGGCCGCGATTGCCACAGGTCCGATCAACAAAGAGGCGTTTCGGCTTGCCGGCCTCCCGTGGGCTGGGCACACGGATCTGCTCGCCCATCTGACGGGGGCCAAGCACGTCGCGATGATGTTTCACTCCGATCGCCTGCGCGTCGTGCTTGCTACGGTGCACATTCCGCTGTCCGAAGTGCCACGGGCTCTGACAGCGCAGTCACTCGAATCGACGATTGCGCTGGCGGCGCGCGAGCTGCCGCGGTTCGGCGTGGTTAATCCGCGGATTGGCGTGGCGGGCTTGAATCCACACGCCGGAGAGCACGGCCTGTTCGGCGTGGAGGAAGAACGAGCGATCGGCCCGGCGATTCACGCGTGTCGCGGGCGAGGCATCGACGTCTCGGGGCCATTTCCCGCCGACACGATTTTTGTCCGCGCCGCGCGTGGCGAGTTCGACCTGGTCGTCGCGTGCTATCACGATCAGGGGCTCATCCCGGTGAAGCTGCTCGCGTTTGGCCAGGCTGTGAATGTGACGCTTGGTTTGCCAATTATTCGGACGTCGGTGGACCACGGCACGGCCTTCGACATTGCGGGGCAGGGCGTTGCGGACGAGGGCAGCATGGTCGCCGCGGTGCTGCTGGCCGCTCGCCTGGCTCGCTCGCAGGCGGGCGGGGGCGTGCTACAGGAGTCGAGCGTTCCCGGACGCCTGCGCCAGGGCTGATGAAACCGAAAACCGAGCGCGACCTCGCGCACATCAACATCGCCGAGAACCGGAAGGCGTTTCACGACTATCACCTCCTCGAGACATTCGAGGCCGGCATCGTGCTCCTCGGCACCGAAATCAAGGCCATTCGCGAGGGACGCGTGAATCTCCGCGATAGCTTCGCCCGGGTGGACGATGGCGAGGTGTATCTGTGCAACGTGAACATCAGCCCGTACTCGCACCGCGGGTATGCCGAGCACGAGCCGTTGCGGCGCCGCAAGCTGCTGCTCCATCGCGACGAGATCCGAAAGCTCGTCGGCAAAACCGTCGAGAAGGGGATGACCCTTGTCCCCCTCCGCATGTACTTCAAGAACGGCCGCGCAAAGGTGGCGATCAGCCTGGCGAAAGGCAAGAGGGAGTACGACAAGCGCGAGACAATCAAGCGCCGCGAAGCGGACCGGGAAACGCGCGCCGCGATCAAGTCGCGCAGGTGAGGGCTACAATGCCCGTGATGTCAGGAGTGCCGCTGCTCGATCTGCAGGCGCAGTACGCCCCGCTTCGGGACGAGCTGCTCGCGGCCATCACTCGCGTGTGCGACAGCCAGCGCTTCATCATGGGGCCGGAAGTTGCGGCGGTCGAGCAGGAGCTGGCGGCGCTGCTCGATGTCGAGCACGCCGTCGCCGTGTCATCGGGAACAGACGCGCTGCTCCTGGCGTTGATGGCGCTCGGGGTTGGCGCGGGGGATGACGTCGTCACGTCCGCGTACTCGTTTTTCGCGACGGCCGGCGTGATTGCCCGGCTCGGGGCACGGCCGGTGTTCGTCGACATCGATCCGGCGACTTTGAACATCGATCCGGCGCGAATCGCCGGAGCGATCACTCCCCGCACCAAGGCGGTCGTGCCCGTGCACCTGTTCGGCCTCAGCGCGGACATGGATCCGATCGTCGAAGCGGCCGGGCGGGCTGGCGTGCCGATTGTCGAGGACGCCGCGCAGGCGATTGGCGCGACCTACGGGGCGAGGCCTGTGGGGGGCTTCGGTTCGTTGGGGTGTTTCTCGTTCTTTCCGAGCAAGAATCTCGGCGCCTTTGGAGACGCGGGGCTGCTGACCACGAACGACGCCGCCCTGGCCAAGCGGGCGCGCCTGCTGCGCACGCACGGCATGGAGCCGAAGTACTACCACCATGCAGTCGGGGGCAATTTTCGCATGGACGAGCTGCAAGCGGCGGTGCTCCGGGTCAAGGCGCCCCACCTGGCGGCGTGGACGACGGCGCGGCGCCTGAACGCGTCCCGATACGCGCGGCTGTTCAGGGACGCCGGCCTGCTCGACCGCGTCACGCTTCCCTTCGAGCCGCAGGGTCGTCGTCACATCTTCAACCAGTTCGTGATCCGCACCAGTCCTCGCAACGAGCTCAAGGAGCACCTCGACCGACAGAGAATCGGCAACGAGATCTACTACCCTGTGCCGTTTCATCTTCAGCCGTGTTTCGCGGATCTGGGCTACCGTGCCGGCGATTTCCCTCAGGCCGAGCGAGCCGCACAGGACAGCCTCGCGATCCCGGTCTACGCCGAGCTGGCCCTCGACCAGCAGCAGACGGTCGTCGACACGATCGGTGAATTCGTGCGCGAGCACGCCGGCCAGAAGGCAGAGGAGCTCACGTGATATCGCCGGACGCAAACCCAGCGGCCGGCGGCCGCAAGAGACGGTTGCCCGGTGTCACGACACAGATCTTCGCCGGTCTGGTCCTGGGAGTTCTGGTCGGCTACGCGTGGCCGGCGTTTGGCGTTGGCGTCAGACCGGTCGCCGATGCGTTCCTTCGTCTGATCAAGATGATCATCGCGCCGCTCCTGTTTTCGACCCTGGTTGTCGGCATTGCGGGCACCGGCGATCTCAAGGCGCTTGGGCGAATCGGGGCGAAGGCCATCATCTATTTCGAAGTCGCCACGACGATTGCCCTGGTTCTCGGATTGGTGCTCGTGAACGTCTTCAAGCCAGGTGCAGGACTGGTGGTCCCTCTGGGGGGCGACACGGCCTCGGTCGCGGCCATGGCCGAGAGCCAGCGCCACTCCTGGGACCTGTTTCTCCATCTGTTTCCGACATCGGTCATCGATGCCATGGCACGGGGAGACATTCTCCAGGTGGTCGTCTTCGCGAGCTTCTTCGGTGTAGCGGTCGCCGCGATCGGTCCCAAGGGCAAGCCGATCCTCGACGTGCTCGACAGCACGGCGGCCGCGATGTTCAGGGTGACCGGCTACGTCATGGCGCTGGCGCCGATTGGCGTCGGTGCCGCCCTGGCCGCCACTGTAGGCAGCAAGGGGCCGGCCGTGCTGTTCGCGCTCGGCAAGCTGGTCGTGCTGATGTACGTCGGCCTCGGCGTGTTCGTGCTGTTGGTGGTCGGCGGCGTGTCGTACGCCATCAGGGTGCCATTCTTCACGTTTGTCGCGGCGATCCGCGAGCCGTTCCTCATCGCGTTCTCGACGGCCTCCTCCGAAGCGGCCTTGCCGACAGCGCTCGAGGTGATGGAGCGGTTCGGCGTGCCGAAGAACATCGTGGCGTTCGTGCTGCCGACCGGCTACAGCTTCAACCTGGACGGGACGACGCTCTATCTGTCTCTCGCGAGTGTGTTCGTCGCCCAGCTTGCCGGCGTCTCCCTCACGACCCTCAAGCAGGTTCTCATGATGCTGACGCTGATGCTCGCCAGCAAGGGGGTTGCCGGGGTCCCGCGAGGAGCGCTGGTCGTCCTGACCGCGATGCTCACCGAGTTCGGCCTGCCGCTCGAGGGCGCCGCGATTCTGCTCGGCATCGATCAGGTCATGGACATGGGGCGCACGGCGGTCAATGTCATGGGCAATTGCATCGCGACGGTCGTCGTTGCGCGCTGGGAAGGCGTGTTTGACGATGAGCGGATGCGGGCGTTCGAGGCGGGAAGCCGCTACAAGGCTGCGTGATGCGCGTCGCGGTGGTCGGCGCGCGGGGCCAGCTTGGCGCCGCGGTGGTTCTCGAGTGCGCGCGAGGGCACGAGGTGATGGCCTTCGATAAGGTGGCGCTCGACGTCACCGACGGGGCGGCGGTCGCCGACGCGATGCGCCGGGCACACCCCGACGTCATCGTCAACTGCACGGCGTACAACGCCGTCGACGCAGCCGAAGATCATCCTGTCGACGCTCTTCAGACCAACAGCCTGGCGGTCCGGTCGTTGGCGCGGGCCGCCAGGGCGCAGGGCTCCACCCTCGTTCACTACAGCAGCGATTTCGTGTTCGACGGCTCGGGTGCGACTCCTTACACGGAGGACGACCGTCCCAATCCCCGCAGCGTCTACGCGATGTCAAAGCTCCTTGGCGAGTGGTTCGCGTCGGACGCCCCGCGCGCGTACGTGTTACGGGTTGAAAGCTTGTTCGGGGCGGCGTCCGGCCAGGGCTCCGGTAAGGGCAGCGTCGCGGGCATCGTCGACGCGCTGCGATCGGGGGCGACACCGAAGGTGATCGAGGATCGCACCGTCTCGCCGACCTTTGTGATCGACGCGGCCTGGGCTACGCGCCAGCTGCTCGAGCGTGCGGCAGCGCCAGGCCTGTACCACTGCGTCAATTCCGGTCACTGCACGTGGCTCGGGCTTGCGCGGGAGGCGGCACGGTTGCTCGGGGTGCGGGCCCAGTTCGACATCGTACGTTTCGAGGACATGAAGTTTCGAGCCGCACGGCCCCAGTACTGCGCGTTGTCGAACGCGAAGCTCGCGTCAGAGGGAATCGAGATGCCGACCTGGGAAGACGCGCTGCGCCGGTACTTGGCAGAGGGAACCTAAAGGTGCGCAGGTGCTTGGGTGCCGAGGATTACCAGAGGGAAGTCGCCCGCCGGTCGAATTGGCTTGCTCCATCCTCATTCGTATCGGCCCGATGCCGCAGGCCGAATACAGGCCCGGCCGACGTAGCCAAACGGATTCAGCGGGCCGGCCCGCTGCGTGCAGAACGGTACAGCCGCGCACGCTTCCGTGGGACCAGCTGTCTCACTGAAGCCCCGCACTACAGACGGTTTTGAAATACTCACCTAACACTGCGTGAGAGATGCGCCGATAAGTACACCGCCGCACAGAGGCATGAGCTTGGCTCGGCCTCGAAACAGACGTCAATTTATGAGTATCAGCCACCAATCACGGCGAATCGGCGTCGCGTTGGTGGCGAGCGCTGCCGGCTTCGCTCTCAATCTGGCGAACGTCCCCGAGCTGTCGCGACTATGGCCGGGCCGGATTCTCACGCTGCCGATCGCCATCTGGTATGGCCCTTGGTACGGTCTGGTGTCCGCCCTGCTCGGCGCCGCTCCTTTCGTCCATGCCACGCCCACGCTCTGGATCTTCATCGGCCTCGAGGGACTGATCATTGGTGGACTTGCGAGGCACCGGACATCTCCGGTGCTGTCGGGAGCCGTCATCTCTGCCCTTTGGGCGCTGACGTTCACGCTCCTTCCAGGCCCGCTCGGCCTCGCCGATTCTCGCCCGATGGCGATGCCGTCCGCGTTGCAGCACTTGCTCGACGTCATGGTCGCTTTGGTCGTGGCCGACTTGATCGTTGTGTTGGCTTCAGTGCGCCGTGGTGCCTGGGAAAACGATCAAGCGCCCCTTACTCTTCGCGCCTATTCCTTTCACGCATTCGTCATCGTCGCGATTCTCCCGGTTCTGCTGCTCAGCAGCGTGTCGGGCCAAATCTTCGCGACCAGACAAGAAACGGATGGCGGTGCGCGACAACGCGAAATGGCAACGTCACTTCGCGACCACATCAACGAGTACCTGCGGACGCACATGCGGGCGATGGAGGCGTTGGGGGCCGCGCTCGATCACGTGGCGGAGGATTCCGCGACGCGTGACGACCTGCTGGTTCATTACTCTCGCGTTTACCCCGGCATCGAGCTCTGGTGGATCACGGATCGCGCGGGACTGGTTCTCCATCAGAGGGGTCTTGCCATGGCAAGCGGCCTCTCGGTGGCCGACCGACAGTACTTCATCGATGCCGTCACCACCCGACGGGCCGCGCTATCCGATGTCTTGACCGGCCAAGCCACGTCGAAGCCGAGGGTGTTTGTCGCGGCGCCCTCGTTTGCCACCGACGGGTCGGTCGCCGGCGTAGTGTTCGGCGGTCTGGATCTCTCGAGGTTCGATCAGTTCGTCGAGGCGTACTCAAAGGTGCCGAGCGTCTCGACCGTCGTGCTCGATCGGCAGTATCGGGTGGTGTACGCGAGCGATCGGGCCGGTTACAGCCTGCAGGAAGATCTCGGCAGCCATGCCATGGTCAGTGCGAGTGGCGGCGCCGTTGACGGCATCTACCAGTATTCGCCGTCCGCTCCTGAAAGCCACGAGCAAACCCTGCAATTGGTGGGCACCGCGATCGCTGATGCCGGATGGCAGGTGTTCGTGAGTCAGCCTGTCATGAATCTCCGGCTGCATACGCCGCAGTATTACGTGTTGACGCTTGTGTTGATTCTCCTCGCGCTCGGCGGCGCGATTCTGGGAGCGGGGGTGTTCACGGGCACGGTCACGCGTCCCCTCGAGGAGCTCGTCACGATTGTGCGCAACGTGTCCGCCCTCGACGCGCCGACGACGGCGAAGCTCACGTCGAATCCGCCGGCGGAAATCGTGGCGCTCGTGGATCACGTCAACGACATGCAATCGCGACTCGCGCAATCGTATCACGAGCTGGAAGCCCTCACGCGCGATCTCGACCAGAAGGTGCAGGAGCGAACGGTGGAGCTTGCCGAGGCGAAGGGCGTGGCCGAGGACGCCAGCCGCGCCAAGAGCAACTTCCTCGCCAACATGAGCCACGAGATTCGCACGCCGATGAACGGGATCATCGGGATGACCGAGCTGGCGCTCGATACCGATCTGGACGTCGATCAGCGGGAATACCTCGGGGCGGTCAAGACATCCGCCAAGAGCTTGTTGGCGATTCTGAACGACATCCTCGATTTCTCGAAGATTGAATCGCGCAAGCTCGAGCTCGAGACGGTGCCGTTCTCCTTGCGCGACGTCGTGAGCGAGGCGCTCAAGCCGTTGGCCATCAAGGCCCACCAGAAGGGCCTGGAATTGTTGGCCGATGTCGCACCCGATCTCCCCGGCACCCTCGTCGGCGACCCTGTTCGCCTCCAGCAGGTGCTGACCAATCTCGTCGGGAACGCGACCAAGTTCACCGAACGCGGCCATGTGCTGCTCGAGATTCGCGAGGACGCGCGCCACGAGCAGTCGACCCTGTTGCACTTCCGCGTCAACGACACGGGGATCGGAATTCCGCCGGAAAAGCATGCCAGCATCTTCGAAGCATTCAGCCAGGCCGATGGATCGACGACGCGCCGGTTCGGCGGCACCGGGCTGGGCCTCAGCATCTCGGCGACGCTCGTGCGCCTGATGGGCGGACGGATGTGGCTCGAGAGTCAACCGGGCACCGGCAGCTCCTTCCACTTCACTGCCGCCTTCGATACGACCGACGCCGTCCTAGCGCCGCCCGATCCCGGGCCGCTGCTAGCGAATCTGCCCGCGCTGATCGTGGACGACAACGCCATCAATCGGCGCATTCTCTCGAAGCAGCTCGCGCGGTGGCAGATGAATGTCACCACGGTCGATGGGGGGCAGGCCGCCCTCGACGCGTTGTCGGCCGCGGCGCGGGAGGGCAATCCTTTTCGGCTGGTGCTGCTCGATGCCAACATGCCGGACCTGAACGGCTTCGGTGTCGCCGAGCAGATGGCGCAGCACCCGGAGCTGGCCGGTGCCACGATCATGATGTTGACCTCGTCGGGGCACTACGGCGATGCGGCGCGATGCCGCGACCTTGGCATCGCGGTCTCGCTGACCAAACCGATCAAAGCTGCCGACCTGCTCGAGTCCATCGTGCGCGTACTTGGCCGCCAGACCACGATGCCGAGACCGGATGCGCCTCGGGCCTCACAGGTGGCGGCTCGTCAAGTCAGCGTGCTCCTCGCGGAGGACAACATCGTCAACCAGCGGGTCGCCGTCGGCCTGTTGGCCCGGCGTGGTCACAAGGTGAGGGTAGTGAACAACGGCCGCGAAGCGATCGCCGCAGTCGAGCGCGAGGCATTCGATCTGGTGTTGATGGACGTCCAGATGCCGGAGATGGGGGGATTCGAGGCCACCGCTGTCATTCGAGAGCGCGAACGCCAGACGGGGGGCCACGTGCCGATTGTGGCGATGACTGCACACGCCATGGCCGGCGATCGCGAACGGTGCCTCGCGGCCGGAATGGATGGGTATTTGTCGAAGCCGATCGATCAGCACCGCCTCTTCGCGGTCGTCGAGCGGGGCTCGACCGATGACGCGGAGGCACCAGCGCCTGCCGACCAATCGATATGCGCGCGCTGATTGCGGACGACGATCGGGGGACGGCGGCGATTCTGGCCAAAGCGCTGGAGCGTTGGCTGATACAGATCATCGTGGCTCACGATGGCGATACCGCGTGGACCACGGTCGGCAGTGACCAGCCGCCGTCCTTGGCGTGTTTGACCTGAACGCCCTCGCGAGAGCGGTTCGTGAGGCTCTAAGGGTCGGCCCGCTCTCAGGATTTCAGCCCGACAACATTCACCGCATCGACGCCTCGCCAGCAACTGGGGTCCTGACGCAGCAGATGGTGGCTGAGAGTGTGTTTCAAAACCGGCCCGGTTGTAGTGCAGGCCTTCAGGCGCCTTCAGGCCTGCCAGGCGGGGAGGGGCTGAAGCCCCGCATTACCGACGTTTTTGAAATGCGCTCTAAGCACTCTCGTGGCGGTCAGCGACGATGTCGCTCACCAGTTTTCCTACGGCCAGACAGGACGTCAGCCCCGGGGACTCGATGCCCGCCGCTTGAACGACCGACGGATTGTTCCGATCGCGCCGTATCAGGAAATCCGCGAACGACGCGCTTGGCGGATGCAGCTTCGGGCGGATCCCACTTCCCGCGAGACGGAGATCGTCCACCTGCAGCTGAGGAAACAGCCGCCGCGCCGGCTCGACGAACGCCTCGACCGGCAGCCGCTCGTTTTCGTAGTCGTCCTTGTTGTCCTGGTAGCGAACCGTCGGGCCGAGCCACACCGCCCCTCCCGCCAGCCGGACGACATGGACGCCCAGCCCGTGACCGGAGGCGTGGGGCACGGGATAGACCAGCCCGTTGACCAAATACCGCCTGGCAGGCGCGAGCTCGACGTATTCGCCCCGACACGGATAGATCGTGAAGCGCTCAGCACCCAGCATCGCCGAGACGTCGTCGGCGTACAGGCCGGCCGCGTTGACGACCTGTTGGGCGAGAATTGTTTCGCGCTCTGTCCTGAGCAGGATTCCGTTCGCGGCCGGCTCGGCGCCCACGAGCTTGGTGCCGGGGAGAAAAATGACGCCGGAAGCTTCGCCGCTGCCGAGAAGCGCTCTGATCAGCTCTTCGGCGTCGACGATGCCGCTGTTTGGAGAATAGAGGCCCGCGACGGCGTGCACGTGCGGTTCGTGCCTGGCGACGAACGCGCGATCGACGAGCTCCAGCCCTTCGACGCCGTTGGTCCCTCCGCGGATGTACAGTGCTT
>JBGPJH010000058.1:0-13400 GCA_041485305.1 Vicinamibacteria bacterium | reverse complement strand
CGGCAGATTCTCTGGGAATTCGGGGGCGATCTCGAGGTGGTGCTCGCGAACCTGTCCGAAGAGAAAGGCACCTACCGGTTGAAGGATCTGTTGCCGCTGCCCTTCGACCGGCGGCTGCTCTAAGGGTCCGTCAAAGAATAACGTCTACATTCTGGCCACCGATGCATCCCGCCGGGCTGCGTTGCTCGTCGCTTGGCGTCCGGCTTTTTGGCGCATCGAGTCTGCAACACCCTCCGGAGGCCACATCTACAATCGGGACTAAAATTGAAGGGTTCTCGCCACATACGTATCTATGCTGCCGACGATTGCCCGAGAAGACGATGTTGTTGTGATGATCGACCAGCGGAAGCTGCCGGCACAGGAAGTGTACGTGCGCTGCAGAACCGCGGCCGAAGTGGCCCGTGCCATCAAGACGATGGTCATTCGTGGTGCGCCTGCGATCGGCGTAGCCGCTGCGATGGGCATCGCACTTGGGATGCGGAAGAGCACGGCCACTGGCACGCAGAAGTGTGCCGCCGAGTTCTACAAGATCTGCGAGCTGATGGCGACGACGCGCCCGACGGCCGTCAATCTGTTCTGGGCCATCGAGCGCATGAAGCGATGCTTTGCGGCGGCGGCAGAGGCCGGCGAGTCGGTCGACGAGATCAAGGACCGCCTCGATCGCGAGGCACAGGCGATCCACGACGAGGATGTCGCGAGCTGCCGCGCGATGGGTGCGTTTGGGGCCCAGATAGTTCCTGCTGATGCGCGTATCCTTACCCACTGCAATGCCGGTGCGCTGGCCACCGCGGGATACGGAACGGCGCTCGGCGTCATTCGCGGAGCGGTCGAGGCGGGCAAGCGGGTGGCCGTGTATGCCGACGAGACGCGTCCCTTCCTTCAGGGGGCGCGGCTCACGGCCTGGGAGCTCGTCCGGGACGGCATTCAGACGACCGTGATCACCGACAACATGGCCGGTGCGTTGATGCGACAGGACCGCATCGATCTCGTCGTGGTGGGCGCCGACCGCATTGCGGCAAACGGAGACACCGCCAACAAGATTGGGACGTACAGCGTCGCGGTGCTCGCGCGCGAGCACCGGATACCGTTTTATGTGGCCGCCCCTCTGTCGACGATCGACTTGAACACGCCGGACGGCTCCGGCATTCCGATCGAGGAGCGCAGCGCGAAAGAGGTGACGCACCTAGCGGGCGCGCAGCTCACGCCCGCTGGCGCGCTCGTCTGGAACCCGGCGTTCGACGTGACGCCGGCGCATCTGATCGCCGGGATCATCACCGAACGCGGCATTGTCCGTCCACCGTACGCCGAATCGCTCAAACGCGCGTTCGCGATGCCGGCTCACTCCGGCGTGATCCCGTAGCGGTCAGCACGTAGCACCCAAGCACGCAGCACCCAAGCACCCAAGCACCTGAGAGATGTTGATTCTCGGAATTGAAACGTCCTGCGACGAAACCGCCGCCGCCGTTGTCAGTGAGACCGGCGAGAAAGCCCGGCCGTGGGCGATCCGGTCAAACGTGATCGCCTCTCAGGTGCCGATCCATCGCGAATGGGGCGGGGTGGTGCCGGAGCTGGCCTCCCGCCAGCACATCCGCGACATCTGTGGCGTCGTCGCGCGCGCGCTCGAAGAGGCGTCGGTCACGTGGCGCGATCTCGGTGCGATAGCCGTCACGCAGGGCCCAGGGCTCGTCGGGTCGCTGCTGGTGGGCGTGTCGTTTGCGAAGGCAGCCGCCGTGGCCGCCGGAAAACCTCTCGTGGGCGTGCATCATCTGGCCGGACATATCGAGTCGCTGATTCTCCACAACGGGGAGATCCCGCTGCCGGCCATCGTCCTCGTGGTGTCCGGAGGGCATACGAGCTTGTATCTCGTCGAGAGTCCCGGCAGCTATCAAGTCCTCAGTCGAACGCGCGACGATGCCGCCGGCGAGGCGTACGATAAGGTTGCGAAACTTCTGGGTCTGGGGTATCCCGGCGGGCCGGTGGTCGATCGGCTTGCCCGAACAGGGGACGATCGCGCGATCGCGCTGCCGACCACACGTCTGACCCATGCCGATCGAAACGCACCAGATCTCAAGGGCGACTTGGACTTCAGCTTCAGCGGTCTGAAGACGGCGGTGCGCCGGCATGTCCATCAGCGGAGGGAGGCCGGAGCGTTCTCCGACGCCGACGTGGCCGACATCTGCGCAAGCTTCCAGCGCGTGGTCGTGACGGCGCTGATCGAGCGCACCTTTGCGGCGGCGCGCCGTTATCAGGCGAAGAGCATCGGCGTGGCTGGGGGAGTTTCCGCCAACAGCCGGCTGCGCGCCGAGCTGAAGGCGCACGGCGACGCGCGCGAGATGCCGACATTCGTCCCAAGCCTTGAGCTGTCGACCGACAACGCGGCCATGATTGCGGCGGCGGGCCTGCGCAAGTTCCGCGCGGGCATCACGTCGCCCCTCGACATGAATGCGGACGCCGCGCTGAGGATTGCCACAGACACGTGAAAGCTTTGTCTTGGCCGTCGTCAGCTCTCAGGGGTCAGCCGTCGGCGATCAGCTCGCCCCTGCAGGAGCCCGGCGAGCATACGCTTGTTCAGGTCGTTAAGAACTGCGTACGGTCGCCGCGAAACTCCGCCAGGAGATCCGCGCGGGAGTCGAGGACGCCAAGCAGCACTCGACCGTGCTCTTCGAAACCGTGCGCAAGGAGGTGCGGGCCGTAGCCGAGGAGGGCAAACGCCACACGACTATGCTGTTTGACCACCTCCGCGACGATATCCGGTTGCTGGCGGAGCACGTGGCCGGCCTGATGAATCGGCCGGGCCGATAGTCTCGTTTCCGGGCGCGCGCGAAATCCTCGGTTGGGTCAGCCAGCACCTCAGCACCTCAGCACCTCAGCACGAAGCACCCAAGCACCTTTTTCAGTGTGCTCCCAGCTTGCGGAGCAGATCGCCGGTGCTGGTGCGAACGAAGACTGGAGCGCTACCGGCTGCGACCGTGCGCTCGGCGATCATCAGCGGCGTCTCCCCGCGCTTGTTCTTCACGTCCACCGCGGCGCCCTTGTCCACGAGGAACTGGACGATCGCATCCGATCGAATGTGGGCGGCCCCGTGCAACGCGGTCTCGCCGGCGGCATTGACCGCGTTCACATCGCCACCCAGCTCCCACGCGAGCTTCACGGCCTCCACCGAGCCGGCTTCTGTCACCCGGGTCTCCGCCAGAACGCGTGCGACGCCCGCCGCCACCATCAGCGGTGTCATGTTGTCTTTCGTCCCCAGTTGCGGATCGGCCCCCGCCTCGGCGAGCACCCGCATGGTCTTGGCGTCCCCGGCCATAGCCGCGACGAACAACGGCGTTGCACCGGCCAGATTCCTAAAGAACACCGTGAAGCCAACGCGCGGCGGCGACTTCACGAGTGGCGCGTTGGGGTTTGCGCCGTGCGCCAGCAGCGCTTCCACCAACTCCAATTTGCCGGCTTCTACGCCCCGCAGCGCGTTCCATTCCTGGTCGCGCGACGTCACGATGCCGCGCGGTCCGGTCAACTCAGTTTCCCAGGAGCCCGCGGCCCAGTGCAGCGCGGTGTACCCCGCACCGTTCGCATTGGGGTCGGCGCCATTCTCCAGAAGAAACGTGGCCAGTGCCACGTGACCACGAACGGTCGCCACGAGCAGCGCGCTACTGCCATCCGACGCGGCATCGTTCACGTTGGCGCCCGCAGCCAACAACATCCGGATCGCGTCGAGATCTCCACCCCGGGCCGCAAACAGCAGTGGCGTGAACCCACCATTCGAGCGAGCACGAACATCCGCCCCGTGGGCCATTAGCGTGCGGGCGACCTCGTTGTGCTTTTCCGAGACGGCCCACATCAGCGCCGTCTGTCCCTGGCTGGATTCTTTTGCGGCGACGTCCGCCCCGTGTGCCAGCAGCGCGCTCACGACGAGGGCGCTGCCAGTGTGCGCGGCCGTCATCAGGGGCGTCTCTCCTGTGGCGAGCGCCGCGTTCGGATTCGCTCCAGCCTGCAACAGAGCTTCGGCAACGACGGCATTCGCGTTCGTGCACGCCAGCGAGAGCGGAGTGACACCGAAGTCGTTCGCGGCGTTAACGTCCGCCCCGGCGCGAACGAGCAGATCGGTCGTCTCGAGATCGTCCCAATGGGCCGCCCAGTGGAGCGCCGTCGCGCCGTCGGGCTGACGGGCGTTTACATCCGCATGCTGCTTCAGCAACTCACGGATGGCGGCCTTGTCTTGCTTCTTGGCCGCGTCCGGCAGCCGACGATCGGCGGTGCTGGCGTGCTGAGCGGACACGCAAACGAGCCACAGCAAAGGCATCGTCCACCGCACGAAGCTTCTTGCGGGCATTGGGTTCCTCTTGCGATCCGCCAAGGTTGCGGCCATCGTACTACAGGCGACTCAGGTGCAGGATGAGCACCCCAGCACCCGAGCGTGGTTGACGCTCCCCGCGTCCTGCCATACAGTCCAACCGACGTTCGATCGCTTATCACACTGGCAGTCAGGAGGTTCGCATGCGGCACCGTCTCCCGCTTCTCGCACTCGTCGCCGCCATGATCTGGTCGACCGCACCGGTTGCCCAGCGCGGCGCAGCGAATCGGGAGTGGCCGACCTATGGCGGCGATGCCGGCAGCACGAAGTACGCGCCCTTCGATCAGATCGATCGTCGCAACGTCAAGCAGCTCCGCGTCGTGTGGCGATGGGAATCGCCCGACAACGCGATCGTGGACACCCACCGGCGGGCGCTCCCCATGCTGCCCGCGGCCTTCAAGGCAACGCCGATCATGGTGAACGGCGTTCTGTACATCAAGACGTCGCTCAGCGAAGCCGCCGCCATAGACGCCGCGACGGGGAAGACGCTCTGGACGTTCGACCCCGAGACGTGGCAACGCGAGCGGCCGGCGAACACGGGATTCAACGCTCGCGGCGTCGCCTACTGGTCCGACGGAAGAACGGCGCGCGTCTTTCTGCCGACCGGCGATGCCCACCTCTGGGCGGTCGACGCCAAGACCGGTCGACCCATCGACAGCTTTGGATTGAACGGTTCCATCGATGCGACCGAAGGACTCCGGCGTCCGGTCCCCAGACGTGACTACCAGCTGATGTCGGCGCCGCTCGTCGTTGGTGATGTGGTGGTTGTCGGATCCGTCGTGAGCGATGGACCGCGCTATCAGCTCGCCCCGCCTGGCGATGTGCGCGGCTTCGACGTGCGGACCGGCCGCGAAGTGTGGCAGTTCCACACCATCCCGCAGCAGGGCGAGTTCGCCAACGACACCTGGGAGAAGGACTCGTGGCGATACACGGGCGCGGCCAACGCGTGGGGTTTGCTGACCGCGGATCCCGACCTCGGCTATCTCTACATCCCCACCGGCACGCCCACCAACGACTACTACGGTGGCCATCGTCCGGGAAGCAACGTGTTTGCGGAAAGCCTGGTGTGCCTGGACGCCAAAACGGGCAAGCGGGTCTGGCATTTTCAGTTCGTGCACCACGGGCTGTGGGACTACGACGCGACAGCCGCCCCGCTGCTGGTGGACCTCACGGTCGATGGTCGACCGGTCAAGGCTGTGGCCGTCGTGACGAAGCAGGCCTTCACCTATGTGTTCGACCGCGTCACCGGCAAGCCCGTCTGGCCGATTGAGGAACGGCCGGCGGCGAAAGGCTCCGTGCCGGGCGAATGGTATTCGCCGACGCAGCCGTTTCCGACCAGGCCACCGGCCTTCGATCGGCAAGGCGTCTCGATCGACGATCTCATCGACTTCACGCCGGAGTTGCGCAAAGAGGCAGTCGAGATTCTCAAGGACTACGTGTACGGACCCTTGTTCGAGCCGCCTTCGGCTGAAGGCGACGGCAAGAAGGGCACCATTTTGATGCCGGGCGCTGGCGGCGGCGCGAATTGGCATGGCGCGGCCGTGGATCCGGAGACCGGCTGGCTCTATGTACCGTCCCGCACGAGCCCGACGATCGTGCAGCTCGTGAAGCCCGATCCCGCCGGGTCGGACTTCAACTACCTGCGCGGAGGGAACCAGGGTCTTCGAGGGCCGCAGGGCTTGCCTATGTTCAAGCCGCCGTACATGCGGCTCACCGCGATCGATCTCAACACCGGATCACGCAAGTGGATGATCCCGCTCGGCGATGGGCCGAGACAAAAGCTCATCGACATGGGGCTGCGGGACCCGGGACCGCTCGGTGGAGGCGCGTACACGGGCCCGCTGGTGACCAAGACCTTGTTGTTTCTGGGCCTCCGCGGAACCGAAGCGCCGGATCTCGTGTTCGGCACGGCCGGCGTCCCTCGACCGGAGATCACGACGAAGCCGGTGCTCCGCGCGTTCGACAAGGGGACCGGCGAAACCGTTCACTCGGTGGAACTGGATGTCTCACCGACAGGAACGCCGATGACCTACATGATCAACGGCAAACAGCACATCGTCCTGGCGTACGGCATCGCCAGTTCTGCAGGCCTTATCGCGCTGGCGGTGGAGTGATGCTGACATCCGCCGCGCTTTCGGCGCCCAGTTTGCGCAGCAGATCCGAAGTGCTGGAGCCTCTGGCGCTTGTCAACGGCGTCTGGCCGCGCTTGTTCTTCGCGTTGACCTGGGCGCCCTTGTCGACCAGTAGTTGAACGATCGCGTCCGATCTCATGGACGCCGCGCCGTGCAGTGGGGTGTCTCCGCCGTTGTTCGCCCGATTGACGTCTCCGCCCAACTCGAGCGCCAGCTTGACGGCTTCGAGCGCACGGCTCTCGGTGACCGAACTCTCGGCCGAGACGCGGCCGACGCCGGCTGCCGCCATCAGGGGCGTGGTGTTTTCCTTCGTTGCCAACCGTGGATTGGCGCCGTTTGCCGCGAGCAGGCGCATGAGGCTGGCGTCCCCGGCCGCTGCAGCCACCAGGAACGGCGTCGCGCCCACCAGGTTCAGTCCGCCGCGAGTGAAACCAACCCGCTGCGGCGGCTTCGCGATTAGCGCGTTGGGATTCGCCCCATGCGCCAGAAGCGCTTCCACCAATTCGAGCTTTCCCGTTCCGACGCCTCGCAGTGCACGCCATTCCTCGTCGCGCGTCGTCTCGATGCCGCGCGGGCCAGTGAGCTCGGTTTCCCAGACGCCCGCGGCCCAGTGCAACGCGGTGTACCCTGCGGCGTCGGCGCCAGGATCCGCGCCGCGATCCAGCAGAAACACGGCGAGCGCCGCATGATCTCTCAGTGTCGCTACAAGCAACGGCGACAGTCGGTCGGACGCCGCCTCGTTGACATCCGCTCCGGCGGCCAACAGGAGCCGCGCAGAGCCGAGATCGCCTTGGCGGGCGGCCAGCAGGAGCGACGTTAGTCCGCGCTTCGAACGCGCCCGCGGGTCGGCACCGTGCTCGATGAGAATGCGCGCGACCTCCGCGTGTCGCTCCGACACCGCCCACATCAGCGCGGTCTGATCCTGCGAGAGCTCCACGGCGTTGACGTCCGCTCCGTGAGCAATCAGTGCATGCACCGCCTCAACGTTGCCGGTGCGGGCGGTTGTCATGAGCGGCGTCTCTCCGGTCGGCAGCGCGGTGTTGGGATCCGCGCCGGCCTTCAAGAGCAGCGTCACGCTCGCCGCGTTGCCGTTGCTGCAGGCGAGCGACAGCGGCGTGACGCCGTAGTCGTTTACCGCGCGCACGCTGGCGCCGGCATGAATCAGCAGGTCGAGGGTGTCGAGATCGTCCCAATGAATCGCCCAGTGAAGCGGCGTCGCGCCGTCGGCCTGCGGCGTGTTCACATCAACGTGTTGCTTGAGAAGGGCCCGGACGGCGACCCTGTCCTGCCTCTTGACCGCCTCCACCAGCCGTCGATCGGCGTCGGCGGCGGGGCCGATTGATGCCAAAGTCGCCAGCCACAATCCGACCCAGACCGCGACTTGGGCCCGCATCTTCAGTCCCGATTTTGCTGCTAGCACCTCAGCACCTCAGCACTAAGCACCCAAGCACCAGAACGGCTTCTCAGGGTGGTCAAGTGTGGCACGCTTCGGGTCAGCCGGACGGCGTTGTCGCAATGTGTCGCCGCCGGCCAGTGCCATTTCGTCACCGAACGCTTGAAGTTTTGTCGGTCGTTACGCCATACTGCAACCGGCTAAGTAGCGAAGCTCAGCCTCAAACCGTCGAGGAAGAACACGCTCCTCCAACGAGGCCACGATGCAGCCATTGGTGCCGAACAGGACCCTCAGCGGCGTCGCACTTGCGCTCCTCGCGGTCGGTTCCCTTTGCGCCACCGGGCGAATCGCCGCCGCACAGACGCCCTCGTCACCAGTTCGATCCCCGGCGCCGGCCTACCGATCGCTTCTCGATCAGTACTGCGTGACCTGCCACAACGACCGGCTTCGCACAGCCAACCTCGTCCTCGAGAAGGACAAGATCGACGTCGAGCATGTTGGCACTGGCGCTGACGTGTGGGAAAAGGTGCTGCTGAAGCTGCGGACCGGCGGCATGCCTCCTCCCGGGCGGCCGAGGCCGGATCAGGGTGCCTACAAAGCTTTCGCGTCCTGGTTGGAGACTGCGCTCGACCGCGCGGCCGCGGCCGATCCGAATCCTGGGAGGCCCGCGCTTCACCGCCTCAACCGGACGGAATACACCAACGCGATTCGCGACGTGCTGGCGCTGGACATCGACAGCCGCTCGTGGCTGCCAGCCGACGACCTGAGCTACGGCTTCGACAACAACGCGGACATCCTCTCGGTGTCTCCGGGGCTGCTGGAGCGCTATATGTCGGTCGCCGCCAAGATCAGTCGCCTGGCGGTTGGCGATCCGACCATGCGCCCGGTCCGCGAGACGTACAAGGTCTCGCCCCTCCTCTTGCAGGATGATCGCCTCAGCGAGGATCTCCCCTTTGGTTCGCGCGGCGGTATCGCGGTTCGGCACTACTTCCCGCTCGACGCCGAGTACGCGATCAGAATCCGCCTGCAGCGAGACGGCATCTACAACATCCGCGGTCTGGCCGAGCCGCAGCAGATCGATGTGCGCCTCGACGGCGAGCGAGTCAAGCAGTTCACCGTCGGCGGGCAGATCGGAACCACGGTCAATGGATCGTACGTGAAGGCGGCTGACGCCGATGCGGGCCTCGAAGTCCGCCTCGCGGTCAAGGCGGGATCGCGATTGATCGGCGTGTCGTTCCCGAAGCGTGTCCTGGCGGTGGGGGGCGTCGTTCCCGCGCGCCTGCCGGTGGCGAACTTCATCTTGAGTCCCACGGCTCGCGCTCTGGGCTTTGCCGAGACGATGGGTGTGGCCAGTGTCGAGGTTGGTGGTCCCTACAACGCACACACACCTGCCGAGACGCCCAGCCGTCGCGACATCTTTGTGTGCCTTCCGTCCAGTCCCTCGCAGGAGGAGCCCTGCGCGTCGAAGATTCTGTCCCGGCTCGCTCGCCGCGCCTATCGGCGCCCGGTGACCGAGGAGGACGTCGAGACGCTGCTCGGTTTCTACCGAACCGCTCGGCGCGGGGCCAGCTTCGGCGCCGGCGTTCAGAGGGCACTGGCGCGGATGCTGGTCGATCCGGAATTCCTGTACCGCTTCGAACCCGATCCCTCGATCGCGGCGCCGGGTGCCGCGTACCGGCTGAGCGACCTCGAAGTGGCGTCTCGACTGTCGTTTTTTTTGTGGAGCAGCATCCCCGACGAAGAGCTTCTCGACGTAGCCGCCCGCGGCAAGCTGAAGGATCAGACAGTGCTGGCGCGACAGGTCCGGCGGATGCTGGCCGATCCGCGTTCGTCCGCGCTCGTCGGCAACTTTGCGACCCAGTGGCTGCACCTGCGCAACATGAGGGTGGTGGCGCCGGATGTGAACCTCTTTCCCGAGTTCGACGAGAACCTCCGCGAGGCCTTCCAACGCGAGACGGAGCTGTTTGTCGAAAGCCAACTGCGCGAGGATCGCAGCGTCAGCGAGCTGTTGACGGCGAACTATACGTTCCTCAACGAGCGGCTGGCCCGACACTATGGCGTTCCGAGTGTGTTCGGGGGTCATTTCCGGCGCGTGACGTTGAGCGATGGAACGCGTGGAGGGCTGCTCGGCCAGGGAAGCCTCCTGACGATCACGTCGCATGCGACTCGAACCTCGCCGGTGCTGCGCGGGAAGTGGATCCTCGACAACCTGCTGGGCACGCCCCCGCCGCCGCCCCCCCCCAACGTGCCGGCGCTGCCCGATGACGGCATTGGCGGCAAGGCTGCTTCGATGCGCGAGCGGATGGAGCAGCATCGGAAGAATCCCGTGTGCGCGAGTTGCCATTCGCGAATGGACCCGCTTGGCTTCGCGCTGGAAAACTTCGACGGCATCGGCAAGTGGCGGACGAAGGGCGAAGGGGAGACCGCGATCGATACGGCCGCCACGTTGCCCGACGGAACGACGTTTAACGGCCCGTCCGAGTTGCGGAGCTTGCTGCTGTCGCGGCGCGAAGAATTTGCCGCAACGGTCACCACCAAGCTGCTGACCTATGCGCTGGGCCGAGGGGTTGAGTACTACGACCTACCCTCCGTCCGGACCATCGTGCGCGAGTCGGCGGCTGGCGACTATCGCTGGTCGTCCATCATCCTGGGCATCGCCAGGAGTGTGCCGTTTCGGATGAGCGTGAAGAGGCAGGAGTAGCTGTCAGCGATCAGCTATCAGCGATTAGCTCTGAATGCCGAGGGCTGACCGCTGAAAGCTGACTGCTTGAAGGAGCCAATCGTCATGATTATCACAAAGATGGCGCTCTCGCGGCGCACAGTCCTGCGCGGGATCGGCGCGACAGTGGCGTTGCCCCTGCTGGACGGCATGGTGCCGGCGTTTGCCGCGCTGCGGGACACCGTGGCCAACGCCGCGCCTCGCCTGAGCGTGCTCTATGTGGGGAACGGCGCGGTGATGAAGAGCTGGACGCCCGCCACGGAAGGGGCCGGCTATGACATGACGCCGATCCTGGAGCCGCTTGCGCCGTTTCGAGATCGCCTCATCGTGGTGAGCGGGATCGAGAACAAGCCCGGCCTGGCGCTGCCAGGCGAGCCTGCGGGAGGCCACGGGCGGGTCAGCGGTTCGTTTTTGACGGGCGTACACGTGAAGCCGACCGAGGGCGCCGACTTTCAGGCGGCCATCTCGATCGATCAGATCGCGGCCCAGCAGCTCGGCCAGCACACCGAGCTGGCCTCGCTCGAGCTCAGCCTCGAATCCACGGAGTTCGCGGGCGCGTGCGACGCCGGCTTCAGCTGCGCGTACACCACGACCCTCAGCTGGCGAGGTCCGACGACGCCGTTGCCGATGGAAACCAATCCGCGCGCCGTATTCGAACGCCTGTTCGGCGACCGCGACAGCACCGACTCGGCGGCGCGGCTCGCCCGCATCGAGGCGGATCGGAGCATTCTCGACTCGGTCGTCCGAAAGGCGACTCGGCTTCAGCAGCGGCTCGGATCGCGCGACCGCGCCAAATTGTCGGAGTATCTCGAGGCGATTCGCGATGTCGAGCGGCGCATCCAGAAAGCGGAAGAGCAGAGCGCCAGAGCGCTACCCCTCGTCGAACAGCCCGCGGGTGCTCCGGACACGTTCGAGGACTATGCCAAGTTGATGTTCGATTTGCAGGTGCTGGCGTACCAGTCCGACCTGACCCGCGTCATCACTTTCATGATGGCGCCCGAGCTGAGCGCCAGGACCTACCCGGAGGCCGGCGTGGCCGATCCCCATCACGCGATCTCGCATCACCAGGGGGACCCGGAGAAGCTCGCGAAGTTGGTCAAGATTGGCACCTATCACACCACGCTTTTCGCGTACTACCTCGCGAAGCTTCAATCGACACCTGACGGTGACGGCTGTCTCCTGGATAGGATGAACATCATCTACGCAAGAGGCATGAGCGATCCCAACGGGCACGATCCTCGTAATCTGCCGCTCGTCGTGCTCGGGACCGGGCTCAAGGGCGGACGCCACATTCGCTATGACGGCGCCCCGCTGACGAATCTGCACATGACGATGCTGGCTCACGTTGGCGTGCCGGTCGAGCGCATTGGCGACAGCACCGGAGAGCTCGTGCATCTCTCGGACCTCTGATGGGGTAATGTGTGGGTGCCGTGCTGCCGAACCAGTCGCGTGGCTCGGCTGCAGTTCCGCACCGAACAGCAGCTCCAAGCGCTCAGAAGCAGCGGCAGGTAGGGCTGGTGGG
Organism: Vicinamibacteria bacterium; assembly: GCA_041485305.1. Lineage (GTDB taxonomy): Bacteria > Acidobacteriota > Vicinamibacteria > Vicinamibacterales > CAVVIG01 > JBGPJH01. Next base: position 1,283 of record JBGPJH010000058.1, on the reverse strand, counting down.
GCCCGTGGGGCTGGTAGGGCAGGTGGGGCTGGTAGGGCTGGTGGGGCTGGTAGGGCTGGTGGGGCTGGTGGGGCTGATCACAGACCCTGTGCTGAACCACAGGACGAACGCCACCGTCAGCGTGAGCACGGCGGTCTGCACCGACCTGTCCAACTGGCCGCGAGTCATCTCCCCTACCCGCCCCCCCTGCCTTACCCGCCCTCTAACGGCGCATCACTCATTCGAGGCGGAATTCGACGCAAAGAAACCGATTGTGCTGCACGGGATGGTGACGAAGGTCGCTTGGGTCAGTCCCCACACCTGGATCTACATAGATGTGGAGGGGCCCGACGGTAAGGTGGTCAACTGGGCGGTTCAAGCCGCCTCCCCTGGGGTCCTCTCCAGCCGAGGATGGCGAAGGGCTTCCGTCCTGCCTGGCATGGTCGTCACCATCGACGCCTTTCGCGCGAAAAACCAGGCGGCGAGGGCAAACGGACGGGACATCACATTCCCGGATGGGCGAAAGCTGTGCGCGAACATCCCCTGCCGCTGCTGCCGAGATGTGCATTGACGGCAGGCGTGTCGGAACTCATGATGCGGCCCGAACAATGATTCTCTCCGCACGGCTCGTTGCACTGGTCGCGGCGCTGGCGATCTCGACTTCGCTGGTATCTCGCACCGGTGCGCAAACGGGCGGCGAGTGGCGAGCCTATTCCGCCGACAAAGCCAGTAGTCGCTATTCTCCGCTCGATCAAATCAACAAGGACACCGTCAGGAGTCTTCGGGTCGCCTGGAGGCAGTCGCTGATCCCGGTGGAAATGCGGCAGGACCGGCCCGATGTGCCGGTGCCGAACGTGTCTCAAAACACGCCGTTGATGGTCGGCGGCATGCTCTACGTGAGCACGGCACTCGGCACAGTCGCCGCGCTGGACCCGACGAACGGGAAGGTCCTGTGGTTCGATGTGCCACCAGCCCGTGGTGGAGTGACTCCGCCGAGCGCGCGGTCCAGTCGAGGCGTGGCGTATTGGACCGACGGCCGCGACGCCCGCATCATCGCGCTCGCTGGTCAGTATCTGATCGCACTCAACGCGAAGACGGGCCGCCGCTATCCAGACTTCGGCGACGTCGCTACCGGAGACGTGGATCTTTCCAAGGGGTACGATCGTCCGGCTCCGGGTTTCAGGTGGGGCGGACCGCCTCTGGTCGTCGGCAACGTGATCGTCGTCGGTGGACTAGGCGGGTCTCCCGGCGAGAATACCGGCCAGCAGAACGGGAATCAGGGACACATCCGGGGTTACGACGTG
>JBGPJH010000057.1:0-13452 GCA_041485305.1 Vicinamibacteria bacterium | reverse complement strand
CACGTACCTGGTCCACCAGAGGCCCACAGCAAAGGCTACGCACGCCGGCAGCGTGGCCGCCGGTGCAAGGACCAAGAACACTCCGCACGCCGTCGCGACACCTTTCCCGCCTAGGAACCGCAGCCACACCGGATACACGTGACCGACGATGGCGGCCAGGCCGGCACAGGCCAGTGCTGGACCGGAATCGTTTAAGCGCAGGGCGAGGGATACGCCCACGGCGCCCTTCCCGATGTCGAGCACAGCCACCAGCACGCCAGCGGCCGCCCCGGATGCGCGAAAGACGTTGGCCGCTCCGATGTTGCCGCTGCCGATGCGGTGCAGGTCGCGGGTACCCCAACGGCGCGCGAGCAACAGGGCGAAGGGGATCGACCCAGTCAGATACGCAACAACGACCGACACGAAAAACTCGAAGGCCACACCCTAGTGTAGTGGCCGTGGCGACCCAACGCCGGTACGCAGTCGGGCGCGGGCCAAGGCCGCGTAGCTGGGGCCCGAGGGGGTTGGCCGGCTCTCGTACAGCGTCACGGCGTCCACCGACATGGTGGCGATGTGGTTGCCCTCGCTGAGGAGTCGGGGCCGCTCCGACGGGCGGCTGTGGCGCCACCGAGCCAAGGTCAAATGTGGATGGAACGGCCGCCGTTCCGGTTCGACGCCGACGAGCAGCAGTCGCTCGGTCACGAGTCGTTGCAACCTGGTGGTCTCCTGCTCCCCGCGGACGATCCCGAGCCACAGCACGCGCGGCGCGCCGGAGGGCGGAAACACACCGACGCCGCCAAAGGCAAGCTGGAAGCACGGCTCTGGAATGTCTTCTGTCAGCCTCGTCGCGAGCTGGGCCGAGCGGTCGTCGGGCAGTGAGTCCACGAATGCCAAGGTGAGATGCATGTGCTCGGGCCGCACGAGCCGGAGCGACGACCCACGGAGCGTTCGTGCCATACGCTCTTGCGCTTCCGCGATGGCCGCGCGGGCTTCTTCGCTCAGATCGATCGCCACAAAGAGACGCATGGCTGATGTCGCTCGGCGTCAGACGCGACGGTCCGCCAACAAGATCTGCCGCAGCATATTCATTGCCGCCTGCGTCGCCTGGAACTTCACCTGCTGGCGGTCCCCGACGAAAAGGAAGGTCCGGACCCAGGTCTGTCGCGGGCTTACGACCGCGACGGCCACGGTTCCAACCGGCTTGTGCGGGGTTCCGCCGCCCGGTCCCGCGATCCCGGTGATTCCGATCCCGACTTCCGCGCCGGTCCGAGTTTGAATGCCTTCGGCCATCGCCTGCGCGACCGGTTCGCTGACAGCCCCGTGCGCCTCGAGGAGACCCTGCGACACGCCGAGCCACTCGATCTTGGCGCGATTGCTGTAGCAGACGGCACCACGATCGAAGTAATCCGAGCTGCCTGGCACGTCGCTGATGCGCGAGGCAAGCAGGCCGCCGGTACAGGATTCCGCAGTCGCGATGCTCCAGCCCTCCTCGCGGAGCAGGTCACCGAGCACGAACTCGAGGGCGCGACCATCGACGCTGTACACACTTGGCCCCAGAACTTGCTGGAGTTGCCGCACGGCCCTGTCGAGCGCCGCGTCGCCTTCAGCTCGATTTACCGCCACGGCAGTCAGGTGCAACTCGATCTGCCCCAGCACAGCCAGGATGGTCGTGCGAATCGGGACCTCCTCAGTCAACCAGCGGCTGTAGATTGGCTGCGCGCCCGCATCGACATCGGATTCGGTACGGCCCGCAATCTTCAGGACGCGCCTCAAGACCCCCGCGCCGCGCGAGCGGGGTTGCAGGCGAGCCGCGATGACCTCCTCGAGCATCGGGGTCATTTCCCGTGGCGGTCCCGGGAGCAACACGACCGCGGTACCGCGGCGCTCGACCCACAAGCCGGGAGCTGTGCCTCGTGGGTTGTCGAGCATCACCGCCCCGCGCGGCACCATCGCCTGCCGGCGGTTGATGTCGGGCATCTCCAACCCTCGTCGCGAGAAACGCTGGCGGATACGCTCCACGGTCCCTTCGTCGAGGTCCAGCGGAACTCCGAGCACGCGCGCCAGCGCATCGCGTGTGATGTCGTCTTCGGTGGGCCCCAGCCCGCCTGTCACCACAACCACGTCGACCGCCCCGATTCCCCGTTCGAACAGCAGGCACAGTTCGTTGACGTCGTCGCCCACGACCGCCTTCATGCGGACGTCGCACCCGATCGCATTCAGCCGCTCGGTGATCGCAAGGGAGTTCGTGTCGACGCGAAATGGCGTCAACATCTCGCTGCCGACGGCAAGAATCCAGGCGTTCACAGTGGCTAGGCAACCAGCCGACGCCCGACCCAGAGGCAGGCACGAAGGGCAAGGTTGGCGTACACCGCGGCCATGGCGTCGTCAGCCATGACGCCGGCGCCTCCGGGAAGCCGCTCGAGCCGGTTCGAAGGATAGGGTTTGATCACGTCGAAGAGGCGGAACAGGCCGAACGCAACCAAAGCGCCCGTCCATCCCACCGGATTCATGAACAGCGTGATCAGCATGCCCATGACTTCGTCGATAACGACCGGACCGGGATCGGTTCTCTGGAAGTGAGCTTCAGCGACGCTGCCGCTCCACGAGCCCGCCGCAAAGATGACTACGATGATAGCCGCCTGCAGCGTAGCGGCCTGTGGGAGCACGGCCCAGGCCAGCAGGCCAGCCAGCGATCCAAACGTGCCCGGCGCGAACGGAATGTACCCGATGCCCAGCGACGTCGCCAGCATGAGCGCAACGAATCCCATCACGTAAGCGTCCTCGAGAAGGGCCGCCCCCCCGACTGCCAACCGCCCCTCTTTGGCATGTTGCTCGCGCGGGTGGCGGCAGGATAGGTCCAAGGTCGCGGCGCGGCCAGCAGGGTGTGCCGCGCGCGTGAACGCCACGCTCTTGCCTCATTCGCGCGGACATCGGCTTTAAGAGATGTCTAGGCGTGGGCGCGGACGACCTGCGTGCCGGCCCAGCGATCGTGCAGACCGCGCCCGTCGCGACTGAAAAGCGCGGTCATGAAACCAAGCCCGGCTGGAGCCGCGAGCGCCACCCACACCATCGTCCGAAGAAGGGCATGCTTCACATCGGGCGATTCGCCACCCTCTGCGGAGACCACACGGATGCCGGCCGCCATCTTGCCGAGCGTCTGGCCCCCCGCGGTGAACGCCACAAAGTATCCACCGTTCTGCAAGATGAAAAACGCAAAGAGCGGCCCTTTCGGAAGGAGGCCGAGGTCCTCCAGCGGGAGCCCGCAGACCTGCATGGTGAAGTAGACAGCCACCAAGTCGATCATGGCGAGAACGATGACATCGATGAGCGAAGCCAGAAGTCGGTCGGCCACTCCGGCGGGCTGGGGCATCTGCGGGGCGTCTTCAACGTCCTGTATCTCAGCATGGTCGCGAACGTGCGATCGCGTATGGTGCGCCGGCGCCTCAACGTCGAACGACAATGAATCTGGCATCCCTACACCCGACGCTCGTCGTTCTGAGCGCAACCGCGGCACGTCCGGAGTCGCCCGTCGGACCGACAGCGGCGGGCGCGGAAGCGAGGGCTTGGCAATCAGCGGCTCGTCGGCGGCGGTTCCCCGACCAAAGAGCGGCAACTCGGGCGTCGACCCGGTGCTCCGAATGAAGGCTTCGCGACGGTCCAAATCGGCCGATGCTTCCCGGGGCGGCGGGGACGGCCCGAGCGCGGCCTCATCGATGAGCGCGAGCTCGTCGGCCGACCCGATGTGCTCGGGGCGATCAGTGCGGATCGCCAGGTCCGGAAGGGTCGGCGGCTCCGCGAGCGAAAAGTCGTAGCCGCAGTTGCGGCACCGATCGACCTGCTCGAACCCCAGATAACCACACTTGGGGCACTTCATGGCAGCCTGGAATCGGTCGGCGGCCGCGCCGAAGACCGGGACGTGGCGGACGCAATCGCGATGAGCTGTTTCTGAATGTCAGCGCGAAGGCGGTCGGCAATCGGCCGCTGCGGATCTGTGAGCCGGACGAGCTCTAACTCGCCGAGCGCGTCTCGCAGCCGGCCGCTCGAGATCAGGCCCTGTGCCCGTGTCAGCGCCGTCTCGCCGCGGCGCGGTAGGGGCAAGCCTGCCGAGGACGGCGAGGGCAAGGGCGTCGCTGACGTAGGTCCGCCAGGGGACTCGGCCCACCACGCCCATCGAGGCTCTCTCGCGCCGAACACTGCGGCGACGACCACAATTCCAACCACCGCAGAAAGCGCCAGCCCCACACGCCTCGCAGAACGGCGTCCATTCACGAGAAACGTCGGCGCCCCGGCTCGATCGCCGCCCGTCTGGTCGCCCCCAGACGGCCGCTGAAGTCCCTGCTCGAGCCGATTCAACCGGTCGAGAACCGCGAACGCCTCGTCTGGCGGCGCTCCCTGTATGATCGCCGCCTGCAGGAGCCGGCGGGCTTCTGCGCCCTCGCCCCGATGGAACGCGGCGACACCGTTCTGCAGCAGTTCTTCGGATTCGCGCTGGCGCTCGGCGAGCGCACTCCGCGCTCGTTCGATGTAGGCACGAGCCCTTGCGTGGCTGCGGTCCAGGAAGAATGCGCGCGTCCAGACATCGATGGCCCGCTCGTATTCTCCGGCGAAGTAATGATCCAAGCCGCCGAGCAGCAACTGCTCGATCTTCGCGTCCCGATCCGATTCCGACGCGGGCTCGATCGCGCGGGACACATCGGTACGAAGCGGGTCGGACATGGTTAGGTGTGGGAGAAACGGGCCGATTATATCACCGGCCACGGTTGGTTTCCGGCGCTTCACCTACAATTCACGTGGCCAATTGGGTCCAGCGCAGCAGTTTCATGTCTCTCATTGAGTGCGTGCCGAACGTGAGCGAGGGCCGACGCCTCGAGGTCGTCGACGCGATGGCGGCTGCCATTCGAGCGGTACGCGGTGTGCGCCTGCTCGATTGCTCGTCTGATTGGTCCCACCATCGTTCGGTCTTCACGATGGTCGGTGATGCGCACGGCCTCGAACAGGCGGTCGTGGCCCTGTTCGACCGCGCGTTGTCACACATCGACATGCGCACCCATCGAGGCGCGCATCCGCGCGTCGGCGCAGTGGATGTCGTGCCGTTCGTGCCTCTCGCCGGGAGCACCATGGACGAGTGCGTCGCGCTCGCCAGGCGCGTCGGCTCAGTCGTGGCCGATCGGTTTCAAGTGCCCGTCTACCTCTACGAGGAGGCGGCCACTCACCCCAGTCGGCGCAGCCTCGAGGACATCCGGCGCGGCCAATTCGAGGGACTCGGAGCCAAGATGGCGCTGGCCGGCTGGACGCCCGATTTCGGACCCTGCGCGCCTCATCCAACCGCGGGCGCATCGGTCGTCGGCGCACGCCTGCCGCTCATCGCCTACAACGTGAATCTCGGCAGCACCCGCCTGGAGGTCGCGACGGCAATCGCGGCTGCGATTCGCCAGAGCGGTGGCGGGTTGCCAGGGGTGAAGGCGATCGGCGTTCCGCTACGGCACCGCGGACTGGTGCAAGTGTCGATCAACCTGACGAACTACACGAAGACGTCGCTGCGCCAGGTGTTGAACGCCGTGAAAGCAGAGGCTGCGAAGCACGGCGTTGAGGTTCTCGAGAGCGAGATTGTCGGGCTCGTGCCTGCGGCGGCGCTTGCAGGCACCACGGCCGACGAGCTGCAGCTGGCCCGCTTTGGGCCCCAGCACGTTCTCGAACACCGGCTCGCACACTAGCGGTCGCCCGCATATCCGGTTGACTGTCTGTTATGGATTTCACTTGTCCTTGGCGATCACTAGACCTGCTCGGGTTCTTCCTCCATGCGGCGGGAGAGCGCGATACCGAACGCGCGCATCTTACGATACAAGTTGCTGCGTTCGACACCGAGCACCTCGGCGGTTCGCGACATGTTGCCCTGTTGCTCTCCAAGCGTGCGCAGGATGAAATCGCGTTCGAAGTGATCGCGCGCCTCGTGTAACGTGAGGCGTGAGGACGAGGGTTCGATCATGGCGGCGTGGCCACCCGCGCGGCCGTCCAGGAAGCTCAGGTCCTCGGCGGAGATGCTGTCTCCCGGCACCATAATCACCAGCCGTTCGATGACGTTTCGGAGTTCTCGGACGTTGCCTGGCCACGAGTAGTGTTGGAGCAGCGTCTTCGCCCCTGGTTCCAGCCTCTTGAGCCGGCGGCCGTACTCCCGCCCGAACTCCGCCATGAAGTGGTCGGCGAGCAGCGGGATATCCTGCTGCCGTTCCCGGAGCGGAGGCACGAAGATGGGAATCACGCTCAGGCGGAAGTACAGGTCCTCGCGGAAACGGCCGGCCCGGATTTCAGCCTGCAGATCCTTGTTGGTCGCGGCGAGCACCCGCGCGTCAACCGTGATCCGGGACGTGCCACCGACCGGCTCCATCGTCTGCTCTTGGAGCACGCGCAGCACCTTGGCCTGGGTCTTGAGGCTCATGTCGCCGATCTCGTCAAGGAAGATCGTCCCGCCATCGGCCGCCTCGAACTTGCCGCGGCGGTCGGCCACGGCGCCCGTGAACGCCCCCCGCACGTGGCCGAACAACTCGCTTTCGATCAGCTCTTCGGGGATGGCCGCACAGTTCACTTCGACAAACGCCGCACTGCGCCGGCGACTCATTGCGTGAATCGTCCGGGCGACGAGCTCTTTGCCCGTGCCGTTCTCCCCGTAGATCAGGACCCGGCCATTGGTGGGCGCGGCCATCGACACCTGCTCGCGAAGGTGGCGCAGGCCCTGGCTCTCGCCGACCATGATCTCGGTGCGATCGACCCGCGCCCGGAGGGCCTGGTTCTCGGCTTCGAGCTGTCGCTGCCGTAGGGCATTTCTCACAACCAAGACGGTCTTGTCGAGCGAGAGCGGCTTCTCGACGAAGTCAAAGGCGCCCATCTTGATCGCGCGCACGGCGGATTCGATGTTCCCGTGACCGGACACGAGCACGACCTGAGCATCGACCTGCCGCTCGCGCAGGCGGGCAAGCGTCGCGAGCCCGTCCATGCCGGGGAGCCACACGTCGAGCACAATCAGATCGACGGGCCCTCGCGTGACGCGCTCCAGACAGGCCTCTCCCGTCGCCACCGCCTCGACGCTGTAGTCCTCGTCGCGGAGGACCCCACCGAGCGAGCTCCGCACGCCGGGTTCGTCGTCAACAATGAGGATGGTGGGCTTCACAGCGGTAGCTCGATCGTGAAGCGCGTGCCGCGCGGAGCATTGTCGCTCGCATCGATGTTGCCGCCGTGTTCCGCGATAATCCGACGCACGATGGCCAGGCCGAGGCCACTGCCGCGACCCTTCGTGGAATAGTACGGCAGAAACAGCTTCTCGCGGTCCCCGGTCGGAATGCCCGGTCCGTCATCGGCGATGATGATGCGGACCAGGTGGTTCGACGCGTCCGATTGGGTCTCCACGATGATCCGGCCGCGCCGTTCCATGGCCTCGACGGCGTTGTCGACGAGATTGATGATGACGCGTCTGATCTGCTCGGTGTCGAGCCGCACCAGCGACACGTCGGCCCCGAAGCGCTGCTCGATCGACACGTCGGTGAAAATCCCGTTGTAGAGCGCGAGGGTGTTGACGATCACCTGATGCAGGTCGGTCGGCACGGCCCGGGGCGCTGGCATGCGGGCGAATTGTGAAAATTCGTCGACCAGGCCTTTCAGCGACTCGACCTCGCCGACAATTGTGCGCGTGCATTCGTCGACCAGCGCCCGCGCCCCGGGCGGCGCACCCGAAAAGTGCCGCCGCAGCCGCTCCGCGGACAGCTGGATCGGCGTCAGCGGATTCTTGATCTCGTGCGCCAGCCGCCGTGCCACCTCTCGCCAGGCTGCCACTTTCTGCGCGCGGATCAGCGGTGTCACGTCGTCGAGGACCAAGACCTGTCCCTCGGGCACACCGCTGTCGCCCACCAGCGCGGTGGCGACCACGGCCAGGTGCAGCTCCTGTCCGTCGCGGGAAATCGCGATGTCCTGCGCGACCGGCTCCGTTCTGGCGCGCTCCTTCGCCGTCAGCAACGCACCCAGCGGGCGAAGGTGCGGACGATCGAACACCGTTCGTACCGGTTGCCCGACCACGCTCGAGTCGACGTCCAACAGACGTGCCGCCGCACTGTTGATGGTAGTCACCACAGCCCGCGAGTCGATGGAGACGACGCCCGTGGTGATGCGCTCGAGAATCGTCTCAATGTAACGGCGCCGCCGCTCCACCTCGCTGTGCTTGCGCTCGAGCTCGATCGTCGACCGTTCGACTTCGCGGCGGCTGCTAGCCAGCTCGCCTGCCATGGTATTGAAGGCTTCGGTCAACGCGCCAAACTCATCGTCGCTCTCTGGCTCGATCCGTTGGTCCAGGTGGCCCGCGCCGATCTCCCGAGCCGCCGCGGCGAGCATCTGGACCGGCCGCGTGATCCGCTTCGCCAGGTAGAGGCCCGTCCAGACAGCGCCGACAAGAATCATCAAGGTGACCATCAGAAAGAACGACAGATACACACCGGCCAGCGGTCGCTTCAGCACGCGCATCTGTGTGTAGTCTTCGAACGCCTTCGTCAGCCGGCGCGTGCGCGTCGCGAGGTCGCCGGTCAGGTAATCGGTGGCCACCACAACGCCAACGACGTGGCCGCTGGCTTTCGACTTGATGACCGAGGCTGCGTGGAGAAGATCTCCCGACGCCCCCCGCGCCTCGACAGACCGGGTCTCGGCCGAGCCGGCGAGCGCTTGGGCCGCCAGACGGTCGGCCACCTCACGCGTGTAGCCCGGGAAGAGGGCGGGAGCCGCCACGTCGAGCACCGGATCCAGGCCGGGTCGACCATCGCCCGCCACCTTGACGCGGTACACCTCCACCATCTGCACACGCTGCAGCGTGATGTCGGGCGCGATCAGATCGCGGATCCGGGAGACATCGGGGTTCGACAGGTCGACGGTGCCGAGCGTCCGTGCGATGCGGTTCGCCTGGTCGGCGACCAGCAGCTGACGCTCATGATAGTAATCGCCGGCGATCTGATTGGCCGAGGACAACAGATCGTCCATCGGGGCGTTGAACCATCGATCGACGCTGTTGCGAATCAGCTCGCGTCCCACCGCGAGCACCAGCACCGCCGGACCCAGCGTCATCCCCAGCAGCAGCGCCACCAGCTTCAGCCGAAAGCGCGCGAACGGCCGCCCGCGCCGCCGCTCGACCACCGCCTTGACGATGTTGCGCGCCAGAACGAATACCAGCGCGACGAGCATGGTCAGGTCGGCCGCGGTCAGCGCGTAGAGTACGAATTCGGCGAGGAAGTCAGGGGAGAAACGCGACGAGCGGTTAGCGGCCACAAGGATGGCCACGAGCGCGGCGAGGAGCACCGCGATGCCGGCTAGAATGAGCCGAGGATTGTCGCGGAACGGGCGGCGGGGTCGAACGACAGGCGCGGAACCACCCGGGCGCCTCGGCGTGATCGACGTGACGGTGGCGGGCATCGTCGACCTCTCCGGCTAGGCCCGACGGGTTGCACGCGTCGCGGCTGCAGCGATGAACCTCGGGTGACGGCGCATCATTCCTTCAGGTTCAGGAGATCCTTGAGCTCGTTCATGAACTCGCCGATGTCCCGGAAGTGACGATAGACGGACGCAAACCGCACGTACGCCACTTTGTCCAGCTTCTTCAGCTCCTCCATCACGAATGCCCCGACTTCGGCCGTGGCGATCTCTTTTTCAGGCCGCTCCTGCAGGGTGGTCTCAACGCGATCCGCCACGGCCTCGAGCGCGGCCACGCTGACGGGGCGTTTTTCACAAGCCTTCAACAGCCCGCTGATCAACTTCTGTCGCTCGAATCGTTCGCGCGTGCCGTCCTTCTTGACGACCATGTACGGGATCTCATCGATCCGTTCGTAGCTGGTGAAGCGCTTGCCGCACTGCAGGCACTCGCGACGCCGGCGAATGACCTCGCCTTCCTTGCTCTCCCGCGAGTCGACCACCTTGTCGCCCAGATGACTGCAGTAGGGACACTTCATGTGTTACGCCGGCGACCCTGGTTCCGCCTGATCGGCGAGATGGCGCAGACTGGCGACACTCAAGCCTCCCTGTGCCGCAAAGAAGAGGCCCAGCAACAATGTCGGCCCGACCGTGATCGCGTGCAACACGATCGCCGCGCCAACCGCCGCGTCGTCGGGGGCGCCGAAGAAGGTCGTCACCCCCAGCCGGAACATCGCGTGGAAGCCCCCCACCGCCCCGGGCGTGGGCAACGCCACGCCAATCGCGAGCATCGCGACAATCAGAAACGAACCCGTAAACGAGACTCCCAAATGGAACGCCTCGGCGACAGCCCAGACGCCAAGGGTGATCGACAACCAGAGCGGAAGCGACAGCACCAGCGCGGCCGCCAAATGACCCGGACGCCGAATCGCGCCAAGCCCCACGGCAAATTTCTCGGCAATGCGCGCCAGCATCCCGGCAAGGCTCGATGGCAACACATGCTCGAGGCGCGAGAGGCTTGCCGCGAGTCGCGCAGGGTTCCCTGCCAGCACGAACAGGACCGCGAGCACCGCAAGCGCGCCGGCCGCAGCCGTTGCACCGGCCCACTTCACCGCCTCGAAGGTGACGGGATGCGCGGCGGTCGAGTCGGCGGCGAACACGAACACGTAGCTCGCCAACAGAACGAGCACGGTGAGCGTGTCGAGTACGCGCTCGAGGATGATGGTCGCAAACGCGCCCGTCGCGCTCAAGCGTTGCTGCCGCGCCAGAAAATACGGACGGATTACCTCGCCTGCTCGCGCCGGCAGAACGCTGCTGGCCGCAAACCCGACCGCCGTCGCCCGAAATGCGCTGCCAAAGGTCGCCGCGCCCAGCGGCTCCAGCAGGAACTGCCATCGCCACGCCCTCAGCGCCAGGCTCACGAACATCGTCAGCAGCGCCAGAAACAGCGCATCGAGGCGAGCGTGAGCGATGGCGCGGGCTACTCCCCCGAGATCCACGCGGAACAAGAACAGGATCAACAGGCCGACCGCGAGGGCGAGCACGATCACCGTGCGAATGTGCGATCGCATGAAAGGGCTGGACACTTCTACTATACTGCTCTAGCGGCCTCGGCGAGGACTTCCCCCTACATGTTGTTGTTGTCAGGTCTTCGCGTTCCCTAGTAAGATGCCGGTCTTTCTCAGCAAGAGGATTCCCGCTTGCCCCTCGCCTCGCCGGTTCTCCAGACCACGATTGCACACCGCGCTCCAGATCGGCACGGCAAAGTGCGGGACATCTACGACCTGGGCGACCGCCTGCTCATCGTGGCCACCGATCGCATTTCCGCGTTCGACTACGTTCTCGGCTCCGGCATCCCGGACAAAGGCAAAGTCCTGACGCAGATTTCAGCGTTCTGGTTCGAACGAACCCGGGCCATCGTCGGTAACCACCTGTTGTCGACCGATCCACGGGACTACCCCGACGAGGCGGGCAGCGAGGCGGCGATGCTGGCCGGGCGCTCGATGCTCGTGCGCAAGGCAGAGCCGCTGCCGATCGAGTGCGTCGCTCGGGGGTTCTTGTCCGGATCGGCCTGGAGGGACTACGTCACCACCGGCGAGGTGTGCGGGGTACGCCTGCCCCGGGGGCTCGTGGAGTCTCAGCAGCTAACCGAGCCCATCTTCACGCCAGCCACCAAGGCCCAGAGTGGGCACGACATCAACATCAGCGAGGCGGAGGCGTCGACGCTCGTCGGCCCGCCGCTGCTGGCGAAGCTTCGGGAGCTCACCCTCCGGCTCTACCTCGAAGGCGCCAGACACGGGGAGGCGCGCGGCATCATCGTCGCCGACACCAAGTTCGAGTTCGGGTTGCTCGCCGACGCCGGACGCCCGCCCGAAGAGCGAGTCATCCTGATCGACGAGGCGCTCACACCTGATTCCTCGCGGTTCTGGCCCGCCGACCGCTACGCTCCCGGCGGCCCCCAGCCGAGCTTCGACAAGCAGTTCGTGCGCGACTACCTCGAGCGCATCAAGTGGAACAAACAGCCGCCGGTTCCCTCGCTGCCTGACGACGTGGTGGCGAACACTCGCGAGAGATACATCGAGGCGTTTCGGCGGCTGACCGGACAGGAGCTCGCGTGATCTCCGACCGGTTGCAAAAGCTCGTGGACGAAATGGTGGACAGAGGTGTCCAGTTCGACGACGCCGTCCGCGAGTTCGAGAAGCGCTTCATTGCGCGCGCACTGGGCGACTGCGACGGCAGCCTGACCAAGACGGCCGACACGCTCGGCATCCATCGCAATACGCTGACCCGCAAGATGGGGCAGTACCGCATCAAACGGCGGGCTGGTTCGTAGCCCTTCCTTTGTGTCATGATGCGTCCGTTTCTGTCGTTGGCACTCACGGGTTGACACTGCCAGTCCCTGAACTATAATTGGCAGTCGCCGGTGATGAGTGCTAGTGGGCCGGGCGCTCACCAGGTAGAAGCTTCAGGTTATCCGGAAGGATCTCCAAACCTCACGAGAGACGGAGTACAAAGCATGAACGTCAGACCGTTGCACGACCGCATCATTGTCCAGCGCATCGAGGAAGGCGAACAGAAAGTTGGCGGGATCATCATTCCCGACTCGGCCAAGGAAAAGCCGCAGCAGGGGAAGGTCATCGCCGCCGGCAACGGCAAAGTCAACGACGACGGCAAACGCGTGCCGCTCGACGTCAAGGCTGGCGATTTGATCCTGGTCGGCAAATACTCGGGCCAGGAAATCAAGCTCGATGGTGAGGAATACCTCATTATGCGGGAGGACGAAGTCCTTGCCGTCATCGAGAGCGGGGACAAGAAGAAGAAGTGAAAAGCGCGAACGACGAATTACGAATCCAGGAGCATATCGATGGCTAAACAGATTGTGTACGGCGAGCAGTCGCGCCAGGCCATGCTGCGTGGCGTGAATCAGCTGGCCGACGCCGTGAAGGTGACACTGGGGCCGAAAGGACGCAACGTGGTCCTCGACAAGAAGTTCGGCTCCCCGACCATCACCAAGGATGGCGTCACGGTGGCGAAGGAAATCGACCTCAAGGACCCGCTCGAGAACATGGGCGCCCAAATGGTGCGCGAGGTCGCGAGCAAGACTTCAGACATTGCCGGCGACGGCACCACGACCGCGACCGTCCTGGCGCAGGCCATCTACCGGGAGGGCGCCAAGAACGTCGCCGCTGGCGCCAACCCGATGGACCTGAAGCGCGGAATCGAGCGGGCCGTCGAGGTGATCACCGCCGAGTTGAAGAAAATGGCCAAGCCGGTCACCGGAAACATGGTCGCTCAGGTCGGGATGATTTCGGCGAACAACGACGAAACGATCGGCCGAATCATCGCCGAAGCCATGGACAAAGTCGGCAAAGACGGCGTCATCACGGTCGAAGAAGCCAAGAGCATGGAGACCTCGCTCGAAGTTGTCGAGGGGATGCAGTTCGACCGCGGCTACTTGTCGCCCTACTTCGTGACCGATCCCGAGCGCATGGAGTGCGTGCTCGAGGACCCGGTGATCCTCATCCATGAAAAGAAGAT
>JBGPJH010000056.1:0-13542 GCA_041485305.1 Vicinamibacteria bacterium | reverse complement strand
TGGCTGGTCGCGGGAGCGACCGCAATGCTCGCGGCTGCCTTGTTCATTCCCCCGGTGCGGGAGCTGTTTTTCCTGTCGCGACTCCACGTGCTCGACCTGGCGGCGTGCGCGACGGCCGGCTTCGTGGCGATTCTCTGGCTGGAAATCCTGAAATTGCTGACTCGTTCCGCCGGCATTCCGCCGGCGGCGGCGGCTTTCCGCAACGACCTCGAAAACTAAAGCACGTTGCAAGATTGGCTTGACTGTAATGCAGGCCTTCAGAGCCTGTGAACAAATCGCTCCTGATGTAGTGCGGACCTTGAGGTCCGCCCGACGCAGCAGGCCTGAAGGCATGCACTAACAGCGATTTATTCACACGCTCTTCAGACCTGCCAGGCGACAGCCGATTTCTGCCAACGCGCTCCAAGTGACTCTACGGCATATTTCGTGCTGGCACTGAAGTTGCGTGAGGGCTCATCGATAGGCAGGTGTAACATGACAATCGATCGCAAGCTTCAAGAGCAAGTGCTGGCCGCCCTCGAATATGAGCCGGCGGTGAGTGCAGCGCAGATCGGCGTGTCGGTGACAGAGGGTGTCGTCACACTGCAGGGCGTGGTGCCGACCTTCACGCAGAAGTGGCTGGCCGAAAAGGCCGCACGTCACTTGCACGGCGTACGCGCGGTGGCCAACGACCTCGAGGTGGCGCCTACGGGCCCGGCGCTGAGAACCGATTCGGCTATTGCCCAGGCCACAGCCGACGCGCTCGAGTGGGACAGCGGCGTGCCCGATGGGTCGGTCAAGGCGACTGTCCGGAACGGGTGGGTGACGCTGAACGGGACCGTACCCTGGCAATTCCAGCGTGCAGCCGCCGAACGTGCGGTGACTCGACTCTACGGTGTGCGTGGCGTCTCGAACTCGATTCTCGTCAGGCCGCAGGTAAGCGTTACCGATGTGCAGTCGAAAATCGAAGAAGCGCTGAAGCGGAGTGCCCTGATCGACGCGCGCGGCATCAAAGTCGACGCGCGCGACGGCACGATCGTTCTGACCGGCACGGTCCATTCCTTGACGGAGCGGGATGCGGCCGAGAAAGCCGCTTGGGCGGCGCCAGGGGTCGTCAAGGTTGAGGACCACATCGGCGTCGTACCTTAAGAAAAGAATTCATCTGGGAGGTTGGAATTTATCGTCGTGAATGCCGAAATGGGCTAAAATGAGACGTTCTGCGCAACCTGCCGTGAGATCCCGCTCGCGGTCAAACGGAGAGCTGCAATGAGTTCCACCACGCTCCCCCCGTTGGCACTGGACGATCACTTGGTTCATCGGGTTCGTGCGGAGTTCCTCGAAATGCCCGGCCTCCAGCTTACCTGCGAGCAGGCGCAGCGTCTTTGGGTGATCGACCGACAAACCTGTGCCTCGGTGCTGGACCTGCTGGTCACCACCAAGTTTCTCGCGCGCAGAACCGACGGCCGGTACGTGCGCTGCAGCGACGGCCAACCTCTCGCGGAGGGGCTGCTGGTGGCGAAGGCGACGCCCCTTCGAGCTCCGGTAAGAGTGGACGCCGCGTAAGCCGACCTTCGGGCCACTCTGTCTCAGACTCTGGCCGACCAGCGTGACTCGTTGTCTCTCAACTATCGATAGATCCGCGCCTGGATCAGCGCCCCCAACGGAGCTCGGCCGAACTCGCTGCCCAGGGTTCCCTCACGTGGCTTGTGGCCGTACGGCACATAGGCGCTAATCGCAACCGACCACTTGTCGCTCAGCGTCAGTGTCAGCGACGGAACCGCCACGCCCGATCCATCGACCGGGCTCTGCAGCCACTGGGCAGTTCCCGATAGCTCGGGCGACCATTCATAGGACGCGAGCGCCGCGACCACGTGGCGCCCGAGGAGCTGCGTATCGCCGCGCAGGTATCGTTCTCGAAAGACAGGGTCGCCGAGCGCGGTCAACATACCGGCAGCCGACGTCGCTCCAAATCCTGAGTAGTGGTACTCCGCCACGGCCAGCAGTCCTGTGCCGAGAGCCAGCCGATAGGAGCCACCGGCTACGCCCTTCGTGACGACGCCGAACCGTGCGACTTCGCCATGGACCTCGGCGTCGCCGAGCGCGGCCGAACTGCTGACCCCGACACACGCGTCTGTCGCGCGACGACCGCCCATGATTTCCAGGTCCATCTTCCCAGCAAACCCCCGCACCCGTGCCGCAAACGCCGAGCGGTCGACGGCATCGCCGATGGCGGCGACGACGTCGAGCGACGTCCGCGGTGTCATCTTCACGTCCGCCCGCACGGCGTCGACACCGCGCCGCCACTCGCGGTCGGCTTCGAGCGGAGTGAAGGGCGAAAAGATGTCGAGCGCGCCGAACATGACGGTGCGCCCCCACCCGATGGCCTGCCTGCCGGCTGTCATCTCCGCCGCACGCCAACGCACGTGCACCGCCGCTCGATCGATTTCGGCCCGCCACTCGGTGCGGTCCGAGGAGGACAGCTGCCAGTCGAGTTGACGGATCCGAAACGGCGCGGCCGCGGTCGATGGCAGCACGCCGCCGGCCACGGCGACGGATACAGAGGAGGAGGCGCGAACGCGCTGATCGAGCGCGAACTCGACCCCCACAGCTTCGCTCGCTCGAACAGTCGGCTCAAACCGAAGTCGCCAGAAGCCGGTCACCGCGCGGCGGTCGTCGACGAGCCCAGGACTGCCGGGCAGCTGAGAGACAAAAGCTGTGCTCTTGATGGAGATCCGAACCGAAACGTCCGGTTCTGTCGTCGGGCTTTCGGCGGTCTGCGCGGGAACGGCCGCGGCTCTCACCAGGAGGGCGGCCAGGAGCAACCACGCGCGCCACCTACGCCACATGAGCGCACCTCGCCCTTATACGGCAGCCGCGGTTTCCCTGGTCCCGACGCCCGGCAAGATCTCGTGAGGCGTCTCGCCGGGCTTGCGCTCGTCGCTGGCCACGCGCCCGTCGACGAGCGTCACCACCCTCACCGCGTGCCGGACGACGCGCGGGTCGTGGGTCGAGAACACAAAGGTCATGCGATACCGGTTCCGCAGTTCGCGCATCAGATGCATGAGCGTCTCGGCGTTCTCCCCGTCCAGATTCGCGGTCGGTTCGTCGGCGAGCACGATCGCGGGGCGAGCCGCCACCGCGCGGGCAACGGCCACGCGCTGTTGTTGTCCGCCGGACAGCTCGTTGGTCCGGCGATCGGCGAGCTCGCCGAGCCCGAGCTCTTTCAGAATCGCGAGCGCGCGCTCGCGCCGGCCGGCACCGACGCCCTGCAGCTCCAGCACGAACTCGACGTTCTCGAGCGCGGTCAAGACCGGAATCAGGTTGTACGCCTGGAACACGAACCCGATCGAGTGGAGCCTGAGCCGAGCGCGATCGCGGGCCGGCAGCGCCGCGATGGGTCGGCCGAGGACCGTGAGCTCGCCCGAGGTGGGGACATCGAGCGCGCCGATCAGATTGAGCAGTGTCGTTTTTCCGCTGCCGGACGGCCCGACGAGCGCCAGGAAATCGCCGGCCTCGACGTCGAGATCGATCCCGCGGAGCGCGCGAACGTCCTGGCCTCCGGCCTGGAACACCTTGGTCAAGCCGCGTGCCCGTACGACGAGTTCGCTCATTGCGCCACCCGCAGAGCGACGGCAGGATCCGTGCGCGCCGCATACCACGCCGGATACAGAGAAGCAAGGGTCGTCGCGCCCAGGGCGACGACCGCGACGTAGACGGCGATCCACCACCCGAAGTCGCCGTAGATGACCGGTTCGAACAGCACGCCCTGGAACGCGTAGCCGCTGCCGAACATCCGGCTGAAATCGAGCCCCTCGCGCGAAAGCCACCAGGAGAGAGGCGCGCCCAAGGCGAGACCGGCGGCCGCGCCGGCGAGCCCGAGCATCAGAGCCTCGAGCAGGATCAGGCGCGCCATCGACAGGCCGCCCATGCCGAGAGCCGAGAGCACGGCAAATTCGCGCCGGCGCTCGAGGACAGCGGCCAGCTGCGCGCTCGCCACGCCAAGCAGGACGATGAGGATAATGATCGCGCTCACGAACCGGGACGAAGCGCTGTCCTGCTCGAGGTGCCCCTCTATCTCCGGTGCGAGCTCGGAGAGCGTCAGCGCCTGGTCGCCGGGCGCGAGGCGGGGCGCGAGTAGGGCGCGCGCCTCGTCGATGCGCCGGAAGTCGTTCAGCACGAGGAGCACCTCGCCGGCCCCGGGCAGTCCGGTCAGCCGTTCGAGATCGTCGCGCGTCACCTGACAGACAGCCTCGTCTGCATCGTCGGTGCCCGTGCTGACGATGCCGACGATGCGGAAGAGGGCGTTGCGGATGTCGCCACCCGATCCGACCGTGGTCGCGACAATCTCGTCGTCGATGTCGGCGTCCAGCCGATCCGCGATGGCTCGGCCGATCACCAGCCCGCCGCTGTCGCCTTCGCGCAGGTACCTCCCGGCCTGGACGCGCTGGACGTAGCGGAACGTGCGCGGCTCGACTGCCGGCTCGACGCCGGCAAGCTCCACCGGCACGACATGGGTTCCCATCGCAAGCAGCGTCTGCGCGCGCGCCCGCACGGTGACAACATCGACGCCCGGGAGCGCGCGCGCTGCGGCGGCATCGGTCTGCCAGTCCGCCAGACGCAGGCGCGGATCGCGGCGCTCGCGCCACCCCGAGGGAACCACACGCACGTGACCTACTCCGCTTGTCGCCCCCATGCGGGCAAACAGTTCGCCCTTGCCCCGATTCAGGCTCTCCATGAACAACGCGAGCACGCAGCCAACGGCAATGCCGGCGACCGACAGCGCGGTCCGCCTCAGGTTTCGCGCGATGCTCCTGGCGGCGTACTGGGTCGACACGAAGCGCATGGTCAGTTCCTCAAGGCCTCGACCGGCCGCAGGCGCGCCGCCCGGAGCGCGGGCCACGCGGCGGCCACGATCGACGTGGCCATGACGGCGACCACGGTCCGCACGATATCGATCCACGCCAGGCGCGGATACAGACGCAGCGACCAGTTCATGCCGAAAAACGACAGTCGGGTCGGGCCCCCTCCAGTGAGCGTCGCGTAGTCGAAGCCGGCGCGATACATCCCTTGGACCAGCGCACTTCCGAGGACCGTGCCGAGCGCCGCACCCACGATCGCCAATGCGAGCGACTCGACGAGAACGAGGCGCACGATCCGCAGCGGCTCGGCGCCAAGCGCCAGCAGCATGCCGAGTTCCCGCGTGCGCTCGAAGGTGGCCATCAGCATGGTGTTCGCCACGCCAGCGGCCGCTGCGACGAGCACCAGCGCGAGCACGAACATCCACGCCGTCTCCACGACGGCCATCAAGTTGACCATCGCAGGCGCGAGCGTCTCCCAGTCGAGCACTTCGAGGCCGGCAAGCGAGGGCACGCGGGCGAGCCGGGAAGCCAGCGGTCGCGCCTGCCGCGCGTCGCGCCCGTAGATGACAATTTCGTGCGCTTCGTCGGCCATCGCAAAAAGGGCCTGAGCCTGCTCGAGCCGCATCAGGACAGCCTGGCGATTGACGAGATCCACCGGCGTCTCGACGAGGGCCGACACGACAAACAGATCGTTGGCCAGCGAACCGTCGACGCCCTGACCGACCAAGGCGAGCTCGTCCCCCTCTCGCACGCCCATCTGGTCGGCCAGCAGGCGGCCCATGAGCACGCCGGGGCCGGCAGGCACGCGGGCCCCGGCCAGCAGCCGCATCGGCTTCGACTCTTCTTCGATGTCCAGTCCGATCACCAGGATCGCGAACCCCTCTTCGCCGCGCGCGGCAAGCGCCGGGACATAGACGCGCGCGGTCGCTCCCACCACCGCTGAATCGCGACCGAGCTCGTTCAGCAGCCGCGCCACGCCCGGAACGGTTGCATCGAGCGAACGGTTTCGCCGCCACCCGCGCGCATGCGCCTGCACGTGCCCCAGCATCGGGCCCGTCGCCGTCTGGAGCATCCAGTCGCCGTACCCGCGCAGGATGCCGTCGTAGACCAGCACCAGGGCCACCGACAGGCCAATCGCGGTCAGCGCCAGCGCGGTCCGCCGCTTGTTGCGCCAGAGATTACGCCACGCGATGCGCGGTGTGGCCGGCACGGTCATGGCATCACCGACTCCGTTCGAGGCGCGAGAGACTGAACGTGTCGTCAGGCAGCAGCACGTCGAACTGGATCTCCAGATACCGGAGCTCGGTGCGCTGGCCCACGGTATCGACGGGCGTGAGCGTCAGGTGCGACGGAATCCGGCGTCCGCCGAGCGC
This sequence comes from Vicinamibacteria bacterium, assembly GCA_041485305.1. GTDB lineage: Bacteria > Acidobacteriota > Vicinamibacteria > Vicinamibacterales > CAVVIG01 > JBGPJH01. Next base: position 7,331 of record JBGPJH010000056.1, on the reverse strand, counting down.
CCGGATCTCGTCGAAGGTGATGACGCGTGCCAGGCGGCCCTTGCGATCGAAGTGCCGCTCTTCGACCGGCAAGGTTTCCTCGTCGACCAACGTCTCGACTCGCGCCCATCGGCCGACGATGCCAGGCTTCGCCGTGAGCGTGATCCACCAGCCGGGAGGCGTGTCGGACCGGCGATCGATGTGGGACACGAAGTCCTTTCTGAGCGACGACTCTTTCACGAGGTCGTCGTTCGTGAAGTCGGTTCCCATCCACGACCCGAGCATCATCGACGGCGGCACACGAATCGTCCGGGCGATGCGCGGCAGGTAGTTCCAGAGGTTCGATCCGACCCGCAGCGTCGCGGTGCCCTCTTCCCGCGGCGGCGCCTCGATGACAATGAGCGCTTCGTCCTCGCCGCGGGTCCACGCCTTGAGGCGCATCGTCCTGGTGGAGCGGGCCGTGGTGACGACAATCTCCAGGCGCGCGATGCTGCTCTTCGAGCGGTACAGCTCGTCAAGGCGCGTCAACACCGTCTCCACATTGGGTGGCTTCGGCTGAGGGAATGCCTGGAGCTCGACCAGCGACATGGCCGCGGCGAGCAAGGCGACCGCCAGCACTGTGCGGGCGCTCGCGGCAAAGCGTCGGGACGCGAGCGGAGAGCCCGCGACGTCGGTGTGCCGGCCTTGGACCCCGTCGGCGTTACCCATCTGCGATCCGCTTACGCGGGCAGCTTGTGCAGCAGCCCGCGAATCCAGTGATGCGCCTTGTGAAAGCCGGCGGGCGCGGCGAACATCAGAATCCTTCAACTCAGTTCGAAGCGCTCCGACGGGGCTCCTGGATCGATTCGATGTACTGGACCAGATTGGCAATCCGAATCTCGACCAGCGCGTCGTTCGAATCGAGACCCCGAAAGATCCAGCCCCACACGGGCATGCGGCCCTTGGTATGCGCCTCGTTCGACGATTCGCCGCCGTTGCGTATGACCTGTTCCACGTGATCCCGCGGGAACGAGCCATTGTTCCGCTGGCTGAGCGTCGTGAGATCGGGTGGCGGCGTTCGTGTGGCCGGAGTCGACCGGTTGCCTTTGCCGTCCAGACCATGGCACGACGAGCAGTAGAACTTGAACAGGTCGGCGCCAGCCGTAGACTTGATGATTAGCGGCTGATCTTGAGGAACCTTCACCTGGGCTGAGGCGCCCGAGGCGATGCCAGCGGCAACGATTAGCGCTACTCCAATCTTGAGCATGTTCCCCCCCGCTTGAGCGCGATCCCCGGGCGGTCGCCCGGCGGCGGAGGGCTCGCGGCCTAACTCACACCGCCGGGTCAGACCCGCTTTACTGCCGACTTCCCGGCAATCAGTGCCTCTGACGGCCTTACAGTGCATGAGCCCTGCCCGGCGCACGCTATCTGGCGCAACCTCCCGTGCGCATGAGCGTCACCAGATGGTTTTCGAAGTGATACACAAGTCGCAACGCCCCATCTCAACGCCGCAGCGTGAGCACGGGACAGGTCGCGCGGCGCACCACTTGGGTCGTCGTCGATCCAAATAACGTCTGATCCAGGGCGGAGCGGCCGGTGACGCCCATGATGATCGCGTCGACGCCGCCTTCTGCAGCATGGCCGAGGATTTCGCGATACGGTTTCCCACGGGCGATGTGGGTGTGCGGCGAGCACCACTGGCTGACCGAATCCGGCACCAGCTTCTGCAGCTTGGACCTTGCGTCCTGCTCCTGGTACTGCCGGTACTCGGGCACGTTGAGCCCCCAGGTGCTGGGTGGCTCTTCGTCGGCGGGCGGCCACTCGATCACGTGCAAGAGGGTCAACTCGGCGTCTCCCTCCTGCGCGAACGAGAACGCCAGCTCCAGCGCGGCCCGAGACGACTCGGAGAAATCGATCGGGCACAACAGGCGCTTGAACGGAAGGCGCGACGTGGATCGCGCACGCGGAGGAACCGTCATAACCGGACACCGCGCCTTGCGCAGCACCTTTTCCGTGACCGAGCCCAGCAGCAGGTGCTCGAAGCCGCCGGTGCCATGCGTGCCCATCACGATGAGGTCCGCCGGCAGGGTGCGGGCGCGGTCGACGATGGATGAGGCCGCCGAACCGTGGTCGATGAGCGTCTGCACTTCGACCCCGGCCGCGACGGCGCTGGCAAAGCTCTGGCGCACCGCGTCTCGCAGCTCGTTCACGGCCTGTGGATCGGGAACGGTCCGCGGCTCGTAGCCGGCCGTGTCAAAGCCGCCGACCGGTGGTGGCACCGGGTTGTAGACGTGCAACGCGGCAATCGGGGCCTTGTACCAGCCCGCAATGACCACGGCGTGATCAATCGCGTGCCGGGAGGGCTCGGAGAAGTCGACCGGACACAAGATGCGTGAAATCGCCGGCATCGCACCACCTCCTCAAGGCCTCACCGGGGCGCCAGTACGCTCTGCCGACCGAACGCGAAGACGGCGCGCAAACCAATCGCCGGCCAGGAGGGCGAGGTTCGGACAAATCTCCGTCACAGCCCGGACGGATACGTTTCGGCCAGCTCCCCTGCTTCCCACAGCGCTGTGCGCTCCAGCGGCTCCACTGCCCGCGTCTGGTCGAAGTGCAGGACGAAGTCGAACTGATTGGGCAACCGCGCATGGAAGTAGTGGCTCCGACGCTCCGTTTCGGGCCGGTAGATGACACCAATGGCGCGCTCGAGCCTCTCGGCCCCGAGCGCCGACGCCAGACCAGGGTCGGTCCGGAGCGGCAGCAGCAGGCGCGGAATGCCTGTCTCGTGGAACAAGTGCTCGTAGCTGCCGGGCAACGCGGGTCGGACGACTCGCCGGCTGGCGGGACCGTCCCAGTCCGACGCCGCCGTCACGGTGCCCGCGTATGTCGTGAGCCCGACCAGCACGGCTTGCGCGCCGTGGGCTTCACGCAGGAGTTGACCGACGTTCACCTCGCCCTGGTCGCCCATCTCGGTCGCCCGCGCGTCGCCCAGATGCGAGTTGTGCGCCCAGACGACGAGACGGGCGGGCCGCGCCTGCCGGTCGAGAAACTCCAGAAGCTGCCGGACCGTTTCCACCATGTGATGGTCGCGAAGGTTCCACGACGCCGCGCCCGGACCGAGCATGGCGCGGTAGTACGTCTCGGCGTTCTTCACCAGCCTCGCGTTCTGCTGGGCGAAGAAGAAGTCGTCTGGGGACACCCGCCCATCTCGGCTCGAGTACGCGAGGCGCTGGCGACTGAGCTCGACGAGCTGGGTCACCACTTCGCGCTCGCACGAAGGGTGCAGCCCGAGGCCGGTCGCGTAGGCGTAGTCCTGCAGCTGTTCGCCGAATTGATCGAAGCACCCGTAGCGCGTCCGCGCCCGTCGCGCAGCCTCCGGATCGACCTTGTCCAGATAGGTCAGCACGGCGCGCATCGATGCATGCAGGCTGTACAGATCGAGACCGTAGAAGCCAGCGCGCCGATCGGGCGGCAGAGACTCGTTGTGGGTGCGCAGCCAGCCGACAAAGTCGAGCACATCGGCGTTGCGCCACATCCACGTCGGAAACCGACCGAAGTCGCCGAGCGCATCGACCGAATCCTGGTCGGTGCCAGCGGCCCGGACGAACCGGTTGACGCGGTAGGCATCCGGCCAATCGGCCTCGACCGCGACCCCGGCAAATCCTTTTTCCACGATCAGCCGACGCGTGATGAACGCACGCTCTCGGTAGAACTCATGTGTTCCGTGCGTGGCCTCGCCCACGAGCACGAGTCGCGCGTCGCCGATTCCATCGATCAGCTCGTCGTACTGTGACGGGTCGCCCCCCAGGCGGCGCGCCCGGGCCTGAAGGACCTCGGAGGCGCTGGGCGGACTCTTCGACGGCGATGTCTTCTTCGAGGGGTCGGCCCACGCGGTCGCCAAGAGCCGCTGCACCTCCTCGTCGGTCGTCTGCGCGAAGCCCTCGTACCAGAGCCCAACCGCATCAAACGGATCCGGGGTTTGAAGACATACAAGCCGATCGGCCATTCGGCGGAGCCGATCGCAGGTTTCGCGCGCACCAACCGGAACAGCCACAACGATCGCCGACGGCGACAGATGACGAAGGGCGATGATCGCGGCCTCCATCGTGGACCCGGTCGCCAACCCGTCGTCAATCAGAATGACCGTTCGATCCCTGACGACGAGCGGGGAACGCCCTGCCCGGAAGATCTGATCGCGCCGGTCCAGCTCCAGGCGCTCGCGGGCAGCCACCTGGTGGACCAGCGCGGTCGGGACGCCGAGGTCGGTGATCAAACTGTGGCTGAGCACCTGCACCCCGCCAGCGGCAATCGCACCCATGGCGAGCTCCGGGTGGCCGGGAACGCCCAGCTTTCGAACGAGGAAAACGTCGAGTGGCACGTGCAGCCGGCTGGCGACCTCGAACGCCACCGGAACGCCGCCGCGAGGCAAGGCGAGAACAACGACATCGAAGCGATCTTCGTACTCAACGAGGTGGGCGGCCAGTTGCCGGCCCGCGTCGGGACGATCTCGGAAGCGCATGGCCACCCTCCAGTCGATCGACTCGCGTGGCGTCGCCAAAGCGTTCAGGACGGCAGCGCTTCCAGTGTCGGGCGCGCGTAAATACCTCGGAGATGTTCAACGATCTCTTCCGCTGACGGCGCCCCGCGGCGCTTCGGGGCCAGCACGATGTCGTCGATCGACACCACACCCTGTAGGTGGCCGACCTTGTCGATCACCGGCAGCCGCCGCAAGTGATGCTTGGCCATCGTCGCGAGCACCACCTTCAGGTTCTCGTCGACGAAGCAGCTGAAGACCGGCCGCGACATCGTGTCGCGAACCGCGATTTTGGTCGGCTGGCGGTACGGGTGCCTGCCGAGGGCCATGGCGATGTCACGATCCGTGATCACGCCGGCTAGTCCGCCACCGCTGTCCACAACGGGCAAGAAACCGCAGTTCCGCTCCTGCATCCTCCCCACGGCCTTGGCCACGTCGTCGTCGGGCGCACAAGCCGCGACGTTGGTCTTCAAGACTTCTTTCACGAGCATGGTAACCTCCTCGCCTTTGTAGCCCAGAGTGCAATTCCGTGGCCCGGCGCAGGGCAGGCATAAGTGCCATCTGCGGCAGCCTTTGGCGGGGCCCCGGTCTGTGCCGCCAACGGGGCGCCGAACTTCCGGCAACGCGGGAACCGATCCTGCTCTGATTCCGGCGTCCTTTCGCCACCGGTTCCTCAGAAGTGGATGTCGGGGACCGCCGTCCATCACCCGGAAAGCTGACGGAGTAAGATGCAAGCAATGCTGATAAGGACGTGCTCGACCAGCAGCGCCCTCCATGCTGCAATCACGCAGGATGGGTACGCATTCGTCCACGGCACGGCCATGCAGGCGTTACTGGCGCCGTACGGGACGCTGGGCGACTGGGACGTGTTCGCCGAAAGCTGGAACCGCCTCGAGCTCGACGCCTACATGGCCGATGGCGGACGCTATCGGCGCCGGCGCCACGCGGTCTACGAGGCCGCTGGGGACGCGGCAGCCATCACACGACAGCCGCACCAGCCCCATTTTCAGGCGCTCGACTACAATCCGTTGCACGGCGGAATCGAGCGCTGGTTCGAGCCCGTCGAATCGGAGATTGGCTGTGGGTCGAGCATGATGACGATCCTGGCCTTTTGCCGAGCGCTCTTCGGAACGTCCGGCCCGGCCACGGCTCGCCGAGAGCAGGACAGAGAGGGGGCTGCGGGCGTGCGCGACGACGCGTCGCGGCCCGGCTGGCGCATCGAGCTACACCAGTTCCGAATCGAGGCACGCCCGGACGAGCAGGGTCGACCCACGCCGGAAGGGCTACACCGGGACGGCGTCGACTACGTCCTGGTTCTGCTCATCAATCGACGCAACATCGCGCGCGGCGTTACGGCGATCCACTCGCTCGACGGACGCCATCTCGGTCACTTCACGCTGACTGATCCGTTCGACGCGGCGATCGTCGACGATGCACGCGTGGCCCACGGCGTGACCCCCGTCGAGCCGATCGACCCGTCGCTACCCGCGCACCGCGACGTACTCGTCGTGACCTTCGCCGGCTGGCCACGCCAGTAGCCTCGGCGGGCGGGCCTGAGGGGCAGGACGGCTGCCCTGCGGGCCTCGAGGCCTACCGCGATTTTTCGAAGGCTCTTCCGGCCCACCCCGCGCCCGGTGCTATGCCCCCAGTCTGAAGGCGAGGAATTCGCCGCTGTAACCGGAGCCGGAAATGGGCACGACGATGTACTGCTTGCCGTTCAGCGTGTACGTCAGCGGCGAGCCACTTTGTGGCGCAGGCATGTAGACGGCGCCGATCTCCTTACCGCTCGCCTTGTCATACGCCCGCAACATCGCCCCACGCTGACCATTGGGTGCGGTGAAAAAGCCGCCTTCGCCCGCGATCACCAGGGTCTTGGTGACCAGCACGCCGATCCGACCCTGACGGCCCGTGCGCGGAATGGTCAATCCCTTTAAGGCCGGGTGGTTCTTGACATTGTCAGCTGTCTCGCCGTGCGCGATTTGCCACACCATCTCGCCCTTGTTCAGGTCGAGCGCGGTGATGCGCCCGTAGGGTGGCTTGATGAGTGGCAGACCCTGGACCGTCAGCGCGGCCCCGCCTTCCCCGCCCCCACCACCGGGGCCAGCGCCTCGACCAGCTCCAGGGGCGGCGCCAGGAGGGCCAGGGGTGCCAGCAGGGCCCGCGACGGGAGCCGCACCGGGACCGGCGCCACGACCAGCCGGGGGCGGCGCATTCGGATCCCGCGCCTGCCCGCCGACAAAGCGCATGTCGGAGCGTTCTCCCCCCGGCACCAGACCAAGCGGGGTCACTTGAGTGTTGGAGAAGATGTACATGATGTTCGTTTCGGGGTCGAGGGCGCCGCCCTGCCAATTCGCGCCGCCGGTGGCATTGGGCAGGATCAGCGTCGCAAGCGGACCGGGCCACTTGCTCTCGACTGGCGGCGTGAAGATCGGGCCTATTTTGTAGTTCTGGATCAGCTTCAACGCCTCGGCACGAAGCGCCGGCGTGAAATCAATCAGGTCCGATTCCGATACGCCCTGACGATCGAACGGGGGAGGCTTGGTGACGAACGGCTGCGACGACGCGTACCACTCGCCGGGCACGGTCCCCTTCTCGACCGGGCGGTCTTCGATCGGCCACACGGGCTGACCGGTTGCACGGTCGAACACATAGACCCAGCCTTGCTTGGTCGGCTGCGCGATGGCCTTGATGAGTTTGCCGCCGACGTTGAGGTCGGCCAGGATGGGCGCGCACGGGATGTCCATGTCCCAGATGCCGTGGTGCACGAGCTGATAGTGCCACTTGCGCTTGCCGGTCTTGACGTCGACGGCTACGAGGGTTTCACCATACAGACCGTTCC
>JBGPJH010000055.1:0-13655 GCA_041485305.1 Vicinamibacteria bacterium | reverse complement strand
GCACGAATCCGACGAGAGAGCGTGTGCGAACGTTACGAAAGGAGCTGCTCATGGGGGTTGTCAAGTTCCTGGCATCACGGACGAGTCAGAGGGGCGTGCTAGCGGTCGCCGCTGCGTTGACGCTGCCTGGGCTCGCATTTGCCGCAGATGGGGCCGCGGGTAAGCAGGTGACGTTTGCGAAAGACGTCGCCCCTATCCTGCAGGCGAAGTGCCAGGATTGTCATCGGGTGGGGTCTATCGCGCCGATGCCGCTCACCACGTACGAGGAGACGCGTCCGTGGGCGCGATCGATCAAGGAGCGCGTGACCACAAGGCAGATGCCGCCCTGGCACGTCGACAGGACTATCGGCATCCGGGAATTCAAGAACGACATGTCGTTGACCGACGAACAGATCGACTCGATCGCGCGCTGGGTCGATTCAGGTGCGCCTCTCGGCAACCCGAAGGACATGCCGCCGGCCAGACAGTGGCCGCAGGGGAATCTGTGGGAAGCAGAGAAGGTGCTCGGGCCACCCGATCTCGTGATCAAGGGCGACCAGTACACGATGCCCGCCCACGGCCAGGACGTGTGGTGGAGGCCGGTGTCGACGATTCCGATCACAGAACCGCGCTGGGCACGCGCAGTGGAAATGCGGCCCCAGACCCTCGCTGGCCGCAGAATCATCCACCATGCCGTGGCCTACCTCGCCCAGGACGACCCGAATTCTCTGGGACCGGGCGCTGCGGGGAATCCCGAGCTCGGCCGGCGCTCGATGCTGATGGAATGGGCGATCGGCAAGGGGTACGACTACTACCGCCCCAACACCGGCAAGCTGCTCTTGCCAGGTTCCCAGATTTCGTGGGACATGCACATTCACGCGGTCGGCGAACAGATTAAAGACGGCGCCGAAATCGGCATCTGGCTCTATCCCAAAGGTCAGGAGCCGAAGTACCGGACCTACCTGGTCGGCTTCATGGCCCTGAAGTCGTTTAGAGATCTGGACATCGCGCCGAATACCGTGTCGATGACGGAAGGCTTCACCGTGTTGAAGGAGCCGGCACGGCTCGAGAACTTCCAGCCGCACATGCACCTGCGCGGCAAGGCCATGCAACTCGAGGCGATCCTGCCGGACGGCACGACGCAGGTGGTGAACCACATCAGCAATTTCAACTTCAACTGGATGACGAACTACATCTACACGGATGAATCGGCGCCAGTATTCCCCAAGGGAACGATCATCCACTCCACGGCCTGGCATGACAACACCAAGGCCAACAAGAACAATCCCGATCCGGAGCAGTGGGTGGGCTGGGGCGATCGCACCGTCGACGAGATGGCCCACATTTGGGTCAACGTCACCTACATATCCGACGCGGACTACCAGGCCTGGGCAGCGACGCACAAGAAGGCGCCACAGGCAACCGATCAGCAGCAGTAGATCCTTGTGAGTGTCGAGGGAGGAGCCTCGGGGGTCGCCCCTGCTCCTCCCCTTCCATCGCTCTGAAGCCACCGATTTTTCTCTCGACGTTCATATCTGCCGGCGCGGCAACCGCCCGCGCATCGGGAGTCAGTTCACCATGACAGCGCGTTTAAGAATAGCTAGAGTGAGCGCGATCATCGTGCTCGCGAGTGGCGTGCTCGTTGCCGGCCAGACCTTGTCCAGAGAGCCCGGGCACGATTCGGGTACCAGCGTCACCGGCGCATTCGAAGGGTGGTTCTCCAACCCCGACGGCACGTTCAGCCTCCTCTTCGGATACTTCAACCGAAACCAAAAGCAGGAGCTCGACGTTCCAGTCGGGCCCAACAACCGCATCGAGCCAGGCGGACCTGACCGCGGTCAGCCCACACACTTCCTGACAGGCCGGCAGTACGGGCTGTTTGTCGTCAAGGTGCCGGGCGATTTCGGAAAGAACAACAAGATCACGTGGACGATCGTCGCCAACGGCCACACAACGGTCATTCCCGGAACGCTGAACACGGACTACGAGGTGTCGCCCTTCAAGGAAGCTGCGGTCGGCAACACACCGCCCGTGGTGCGATTCGAAGAAAACGGTCCGTCCGTGCAGGGCCCGCTTGCCATGGCCGTGGACCGCACAACGACGGTGGCAAATCCCCTGACGCTGACAGTCTGGCCGTCCGACGACGCCAAGCTGACGACGGGGACGGGGGGCCGTCCACCGAAGCTTGGCCTGCCCGTCACCCTCAGGTGGATTCCGTTCCGTGCTCCTGGCAAGGTGACCTTCGGGAAAGCCCGACCGGACGTCGAGAAAATCCAGGGAGGCGAAGAGGGTCAGCCATTCAGAGGCAAATCGACGACAACAGCCGCGTTCAGCGAACCGGGCGACTACGTTCTTGCGCTGGTCGCCAACGACTACTCGGGAGACGGCGGCGGCGGTTTTCAGTGCTGCTGGACCACCGCGCACGTCAAAGTCTCGGTCAAACCCTGATCGACACAGATGCGTTCCGTGCTCGACCCGGGGCAAGAATTCGTCTTGCCAAATGGCCGACCCGCGTAGACCCAGCGTATAAGTCCCAGGATCATTACCAGGAACTTCTTGCAGATCACGTCGCTCAGCTGAGCGAGCTGCAGAGTCGACACTACGCTCGGAATCAACACGCGCTGCTGGTCATTTTCCAGGCTATGGATGCCGCCGGCAAGGACGGCGCGATCAAGCACGTGATGTCCGGCGTAAATCCCCAGGGTGTGCAGGTGTTCAGCTTCAAGCATCCCAGCGCTACCGAGCTCGAGCACGATTTCCTGTGGCGGACAACCCTGTGCCTCCCCGAGCGCGGCCACATCGGAATTTTCAACCGCTCCTACTACGAAGAAGTGCTCATCGTTCGCGTTCATCCCAAGATACTCGAGGGAGAGGGTCTGCCGGTCGAATCCGATGGGAACCGCATCTGGGAAAAGCGCTTTCGTTCGATCGTTGCCTTCGAGAAGCACCTGCACCGCAACGGCACCCGCATCGTGAAATTCTTCCTGCACCTGTCGAAGGACGAGCAGCGTCGGCGCTTTCTCGGCCGAATCGACGACCCCCAGAAGAACTGGAAGTTCAGCCTGGGCGATATCGAGGAGCGCAAGTTCTGGAAGCACTACATGAAAGCCTACGAGGCGTGTCTGACCGCCACGAGCACGCTCCACGCTCCGTGGTTTGTCGTCCCGGCCGACGACAAACGAAACGCCCGCCTCATTGTGTCGCAGGTGATCGTGGACGCCCTCACCGCCCTCCGGCCCGCCTACCCCACGCTCACCGCCGCCCGCACTCGGGAAGTGCGAGCGATTCGAAAGCTCTTGGCGCGATGATCGACGAGCGCCACGACTACGAGCGGTTCCTCGCCGAATATCCCGAGTACCTGACGACCGCCGAACTGGACCGCGTTCGCGCGTCCGACTACGGTCGGCTGGACGCCGAACCCCACGTATACCTGGACTACACCGGCGGCGGCCTGTACGCGGATTCGCAACTCGTGGCGCACATGGACCTGCTGGGTCAGCACATCCTCGGCAACCCACACTCTGGGAGTCTCAGCTCCACGGCGACGACGCGGCTGGTCGAGCGAACCCGGCAGTCCGTGCTCACGTTCTTCAATGCCGGAGAGGACTACACCGCCATCTTCACGTTGAACGCAACCGGGGCGCTCAAACACGTCGGCGAGTGCTATCCCTTCGCTCCAGGCAGCCGGTACCTCCTGACCTTCGACAATCACAACTCGGTGAACGGCATCCGAGAGTTCGCACTCGCCAGGGGCGCCGTAGTGGACTATGCACCTCTGGCGACACCAGAGTTGCGAATCGACCGGGGGCCTCTCGACACGCTGCTCGGTCGAGCCGAGGCCGGGCATGCCAATCTGTTCGCCTATCCGGCGCAGTCGAATTTCTCCGGCGTCAAGCATCCGCTCGATCTCGTCGAGGTCGCCCACGCACGAGGGTGGGACGTTCTGCTCGACGCCGCCGCCTTTGTATCGACAAATCGCCTCGACCTGGACGTCGTGAAGCCCGATTTCGTGACGGTGTCCTTCTACAAGATGTTCGGCTATCCGACCGGCGTCGGCTGCTTGCTCGTGCGAAACGCGGCCCTTTCGAGGCTGCGGAGGCCCTGGTTCGCTGGCGGGACCGTGAACTTTGCAACGGTGCAGGGCGGGATTCACATTCTCGCCCCTCGCGAAGCCGGGTTCGAAGACGGCACGCTCAACTACCTGAGCATTCCGGCCGTGGAAGTCGGCCTCCGTCACCTCGAACAGCTTGGCATCGAGACCATTCAGACCCGCGTGCGGTGCCTGACCGGCTGGCTGCTCGGCCGGCTGCTCGACTTGCGGCACAGCAACGGCCGCCACATGGTTCGCATCTACGGACCGGCGAACATGGTGATGCGAGGCGGCACGCTGACGATGAATTTCTACGACCCCGACGGTCACCTGGTCGACTACCGCCGTGTGGAGGAGCTCGCAAGCGAGAGACGCATCTCGCTTCGCACCGGCTGCTTCTGCAACCCTGGAGCGGGAGAGGCGGCCGAAGGACTGACCGAAACAGACATGCGTGCCGCCGTCGACGCGGGCGGCGACATGACGCTACCCCGCTTTCTCCAGGTCATCCAACACCGCGGCGGCAAGAGCGCGGGTGCCATTCGCGTTTCGCTCGGTCTGGCGACGAACTTCGCCGACGCGCATCGGTTCGTACGGTTTGCGGCCGAGTTCCGCGATCAGACCCGCCTCGCCATTGGCGAGGTCACCTTCGATATCGAGTCGTGCCGCATCATGCGCGACGGAAGCTGATCAAGTTGCGGGGGGAGATCTACTAGGTCATGAGAATCGCATCGAACACAGTGCTCATTACCGGCGGGGCGTCGGGCATTGGATTGGCGCTGGCCGAGCGCTTCCTTCGGGCCGGCAGCCGGGTCATCGTCTGCGGGCGGCGCGAAACCAAGCTCCGCGAGCTGGCCGAGACACATCCTGGCGTCGCCACCCGTGTCTGCGATCTTGCCCGGGAAACCGACCGGACGGCTCTCTTCGACTGGGCCACCACCGAGTTCCCCTCTCTCAACGTGCTTGTCAACAACGCGGGGATCCAACGGTACTTGACGCTGACGGACCCAGAGCCCTGGGCGCACGCGAGAGACGAGATTGCCATCAACTTCGACGCTCCCGTCCACCTGTCCCGCGTGTTCATCCCTCACCTGCTCCGACAGCCGCACGGGGCGATCGTCAATGTCACCTCCGCGCTGTCGTTTGCGCCGCTTGCCAAGGCCCCGGTGTACAGCGCGACCAAGGCGGCCCTGCACTCCTTCACGCTGTCGCTGCGGCACCAGCTCTCCGGAACAACGGTCGAGGTCGTCGAGATCATTCCCCCGGCGGTCGACACCGACCTGGGCGGCCCCGGCCTGCATACATTTGGCGTCCCAGTGGGCGAGTTCGCCGACGCCGTCATGCGACGGATCGACCAGGGCGATCTCGAGGTGGCGTACGACGTCGCCGAGCGGGCCAGCCGAGCCTCTCGCGCAGAACTCGACGAGATGTTCGCCCGGATGAATCAACACGGGTAGGCGGCCCATGGTACAGTCGGTCCTATGCGGTCCTATGCCGTCCTGGCGACCGTCTCGGACCAACCCGGGATTTTGTTCGGATTGACCAAGGTCCTTGCGGATCGCTCGGCCAACATCACGCACGTGGACATCAGCGATCTCGCGAACCGCAATGCCGATATCTACCTGGAGTTCTCGGTCGACGGCGACATCGAGTCTATCGCCGCTGAGCTGCGCGAGGTCGCGGGGGTGTCCCGCATCGAGGCGATGCCGTCGTTCTCTAAGATTTACGGCAAACGGATCGTCATCATGGGCGGAGGGGCTCAGGTCGGCCAGGTCGCGCTTGGCGCCATAGCAGAAGCCGACCGCCACAACATCCGCGGCGAGCGCATCTCTGTCGACACGATACCCCTCGTCGGGGAAGAAGCCCTGGCCGGCGCAGTGCGGGCGGTGGTCCGACTCCCCCGGGTGCAACTGCTCGTGCTCGCCGGATCGCTGATGGGCGGCGACATTGCGCGAGCGGTCGAAGAAGTCCGCCAAAAAGGCCTCATCGTCATCTCTCTGAACATGGCGGGAAGCGTGCCTGATGTCGCCGACCTCGTGGTGTCGGATCCGGTGCAGGCCGGTGTTATGGCTGTCATGGCTATCGCCGACACGGCGAAGTTCGACATCGTGCGGCAACAGAGGCGACGGTACTAGCTTTCAGCGGTTAGCTTGGTTAGCTGATTACGTCAGCAGTCTCAGGTCGGCCGGCGGGGTGCGTTGCAGACCGCGTTTGACCGCCCGCAGTCTCTCGGCGCGGTCGATCAGGCGTGACAGCAACTCGGTGATCGTCCAGAAGTTGGGTGGCGCCGACCAGAGGTAGAAGGCGAGCGACCCGGGCAGGGTGTTGATCTCGTTGAAGTACAACTCGCCGTCGTCCGCATCGATCAGAAAATCGACGCGAGAGATCCCTTCACAGCCCAGGGCCGCGAAGACCGTCGTCGCGCATTTCTGCGCGCGCATCCGCAACTCTGCCGGCAGATTCTCGGGGTCGAGCACACGCAGCGCGCCGGCCATCCCCTCGCTGGAGCCCACGCTCTTCCGTCCCTGCCGCCTGTACTTGTCGCCGAAGGTCAACGGCGAAGTCTGACTGGTGACCGGCATCTCTGTCACCGACGCGACCGGTTCGTCCAGCCCGGCCACGGCAACATTCAGCTCGAGGCGATTCGTGATGAACGGCTCGACCAGGGCCTCCATGTCGTACTCGAACACCCGCAGAATGCCTGCGACGAGCTCGTCGGCCGACCCGGCCGTGGACACGCCGGCACTCGACCCCAGGCTGCAAGGCTTGACGATGACGGGCCAGCCAAAGCGGGCCTGGACGTGGGAGGGAACCTCGTGCAGCCAGGAGCTGCCGCGTTCCAACATGCTTCGGTCGCACGACAGCCACGGCACCACCGGCACGCCCGCGTAGAGGGCCACGATCTTCGTCACGCGCTTGTTCATACCGACGGCGGACGCGAGCACGCCGCTCCCCACGTAGGCGCAGCCGCCCAGCTCGAGCTGGCCCTGAACGCAGCCGTCCTCGCCGAACGTGCCGTGGAGGACCGGGACGAAAATGTCGACCGCAATGGTGCGGAACCACGACGTGAGGCCGCCCTCGACGGGCACGAGGGTCGACATCCCGAAGCCAGGCGACAGCGCCACCTCGGTCACCCGCGACCGATCCGGCCCGGCGCCTTTGAACGAATCCGCGTGCCAGAGATCGTCGCCCACCCACCACCGCCCTCCCTGATCGATATACAGCGGAAGCGGCGCGAAGCGCCCTGGGTCGACGGCGTGCAGGATCTGCAAGCCACTCACCACCGACACATCGTGTTCGAGCGAACGGCCACCGAACATGACCGCCACCGTCCGGCGCGCGCTGCCCTGTGAGGATTCACCAGTCATGACGTCTGCACGCGCGACGTCTCGCCTTTCCTCGTCGCCCTCCAAAAGACACCGGACGTTGGTTCGTAGAGATCCGGTAAGTCGTTTTCGAGAATGACCGCATCGCCGTCGCGGACGGTCTCCCGCAACCATCGGAACGCCTCGCTCCGGTTCGGCACGCACACAAGCTGCGCCTCTCGGCCCAGGTCCCGGTGGCCAGCAACGAACGCCTGTCGGTTCGCCTCCGACACCACAACCGTCGTGTCGCACACGGCTGCGGCTTCCCGCGACAACGTGCGGTTGACCTCGAACTGTGTGGCGCCCAGCTCGACCACACCGGGAGTCGCGATAAATCGTCGGTTCGCCGGCAGTGCGGCAGCCACCTCGAGCGCGGCCCGGAAGCCGAACTGATTCGAGTTGTAGGCGTCGCGTATCCACGTGACCCCGCGTTCGTCGACGACCTCGAGGCGGTTCGGCACCGGCCTGAGCGTCCGCATGGCCGCCACGATCACGTTGGGATCGAGGCCCAGCACCGAGGCGAGGGTGAACGCGCCGGCGAGGTTCAGGATGATCGGACGTCCCAGAAGCGGCGTAAAACACGTGTACTCGCGCTCCTTCGTCCAAAGCACGAACGTCGTGCCCGCCTTCGAGACCCTTACGTGCTCGACGCGGGTGGCGAGATCCTCGACCGACGTCTGGCCAAACAGCAACACTCGACGGTCGGTCGCGCTTCGCGCAATCTGAAGCGCACCTGGACTGTCGGCGTTGGCTACGAGATAGCCGCCTGCGGGAATCGCATGAGCCAGCTCGCTTTTCGCCCTCACGATGCCCTCGAGCGATCCGAAACGCTCCAAATGCATGTCGCCGACCGCTGTGATGAGTCCGGCAGCCGGCGGTGTCAGCTCGCACAGACGTCGAATGGACCCCGCCTTGAACGCACCCATCTCCACGACCATGAACTTGTGACCGAAGACCAGCTCGTCTCGGATATGTCGGGTGATCCCCATCAGGGTGTTGATGCTGCCGGAGGCCGCCAGGGTCGGGGCCCTGAACTGGAGGATGTGGGCCAGCATCGCCTTGGCAGTGCTTTTCCCATAACTGCCGGTGATTCCGATGATGAGCGGCCTCACGGCCCGGACTCGGCGCGCCGCGTCGGCTTCGTAGCGGCGCTGCACGTGCCCTTCGTAAGGCGCCAGGAAGACATCTGCGGCGACCAACGTGAGCGGGAGCCCGGCGAGAAGCATGGACGAGGCGACGAGCGGCGCGTGCAAACCGTCGGAGAGAAACGCGCGCACCAGGAGCCCCCACGCCGTCGCCCCAAAGACGACCGATATCGCAAGGATGCGGGTGGCGCGCCAGGTCAGTCGCAGGGGAATCTTGCCCGACCGGCGCGGGTCGGGCTGAACGAAACCGAGCAGCACGCTCCCCGCAATGAACGCCGCGCTCGCTGCGGCAGGCGCCCGTACGAACAGGAAAACCGAAGCGATCGACAGCCAGAAGGCGGGGTCAGTCAGCGACCGCACATTCGTCCAGCGGAGAAATCGTGCATGCTCGTACCCCTCCTGCTGGAAGTACCTGAGATACGCCAGCAGGCGCCGCCAGACCAGATACGCGCAGGCCGCCGCACTCGCGAGCGTCCACAACCAGATGCTAGGCATCAACATGCGCGGACAGCCATTGCCGTATCTTGAACCCACAGAGATGCGCACCGGTCCCGGCGTACAAGTGGTGATCTTTGTGCGGCAACAGCTCAAGGGTGGCGCGGTCGGCCATCAGCGTCCGATAGCGATAGGCCAACCGGACCGGCGTCTCGGCGTCGTTGGCCCCCCACAGCAGCAGCGTCGGACACGACACGGCCCTGGCGCTCTCGGTCAGATTTTCGTTGACCGCTCGCACCAGCAAGGGACGAAGCGCCCCGGCGGCCAGATAGTCCTTCGACGCGAACGTCCTGGTATGCCAGTCCACCAGACTCGATCCGGTGAAGGGCCGGCAGGCAACCAGCAGACGCCTCAGCATCCGGAGTACCGACCCCCGCAGGCGCGCGCGCGAAAACCTGGGTTGCGGCAGTCCCGGCACTCCCATCATGACCAGCCCTCGAACCTGGGCAAGCCGACGGGCGGCCAGGCGCAATGCGATCCGTCCGCCGAACGAATGTCCCACGAGGATCACCGGGCCTGGCACCCGATCGAGTAGGTACCTCTCAACGAGATCGGTACAGCGGATGGTGTCCCAGTCGGCAGGAGGTGGTGGCGCGTCCCCAAACCCAGGAAGGTCGATCAAGTGGACAACGTGCGTGCCCTGAAACAGCGTGCCGATCCCTCGGAGGCTCTCCCGACTGCCGCCCCACCCGTGTAAAAACACCATGTGGCGAGAGATCGTACCGCCCAGCACCTCATCGATCAGGCAGGCTCCGCCGCGCTCGTAGCGCTCGGCGTGCGTGACAGCAGGCAACGTGTGAGTGTCTAGCATATCACCACCCCACTACAATGAGCCCCAGTGCGAATCGCACTCGTCGTGCCGGGCGGTGTCGACGCAAGCGGTCGAGAACGGGTGATCCCATCGCTACTCTCGCTCATCGCCAGACTGGCGGCGACGAGCGAGATCCTTGTCTACGTTCTCCGATATCACGCCGAACCGCGGTCGTACTCGCTCCTTGGCGCGACGGTTCACGATCTCGGATCGCCGCGCGGTGTTCGCCGGCAGTACCGTGCGCTGATGCGGGCGCTGCATCGACATGGTCTCGTGGACGTGATTCACGGTTGGTGGGCGCTACCCTCGGGCTTCGTTGCCTCGGCCGTCGGGCGGCGGCTCGGCATACCCTCGGTTGTCACGTGCGACAGCGGCGAGTTCGTCCAGATCCCGGACATCGCCTACGGCTCGCAGCTCCATTGGCGCCAGCGATTGGCCGTTGCCGCGACCCTTCGACTGGCGACTCGCGTCACGGTATGCAGCCGTTACCAGGCGGAACTGGCCTCAGCGTGCGGCGCGCGAGCCGAGATCGTCCCGATCGGCGTGGACAAGAGCCTCTTCGTGCCAGCTGCGCGCGCCGAGGGCCCGCCGTGGCGGCTGCTGCACGTCGCGAGCCTCAACCGGGTCAAGGACCAGCCGACTCTCCTCGCCGCCTTTCAGCGCCTACTCGAGCGTGGCATTGACGCGCACCTCGACGTCGTCGGCGAAGACACGCTCAACGGAGCGATCCAGGATCTCGCCGGCACGCTGGGCATCGGGGCCCGCGTGACGTTTCACGGCGTCCTGTGTTCGGAGGAGCTGGTTCCGCTCTATCAACACGCGCATCTGCTTGTCGTCTCGTCCCGGCACGAAGCGGCCGGCGTCGTCGCGCTCGAAGCGTCCGCCTGCTCCACTCCGGTTGTCGGCACGCGTGTCGGCTACCTCGCGGACTGGACCCCGGACAACGCCGTGACAGTCCGGCCCCGTGACGCTCCTGCACTGGCGGTTGCCGTCGCGGACCTTCTGTGCGATCGGTCCAAACGGGACGGAATCGCGAAGGCCGCGCGCGAGTGGGCACTCGCCCACGACGCAGACTCGACCGCCCAGCAGTTCGAGCGAATCTATCGAGAGGCGAGTTTGGCCGTCGCCCGGGACCCCCGCAGGCAAGGGCGGCAGAGGTAAAGAGACCAAGGTTCCGCAGCTCACGAAAGGCATTCAACACCCGGCTCGGAAATAGAAGACCGCTCGACTCGGCGGGCCAGTCCGGCTTCCGCGAGCCGCCGAACTCCGTCGACGGCGATCGCTCTCGACGGTGTCCGTCGCGCTGCGAACACGCTGGCAAATCCGGGCTCTCCGACGAGCGGCCGACCGCCGAGCGTCACGAGCGATACGTCGCGTCGCCTCGTCGCCAAGAGCACACTCGCCGCATCGTCGTGATTGCCTCGGACGACCAGGAGGTCCGCTGGGGAACCGACGGCGATCCGGCCGGCGTCGCGCAGCTGAAGAACTCTGGCAGGCACAGTGGTGACCATTCGGAGCAACTCGCGCGGAGAGACAGGCGATGCCTCAGCCGCCACACGCATTTCGTCGAGCAAGTCCCGAGCCCCCGTTACTCGCGAGTCGCTCCCGAGCGCAAGGCGGGACCAGGCGCCGTCTGCCGCATCGAGAAAACTTCGGGCGCAGATCGTCCGACCGAAGAGAAACCGGTTCGACGCGGGGCACCAGACCAGGCTTGTGCCAGCCGCACGCACCAGGCGCCACATGTCCAGCGTCAAGGCAAGCCCGTGCACGAGGACCGTATTGGGGCGCAGGCAGCCCAGCGCCTCGAGCTGCCGCACCTCGCGCGCCGCTGCCTCGTCGACGCCTTCAGCCGCATGGACGATGAAGGGGAACGACGCGGGCGTATCGGCGCACCGCTTGCTGACGCTGCCTCCCGGCTCGCCTCGCGCTCCGACCGGCTGCCGCTCCAGACCGAGCGAGTGAGCCCAGCCATACCGCTTGACCACACGAACGGGAACGTGCCCAATCGCCCGATACCAGGGGTTGTGATGCGCGACAGTGGTTACCCCGGCCAGGACGTTCTTCAGACCGCCGATGAAGAGACGATCAGCCAGCGGGTATGCCTGGTTTCGTCGGATCGACTGGTTGTCACCGAGCGCCGCGCGCATGTCGTCAATCCACGCGGACGCATTCTCGTAGCGTTCGCGCCGCTTCAGCTGACCGTAATGGTTGAGTTCCAGATGGTCGTGCGCGTTGATCAGGCCGGGGAGCACGAACGCGCCCTGCAGGTCGACGATCGCGTCTCCCCGATGCGGCGTGTCGTCGATGGCGAGCACCGTCGACCGAAAGCGCACCGACGAGGCGACGCCCTCGGGAGTCAGGACGCGCCCGTTCACGAAGCAGACAGGCCGGGGCCAGCCAACCATCACGGCCCCTGCCCAACTCCAGGAGCCGCGGGACGCCAGCGCTCGCCGGTCGCGCGGCTGGGGCGGGCCTTGACGGGAAACCCCGGCTTGACCGCGTGGAAGACGACGACGACGGGCGCCGGGCGCCCGTCAATCCTCGGTTCCCGGATGGCCTGGACACGAAGGGACGATCGCTCCAGGTGCTCGAGGTGTTCGTCAATCGAGTGGGGGAAGTACGCAAGCTCGAACCGCCTTCCATCCTGTCCGCGAAACGTCCGGCGCCATCGCTGGGGCGCCCAGGAAGGATGAAAATCGGAGTACACGAGGCGGCCACCCGGAGCGAGGACTCGCGCGGCTTCGCGCACCCAGGAGCCAACGTCTTCCACGTCCCCGAGCATCAGGGAAGCACACACGAGATCGAAGGTCGCATCGCCGAACGGCAGGCGGCAGGCGTCGCCGCACACGCAGGGCTCGCCGCCGCACCGCTGCTCCAGCATCGCGAGCGACATGTCGATGCCGACCACGAACCGGGCGCCGGCCGATGCGAGGAGCGGCAGGTAGCGGCCCGTCCCCGTTCCGGCGTCGAGGGCCCGTCCGGGTACCGCGAGTTCGAGGATCGGAGCGACAACGGCCTGTTCCGCGGCCATCAGCGGGTTGTGCGGGCGCGGCGGATAGCTGGGCGCCCAGACCGCATATGCCTCGCGGGCGGGCAGCAGGGTCGGCGTCCCAGATCCCCACCACCTGCGCCGCCCTCTCACTGCCACGTCTTCGACATTGGCGGGGATGTCTGGCCGGCCGGACGCAGACGAATTGCCGAACCGCGACAGCAGGCTCACGTCAGAACCCTGTCGTCTCGGGACGCTGATAGTGAATGAGCCGGTGCAGCACTCGGAGCTCGTACGGCGCGACGTACATCTTCAGCCGATACCGCCAGGCGCTGAGGACTCGGAGCAGCGCACGCCGGGCCGGCGTCAAACGGGGGTCGGTCACTGTGGGATAGAAAGCGTTCAACACGCGCTCGAAATTCCGTACGCGGCGCCGCACGTTCCCGTTCACCCACGGGAGGTTCTCGCCGCGGCGCATCATCAGCTGGCGCCATTCCTCCGACGCCCACTCTTCGAGCGTGTCCGGAAACCTGAAGCCGAGCATCTCCGCGCCTGCGTACAGCCCGCCGTCCATCGGCACAGGAGTGTAGGTGTAGAGCACGATCTCCGTCGCGGGATTCACCTGCTTGATCTCCCGGATGAACCCGAACGTCTGCGCGAGATCCTCGAGGGGATTGGGAGGCAATCCGATCACGAACGAGTATTCCGGCACCACGCCGTAGGTGCGCATCCGCTTCGCCAGCTCGAGGGCGAGTCGGGCGGACGAGGTGCCTCCCTTGTTCAT
>JBGPJH010000054.1:0-13773 GCA_041485305.1 Vicinamibacteria bacterium | reverse complement strand
GACGCGCTGACGACGCCGGCAGCGGACGCCGTGGCACCGAGTGGGGCGCCAACTGCGGCCGTCCGACCGGCGCGTCTCGTGTGGGCGATCGTCGGCGCGCTCGCCCTTGTGGTTGCAGCGCTGGCGGTGCCCACCTCGCGATATGTCACCCAGGCTCCTGCGGCTGCGCGACACGTCGCCCGTTTCTCGCTGGCACTGCCCGAAGGACAGACGTTCACCAACACCGGCCGCCAGGTCGTGGCCATCTCGCCGGACGGCACCCGGCTGGTGTACGTCGCGAACTCCCAGCTGTACCTCCGCGCACTTTCCGACCTCGAAGCCCGTCCGATTAACGGCACCGCTCTCGGTCAGGTCACCAACCCGGTCTTCTCGCCGGACGGCGCGTTCATCGCCTTCTTTTCGGACGTCGACGGGGGCACGCTGAAGATAGTGCCTGCAAGCGGCGGCGTCGCCGTCACGCTCGCTCCGGCGCAGAATCCATTCGGCATGAGCTGGGGCACGAGCGGCATTCTGCTCGGCCAGTCCGGCGGCATCGTGAGAGTGCCCGAGAACGGCGGTCGCCCGGAGGTGCTGGTCGCCGCGAAGGACGGCGAACAGCTGCACGGGCCCCAAATGCTCCCCGACGGACGCACGCTTGTGTTCACCGTCGCCGCGCCCAACTTGAGCACGGACCGATGGGACAAGGCCCAGGTCGTTGCGCAGACCGTTGGGTCGAGTGCGCGCAAGACGCTCATCGAGGCTGGCAGCGACGCGCGGTACCTGCCCACCGGCCACCTTGTGTATGCCGTCCAGGGTGTGGTGTTCGCCGTGCCGTTCGACGCGACGCGAGGCGTCGTGACGGGTGGGCCCACTCCGGTCGTCGAAGGAGTCTCGCGGGCGGTCGGCGGCGCGATCGGGACCGGGACGGCTCAGTTCAGCGTCTCCGGCGCGGGGTCGTTGATCTATTGGCCGGGCCCGGTCGCTGCGGGCGGCAGACAAGATCTCGCATTCCTGGATCGCGCCGGGAAGGTTGAACGCCTGATGTTGCCGCCAGCGATCTATGCGAGCCCTCGAGTATCTCCGAACGGACGTCACCTGGCTTATGCGACCGAGGACAGCCAAAGCGCCGACATCTATATGCTGGAGCTAGGCGGTTCGCGCGCGCCGCGACGACTGACCCTCGTGGGACATAACCGGTTCCCAGTCTGGTCGGCCGACGGCGATCGTGTGGCCTTTCAGTCGGATCGCGATGGAGATGCCGCGATCTTCTGGCAGAAGGCCGACGGCACCAGCGTGGCGGAGCGCTTGACGAAACCGGAAGCCGGTTCCGAGTACATGCCATACGCCTGGTCGCCAGACGGTCACAACCTTCTTTTCGGCGTCGTGAACGGAGGGCGCACGTCGCTGTGGACGCTGTCCGTTTCGGATCGGAAAGCGGAACGCTTCGGACGAGTGGAGTCCGGCACTCTGCCTAATGCCGCATTCTCGCCCGACGGCAGATGGGTCGCGTACAGCTCCGAGGCGGGCGGCGTCATCAAAGTGTTCGTCCAGCCGTTTCCTGCTACCGGTGCGACCTATCAAGCTTCGGCATCGAACGGAGGGAATCCGTTCTGGTCGCCGGATGGATCGGAGTTGTTCTATGTGCGAGGCCCGATCGATTTTGTGGTGGTAAAGGTCGCGACGAAGCCCAGCTTTAGTGTAGGCAACCCGACATTCATTCCGACCCCCCGGCAGATTCGGCAGGGCCTCAGCTGCCCCCCGCGATTACGACATCATGCCCGACGGCAATCGCTTCGTCGTCATCATCGTGCCGGCCGGAACGGGAGACGCGACCGGTTCGGCCAGGCCGTCCATTCACGTCGTGCTGAACTGGTTCGAAGAGCTCAAATGCAAGAAGTTAACACAAGCAAGGTGCTGAGGTGCTTCGTGCTGAGGTGCTCGCCCGCCCCAGACATCGCACAGACCTCCCGGCTCGGGGAATTGAACCGGCCGCACACCTCCGCACGGAGCACCCACGCACCTGAGAGCACCTCCGCACCCCAGCACGTTGCACCCCAGCACCTTGCTTGAGCCGCTAGGCGCGCTACCGATCCGGGTTTGCTTTGAGGTACAGGATCAGGCGAGTAAGGGCTGCTGTGGTCCTGTTGCAGAGGCCGAGCAGTTCGGTGATGGCTTCTGAGGTCCAGTATTGGCGTGACACACCGTCGCGGAGCTGGTCGGAGACCTCGAAAAGCGAGCCTCGCGCGATGCTCAAGAAGTGTGCGAACTCGCGGTGGCGATATCGACCAAATCCCTCGGCGATGTTGCGGGTGACGGAACTCACCGCATCGCGCAGCTGACTGCGGAATTTCCAATCGGCCGCCGGCTCCCCACCTGCAGTAAGTGCGTGCACCCTGTCCCGCAGCTCGTTGCCAAGTTGCCACGCGACCAGATCTTCGACCCGTTTCGCGCCCACGCGAACCAGACCGAGCACGCCTCATGCCAAAGCACAGAAGCGCCTCGGCCTTCAGTGTTCAGCGGCCACGTGACGGATGATCCAGGTCGCGCTCTCTGAAGCGGCGGGATCAGCAGGCGATACTAATGGAGAGCCCTGCGGAAGCTGCCGGAGCTGTGGACGCACAGAACAGCGCCCACAGCTCCTTGGAAAACCACAGAGCAGGTTTTCCACAGCTACCACAGGGCATCATCATGGATATGCCTGAACAGAAAAATCGAAAGCGTCAACCTGTCCATGAAACCGGGGCAGGCCCATCAGCATCTCAGAGCACCCCAGCACGAAGCACCCTTCTGGGCACCCAGCACCCCCGCACCAAAGCACCCTTCTTGAGGCACCTCAGCACCAACGCACCCAAGCACCCCAGCACCCGAGAGCACCTAAGCACCCGCCAAGGTGCATTCAGTTCGTGAGCGCGCGTCCGCGTGTTTCCGGCCCGAGCCACATCAGGATCACGAGGAGGACTCCCCCGACACTGATGCAGATGGCCATCGCGCTTCCAAGCGCCAGCCCTCGGTCTTGCAAAGCGCCGACGATGAAGGGCATGAGCGCGGACATGGCCGCGCCGACGTGATACGCGAGACCGGCACCCACAGCGCGCGCGGCCGTCGGAAAGCGCTCGCTCAGGTAGCTGGGCACGATGCCGAAGTTTCCCACACCGAAGAGCCCCATGATGACCGCCCCGATCAACAGCGGTCCCGTCGAGCTCGAAAATACGTAGAGTGGGATGACCGCCAGGCCTCCGAGCGTCGCTATCGATGCTGCGCCGCGGCGGCCGACGCGCGTTTCCGACACGCGACCCCAGACGATGTTTCCCAGCACGGCTCCGAAGTTGAGCAAGACCAAAGGAACGAGCGTGGAGCGATGCATCTGGCCGATGAGTGTCGGGTACCAGAACGTGATCGAATGGTAGAAGACCAGGAAGGCACTCATGACGAGCGACGTGTGGAGGGTTGTGGCCAGCAGATCGCGGCGAAATAGCCGCGACAGCGCCAGACTGCCGGGTCCTGGTGTCTCGCCAACGTGCCGCCGTCCTTCGAGCCAGACGGGGCTTTCCTTGACCTGTCGCATGATCCAGAAGACAAGGAGCGCCGGGAGCACGCCGATCCAGAGCATCATGCGCCAGCCGGTATTCGCTTGCCGATTGACGATCGGATACACGAACTGATACACGAACGCGGAGAGCATGAAGCCCATGGAGTAGCCGCTCTGGAGCATCCCCGACACCATGCCGCGAAGCTCCGGCGGCCAGTGCTCGATGGCTAGCGGCATGCCGGCCGCCCAGACGCCGCCCATCCCGACCCCGAAGAGCGCTCGGCACGCGAACAGGATGCGGTACGACGTTGAGAATCCCCCGAGAAACGCGAACAGGGAGTACCAGAGGATCGAGAACATCAAGGGGCCCTTGCGCCCCCACCGATCGGCGGCGGTTCCTGAGGCGACCCCGCCAACCAGCCGGAACATCAACGTGACCGTTCCGAGTGCGCCGGCGAGCGCGCTGGTCACCGTGAAGCTCCGTTCGATGTCGACGAGCAGAAAGGTGAGGATGGTGAAATCGAAGCCGTCCAGCAGCCATCCGAGGTACGCTGCACTGAACGCCCGCCACTGGTCGGGCGTTACCCGCCGCCACCAGGCCACTGCCATACTACTGGCGCGTCTCCTCGAGGTCCCTACCGGGCCGCTCCGCTGTCGCGGTCCGCGGAATCTGACCGGACGGTCCACCTGCCATGGCCTGTGAGTGTAATCGCTTCGGGAACCGGAACGCCAAAACTCGCGTAAAGGTAAAGAGATGGACTGGCGGCGATCGCTGAGCGGTCCCTCGGCCCGCGCCGCGCGCGTGGCGGGAGTCGGGATTGTGGTCGTCGCAGCCATTTTTGCGGGCGGATACGTGGTACTGCCTACCGTGGCGTGGGGGTTCGTCCGTGGCCTCACGCTCGCGCTGAACGGCAGCGTGTGGATTGCCGCGTCGCTCAGCTCCGGCGTCGACGCCGGGACGATTGTTGCAACGATTGTGCGCGCGGCCTTTGCTGCGCTGACGACCCCGGCTGCCTCGGGTGTGGTGGCGGGGCTCATTCTGGTTGGCGCGGTCGCCATGTTCGGGCTGCAGCGGCTACTCGGGTCTGAAGAGGAGTCCCCAAAATGATCGGGAAAACACTGCTGTTCTACGTGTTCGCGCTGGTCACCGCCTGCTTGGCCGAGGGAGACTTCCTCAGCGCGCAGGCTGGAGGAGACGACTCCGCGGCGCTCCGGTCGCGAATCGAGCGGCGCTTTGATGTCTTTCCGCTCAGAGATGGCGCCCTGCTGCGCCCGCGCGACCCCCGGGGGTTCGGGTCGGTTGAAGTCTCCGGCGGGGCCATCGCGATTGACGGCAAGCCCGTCACCGGAGCTGAGCTACGCGAGAAGCTGGGAGCCGACGCCGAGCTCGTCCTGCGCCTGTCCTACCTGAGCGACGCTGACCGGCGGGCTCTCTTCGGCGCCCCGCGCGACCAGCAGCCCACTGCCGAGACTCCCCCGCCGCTCGCCGAACGCCCTCGAGCCGAGCGGGAAAGCCGAAGGGAACGACGAGCTCGCCGGGCCAACCGGGACCAAGACCGCGTGCGCATTGGCGGCAGCGTCAGCGTCGCGGCGGACGAGGTGGTCGAAGGCGACGTCGTGGCGATCGGCGGCTCGGCCAGTGTCGACGGCGAGGTGCATGGCGACGTGGTGGCTGTCGGCGGCAACATCACTCTTGGGCCCCGGGCCTCCGTCGATGAAAACGTTGTCGTGGTGGGCGGCGTGTTGAATCGCGATCCCAGTGCGCGCATCGGTGGACGGATTCAGCAGATCGGCGTCGGGCCATTTCGCATGGGACGGTGGGCCTGGGCAGGCCCGCTCGTCGGTCGGTGGGGCTCGATGGTCGGTGGGGCGTTCGCGTTTGTCGCGACGCTCGCCCGCCTCGTGATCCTGTGCCTGTTCAGTGCGCTGGTGGTTTTGCTCGGACACGACTACATGGAGAAGGTCGGCATGCGTGCGGCCGCCGAACCGGTCAAGGCGGGGATCATCGGCCTCCTCGCACAGCTGCTCTTCCTCCCGGCCCTCGTGATCACGATTGTCGTGTTTGTCATCACGATTATCGGTATCCCACTACTCATCCTGATTCCGTTTGCGCTGCTGGGCCTGCTGGTCGTGGCCCTGGTCGGCTTCGCAGGGGTTGCATACCGACTCGGCGGGCTCGTGTCGTCTCGGCTCGGGTGGCCGTCCGACAACCGTTACCGCGTCACGATCACCGGCGTCGTGCTCCTGATGGCACCCGTGCTTCTGGCGCGGGTTGCCGGGCTGGGCGGAGGCGTGATGTTTCCGATGACGTTTGCGTTGGGCCTGATAGGCGCGGCGGTCGAGTATCTGGCGTGGACCGTCGGATTCGGTGCGGTCGCGCTCAGCCGCTTCGCGCGTCCGCCTATGCTGCCGCCTGCGCCGGCCGCGCCTGTCGTCTGACGGCCCCGGGTCCGATCTCCACCTAAAGATTTCAAGTATCCTTGGCCGACGTGGCGTGATGCGGCAGGGGGCCTTTCTGGTGATCGCGGCGCTGGCGTGGACGACGCCTGCCAGCGCGCTTGCGCAGGTTGAGCGCGGCGAGCTCCAGATACAGGTCACCGATCCGACAGGGCTGCCGCTGCGAGTGAACGGGACGCTTGCCAGCGAAGCTCCCCAGCTACACCGCGCGTTCAGGACCGACGATACCGGGCGGTTTGCGTTTCAGAACCTTCCCTTCGGGGTGTATCGCCTGGTCATCGAGCACGAGGGCTTTGCTCGGTACTCGGACCTCGTCGATATTCGGTCGGCCTTGCCGAGAACCCTCCAAATTGGCCTGAGCCTCTCAGCGTTCGCGAGCACCATCGTCGTGACCGACGAGCGTCCTCTTGTCGACGTTGGACGGACGGGCGTCGTCTTCTCTATCGGCCTCCCGCAGATGCAGGACAGGTTGACGGCCGTGCCAGGTCGTCGTCTGCTCGACGTGGTTGACGCCCAGCCGGGATGGCTGATGGAAGCCAACGGTGTGCTGCATCCGCGCGGCTCGGAATACCAGACGCTGTTCGTCATCGACGGTATTCCCATGGACGACAACCGCTCGCCTGCCTTCGCGCCGGACGTGCAAGAGGGCGATGTGCAGGCCGTGAACGTCTTGACCGGCAACTTTCCGGCCGAGTACGGGCGGAAGCTCGGGGGTGTCGTCGAAGTGACGACCGCGCGCGACATCCAGCAGGGATTTCACGGGTCGGCCGATCTCGGCGGCGGCAGCTTCGGCACCCTCAGCGGATCGTTCAGCAGCACCTTCGGGTGGCGTCACCGCTCGATCACCGGCAGCGTGTCCGCGGCGCGGACCAGTCGCTACCTCGACCCGCCTGTCGTCGAGAACTTCGCGAATCACGGGTCGCTGGCAGGAGCGACGGTCAGCTACGAAGATCGCCCGAGCGACGCGGATCGTGTGCACCTGACATGGCATCACCGGCAGAACTCGTTCCTCGTGCCGAACGAGCGGCTGCAGGAGGCGGCGGGTCAACGTCAGGATCGGACCGCCAGCGAAGATCTTGGCCAGGCGTCCTGGACCCGAATACTCCGCTCGCGGTTGGTGCTGAACGTGCGGGGGGTCGCGCAGCGACTGTCGGCCACGCTCGAGTCGAACTCGCAGTCGACGCCAATCATCGTGTCGCAGGACCGTTCGCTGACGCGCGGCTACGCCAATACGAGCCTGGCGTTCGACATGGGCCGCCATCAGGTGAAGTTCGGTGGCGACGTCGTCTTCGCGCCGGTGAGGGAACGGCTCGCCTATCAGATCACCGATCCCGCATTTTTCGACCCCGGCACTCCCGGCTCCTTCCGGTTCGCGGATCGACAGAACGACCGGGAGCACTCATTGTTCGCCCAGGATACGGCGACACTTGGAGCGCTCACCGTCAGCGCCGGCCTTCGGTGGGATCGCTACTCCTTGGTCGTCCGCGAGTCTGCCTTCAGCCCGAGACTGGGGATAGCGTGGGCCCCGGGGCACCGCGATCTCGTATTTCGCGCCGCTTACGATCGCGTCTTCCAGACGCCGGCCGTCGAAAATCTGCTGCTGGCGAGCTCGCCCATTGCCGGGGCGCTCAACCCGGGCACGCTCCGTCTTCCGTTGCGTCCCTCGCCCGGCCATTTCCTGGAGGGGGGCGTCACGGTCGGCTTCCGACGCAAGGTTCGCCTCGACCTCACTGGCTATCGCCGGACGCTCAGGCATTTCGCCGACGATGATGTGTTTCTGAATACGGGCGTGACGTTTCCTATTGCGTGGGACTCGGTGCGCGTACGGGGCCTGGATGCGAAGCTCACGGTCCTGCCGGGGCGGCGCGCCAGCGGGTATCTCAGCTACTCGCTGCTAAAAGGCGCGGCGCGGCTTCCGATCGTCGGCGGGCTGTTTCTCGACGCGAACGCGATCGGCGTGGCTGGGGAGGTCCCCATCACCCAGGACCAGCGGCACACCGTGCGGGGGCAGGTGCGATACCGGGTCAGCGAGCGCATCTGGGCGGTCGGGTCCCTCCACTACGGCAGCGGTCTTCCCGTGGAGCTGAGCGAGGACCAGGACGTGCGGATGCTGGGAGCCCAGTACGGGACGGCAATCCTCGATCGCGTGGATTTCGATGCCGGACGGGTTCGTCCGAACCTGTCGATGGATATCGGGGGAGGAGCCGAGCTGTGGCGTCGCGACCGGCGCCGGGTCACGCTCCGCGGCGAAGTCGCCAACCTCACCAACCGCCTCAACGTGATCAACTTCGCAGGGCTGTTTTCGGGAACGGCCCTCATGGCGTCGCGCAGCGCGACCGTTCGCCTACAAGTGGACTTCTGATCGGCCTCAATCACCTCACCCGAGCGCCCACGCGCGCCAGCATTTCGTCCATCGGTTGAAGCATGGAGACACTGCCGCCGCCGTTGAAGATCGATCGAATCATGACGCTCTTGTCGTCGTGCGGCAATCGACTGAGGTTCTCGATGAACTTGGAGAACGTGCCGTCGCGGTGCAGGTAACTCTCGACGTTGGAGATGTAGAACGCCGACACGCGATCGCGACGCTCCGCAATCGAGGCGCCGATAGCGGCGATCGCATGTGGGCCGTTCACGTTGCCGACAACCGGGATGATGGCGTCATGCTCCTGGAGGCGCCGGACGAACTGGAAGTCGTCTTCCGAAGCCAGATAGTTTCGCTGCTGACCGGCCGAGTCCTTGGCCAGGAGCAGGTCGCGAAGGGTCGGGTAGTAAAAGCTGGGCTGCCGGCCGTAGCTGCGAAACTTGAGCCCCAGGCCTGCCGCGACGAACACGTGATGGAAGCGCGCAATCGTGTCCAAGTCGGCAGCGGCGAGCCGCACGCCAAAGCCGCGAATCGTCTGTTCGAGCGACTGGTCGAGCGAGAGCAGGTCCGCCCGCGGCGTCGTGCCGTCAACGTACGAGACGAGCTCCCCCAACGAGGCGCTCGACCACTGCTCAGAAGGCATCGGGAACGAGCGTCCTGTGAGCTGGCTCAAGTATTCTGCGCGGTCGCGCGACTGTGCGAAGAGGGCCTTGAACAGCAGGTGCAGGAGGAGGTTGTCGCGCCGCACGTCGATGATGTAGGCGACTGATGGCCGCACCCGCGCGATGTAGGAGAAGTTCTGATCTGGTCCGACGCCGATGTACGCGCCGCCCCTCACGCCGCGCGAGACGAGGTCGGGAATGACGTCGAGGTACCCGCGTTCGTTCGAGATGAGGTTGTCGGTGTCGAACGTCCCTTCCGGCTCCGACAGCCGTTCGATTTGCGCGGCGAAGCTGGCCGGGCCTGCCGGCTCGAGCCGGTGAATGCCCCAGGGAAGGATCGCCGTGGCGACCAGCGCGAGGACGGTCCGGCGGGTCACGGAACGCATGGTGCCAGTATGGGGAACACTTCCGAGGCGATCAAGCATTTGGTTGTACCCTGTAGCCCATGCGTTGCCCCTGGCTGCGGGTGATCCTCGCTGCCGCCCTTCTTCCTGCGGGAGCGATTCAGGTCGTCGGGTCTGAGGCGGGCGCCGACGATCTGTTCGCGGCGTTGGCCCGGGTCGGCGCGTCGGTCGAACGCTATTTCGACCGCGCGCAGAGCATCATCTGCATCGAGACCGTCCGCCTGCAGTCGCTCGGTCTCGATCTGGGCGGCGACGGCGGCCTGTCGCGCCAGTTGTCCTACGAGTTGCGCGTCGCGTGGGAGCCACCGCCCGCCGGCGGGCCGCCCGCAGCCACCGTGCTGCGTCAGCTCATCAAGGTGAACGGCCGAGCGCCTCGTGCCAAGGACGAACCCGGATGCATGGATCCCAAGGCGGTCTCCCCCGAGCCGCTCGCCATGTTCCTGCCGGCCGAACAACAGGACTACGTGTTCACGCTGGCCGGCCGCGGAAAGGTCCACGGCCGCCCCACGGTGATGATCGATTACCGCTCGCGGCAGGCAGGCCCCGTCAAGGTGTCCTGGCGGAAGGAGTGCTTCAGTATTGAGCTTCCTGGGCGGGCGCGGGGACGTGTCTGGATCGACGCGGACACCGACGAGGTGCTCAGGCTTGACGAACACCTGTCGGGGATGTTCGATGTCACGTTGCCGCCGGAGCATCGAACGCCCGGTGGGCCCGCGTCGGTCACCGTCGAGCGTCTCGATTCGTCGATCGTCTATCGTCCGGTCATCTTTCGCGAGCCCGACGAGACCGTCATGTTGCCTCGTTCCATCGATACGCTGACCATCGTGCGGAACTCGGGCGTTCCTCGGCGTCGCACGAATCAGACGTTCTCGAATTACCAGCGGTTCGTGACCATGGGCCGTGTCGTGCAGGACGAGTAGAAGAGCTGCCATGACTCGATATTGGAAATGCGGCGGTAGGCGTTCAAAGGAGAAGGCTTATGCAGAAGGCAATCTGGGGCAGTTTCGCACTCGCGCTGACGTTGCTGCAGACGGCAGGCTCGGCGCAACAGGCTCCGAAGGCGGCGATCGACATCACCGACGAACAGGTGAAGGCGGTCAACGCCACGCCGGGGGTCGACCGACAGCTTCGCATCGTGGACATGGGCAAGTACCAGCTGGCGGTGGGCATCGTCCACCGCGGGCCAACCGGGACAGCGCGCGGGGCCGCCGGCGGGGCAGCACGCGGGGGCGCGGCAGCAGGCGCTGGTGGTGGCGCGGGGCGGGGTTCGGCCGTGCCGTGTGGAACGTCCGCCACGCCGTCAGGCAGCGGAGCGGGCGGCGGAATCGCGCATGACGCGACGACCGAAACCTACGTCATCGTGTCGGGCAGCGGAACGCTCGTAACCGGCGGCCACATCGTCAACGGCACGCGGTCGGGGCCAGACACAGAGGTGACGAAAGTGCTCAACGGCCCGTCGTGCAGCGGGGCGATCGACGGACCGGACGTGGTCAAGCGGGTCGTCAAGACGGGGGACATCATCATCATTCCCGCGGGCGTTCCCCATGGGTGGACCGATATCGGCGACCACGTCGACTACCTCAGCGTGCGGCCCGACCCGGACAAGGTGCTCCAGCGCGACTACGTGCACCCCGTGATTGCCAACATGAAGAAATGATGAGTCAGGGCGCGAGCTCGTAGACCCGGTGAACGTCCGTGGAGTTGGGCATGCGAGAGTTCTCGACGTGAAGCGTCACGTGGAGTTGGTGATGCTCAGGGTCGGCTGAGTAGGTTTCGGTAATCTTGCCGCCGCCCGCGCCGCTGATCTCGCTGACGAGCTTTCCCCCGTCCCACCGTGTTTTGCGCTCGATCTTCGTCGACTCGTCCTTGATCTTCTGGCCATCGGGGGACAGTCGGGTCGTGCGGCCCTCCCCGGTGGTGATGATGAGCATCGAGCTGGTCTCGGTGATGGTGAGGCGCTCGGGTGCCGCCATGATGTCGCGAAGCGCTTCGCGCGAGCGCCGTATGTCGTCGCCAGCCGCCCGAGTGTCGCCGCCGTAGCCACCGCGGCCTCCGCCTCCGCCGCGGCCGAATCCGCCACCCCGTCTCCCTCCGCGACCCTGCCCGCCGCCCGGGCCGCTATCGCCCCGCTCGTTGCCCCGTTGAGGGCTGTCGCTCAGGTCTTTGTTCAACGTCCAGGCGCCCACAATCGTGCTCGTCCGCGTTTGCGCGCCGGCCGGGCGAGCTTGCACCACCCAGACGCCGACGAGCAGCGCCGCGAGCGTCGAGGCCTGGAACGACACCGTCTTGCTCTGAGCCTTCATTGCTGTTTCTCTGTGCAGGCGCTGTCATAGCATCACGAACCGATTATGGGCTCCCTCCGTAAGGGAGATAGAAGGGCATGGGCATGCTGTCGGCGGGCTACCGGCCACTTGTCGACCCTTAGAGTGCGTTTCAAAACCGTCGGTAGTGCGGGGCTTCAGCCCCGCCCCGCCTGGCAGGCCTGAAGGCAGCCTGAAGGCCTGCACTACAACCGGGCCGGTTTTGAAACGCACTCTTATGGCTTTACGCCGACGTCCTTCATCGATTCGAGCTTGCCCAGATCGAGGCCTGACAGGGCGGCCTTGAGTGTCGGCAAGTCGACGCCGGTTCCCTGGGCGCTCAGGATGAAGCGGTCGCCAAGGACGATCCCGTACTCGTTGCTGCCTCCTCGCTTCGAGATTTTCTCGTGAACGAGCCGGCCGTTCACTTTCTGCGTGCGTTCCGAGCCGTTCTGGTCTTCCTTCTCGCCCTGAACGCCGGCCCAGCCTGCTAGCGCCACGAGGCCGCTGACGCCGCCGGTATCCGAGACTTCAAGCGTGACCCTTTTGCCGGCGCCGTTGTCGTAGGTGGCCTCTGCCTTCGAGACCATCAGGCCGGCGATGCCGCTCTTCTCGGCGTTGCTGCTCGTTCGGGGCAGTCCAGCGAACGTCTCGGGCACAAACGGCTTGAGCTGTTCGATGCCCACGGGCTCGACGCGCTTCCCACCTCCGAGCAACGTCCCGAGACTTTCGATGGCGGCGGTCACCTGCCCTTGCGAATCCCCGCGCTTCTCGGCGGCTTCCATCTTCTTACTGCTCTCCTCCAGTTTTTCGGACAACTGCTGGAGCTTGCCCAACGGACTGTTCTGATCCACCCGGCTTGTCGACGCCGGGGCGCCTCCGCCGAGCGCGCCGCTCAGGGCGGTTCTGCCCATCATGCCCGCACCCGTGATCGCGGCGCCGGCGGCGCCGACGATGATGAAGAGCACGACGGCGCTGATCAAGACGACGATGGTGTAGCCCGCGGCCTTGTCTTCAGGGCATTTCATCAGGCGAGGCAGGCCGAGATACAGGAGGTATAGGCCATACAGCGCGGCGAGCGCCGCGATGATGCCCAAGGTCGGCAAAATCTGCAGCACGCCGGCGACCCACGCCGGCGTATAGGAATACACCGCAACCTTCAGGGCCTGCGCGCTGTTCTGTTCGCCCTTGAAGGTTGGCGCGAGCGCATTGATGATGAATGACAGGACGAAGATGCCGACGATCGCCATCACGAAGGTGAAGATCGCCAAGCCGAGTCCGGCCGCGATTGGCACGCGATAGGTGCCCACGAATGGCAGGCTGACGCCGACCAGGGAGCCGCCGATGAGGCCCGCGACCGCCCCGATGGCTGCAAGCGGCGCGACGTACTCGGTGATGAGCGCGCTTGTGGAGGAGGCTTCCGCGGCGATGATGGGCCACTCAGTCTTTGGCGTGAGGCAGATGTTCTTTGCGCGCTCGACAATGCTCATGGGATTCTCCCTCGTTTTGAACTCGCTAAACTGGCCGTGCGCCGCACGATTGGCGGTCACGCGGCCGCAAGGCACTCGGCTCGATGATCGCGCGAGCTAGCTTTCAGCTTTCAGCCGACAGCTCTCAGCACCTATCGCACCTAAGCACCCCAGCACCCTATTGGCGGCGACGATGGCGAGGCTGGAATAGGCTCAGCTCGATCGACCTGCCCATCGCGTAGTAGCCCGATGGGCTCGGATGAATCCCGTCCCCGCAGTTGAAGGGGGGATTGATCAGGTCCGGGTTCGACGGATCGCGCACAATCTTGTCGAAGTCGATCACATCGTCAAACGGAGCCTTCGTGCGGATCCACTGGTTGACCGCATTCTTGATGCCCGTCTTGTCTGCATTCCAACCCGTGTTGGTGCCCGTGGGCCCGACGTTGTGACGAGGAATGATCGTCACCCCGTCGACACGGACGCCCTTCGCCTTGATCCGCTGGGTGAGGGATGTCAGCCCCGCGATCATCTGCTCGGCGGTGGCGCCGCGCCGAATGTCGTTGGTTCCCATGAACAGCACGACATCCGTGACACCGTGGTGGGAGAGCACG
>JBGPJH010000053.1:0-13859 GCA_041485305.1 Vicinamibacteria bacterium | reverse complement strand
TCTCGGCGAAGGTGGGCGGTCATGTCGTGGGGGTCTCGTTCACCGGCGATGCGTCCGCGTTCCCGGAAGGTGTGCTCCAACCTCGCCAAACGGGTTACCCGCTGGCCGTCAACGAAATGAACTACGGGAATCCCGCGGTGGATCGGGTCGATATTTCAGGCCCGTACACGGTCGCCGGACCGGGCGACACACCCAGCCGCCGGAGGATCTTCGTCTGTCAGCCGGCGCGGATCGGAGACGAAGAGCCCTGCGCGCGAACGATTCTCGGCAAACTGGCGCGGCGGGCGTATCGCCGGCCGGTCGGCTCCGGCGATCTCGACACCGTGCTCGAGTTCTACCGAGCCGGAAGACGAGAAGGAAGCTTCGACGCCGGCATCCAGATGGCGATCGAGCGGGTTCTCGCCGACCCGGAGTTCTTGTTCCGCGTCGAAAGCGACCCGCAACAGGCGGCTCCAGGGTCGATCCATCGCATCAGCGACCTGGAGTTGGCGTCGCGGCTCTCATTTTTCCTCTGGAGCAGCATTCCGGACGACGAGCTGCTGAACGTCGCGAGTCGAGGAAGACTGAGCGATCCCGCGGTGCTCGAACAGCAGGTGCGGCGCATGCTCGCTGACCAGCACGCGCGGAACGCGCTGGTGGACAATTTCGCCGGCCAGTGGCTCGAGCTCCGCAATCTCCGCGAAGCGACGCCCGACCCGGATCTGTTCACGGACTTCGACGAAAACCTGCGGGAGGCGTTTCGCCGCGAGACCGAGCTGTTCTTCGGAAGCCTGCTGAGGGAGGATCGGAGCGTCACGGAGCTGCTGACCGCGAACTACACGTTCGTCAACGAGCGGTTGGCGCGCTACTACGGGATTCCCAACGTATCGGGCGATCGCTTCCGGCGGGTGGTGCTCAGCCGCGAACAGGAGCGCGGAGGCCTGCTCGGCCACGGGAGCGTGCTCACGGTCACGTCCTATCCCAATCGCACGTCGCCCGTGCTACGCGGCAAGTGGATCCTGATGAACCTGCTCGGGACGCCGCCGCCCCCGCCGCCACCCAACGTCCCGGCGTTGAAGGACAAAGGCGACAACGGCAAGCTCACCTCGGTCCGCGCCCGGCTCGAGGCGCACCGACAGAACGCCGTCTGCGCGACGTGCCATTCGCAGATCGACCCGTTGGGCTTTGCCCTGGAGAGCTTCGACGCGGTCGGCCAGTGGCGGGCGACCGCGGAAGGGGGCGCGCCGGTGGATACGTCGAGTGTGCTCTCAGACGGCACCCGAATCGCCGGCATGCGGGGGCTTCGAGATTTCCTGCTCGGTCGGCGGGAACAGGTGGTGCGAACCATCACCGAAAAGCTACTGACCTACGCCCTGGGCCGGGGGCTCGAGTACTACGACATCCCAACCGTTCGCCAGATTGCGCGCGAGGCCGAGTCGAAAGACTATCGGTGGTCGGCCATCGTCATCGGGATTGTCAAGAGTGCTCCATTTCAGTTGAGGAGGTCGGCATCATGATCGTGACCCGAAAGGCACTCTCGCGCCGAACACTGCTGCGCGGCATGGGCGTGACTCTGGCGCTGCCGCTGTTGGACAGCATGATTCCCGCGTTCGCGAGCGCGCGGGCCGCAGGTGTCGCCAAACCCGTGCGACGCTTCGGCGCGATCTATGTGCCCAACGGCATGATGATGCCAAGCTGGACGCCCGCGACGGAAGGCGCAGGATTCGAGTTCCCTCGAATCATCAAGCTGTTAGAGCCGTTCCGGGATCAGATCTTGATGGTCACGGGTCTCAACGGCGTGCCCAGCCCCGGCACTCACGCGGCCGCGTCGACGCGGTTCCTCACCGGCTGCCCGGCAAAGCTGGCGGAGAACTCCGAGATCGAGGGCGGCGTCTCGATGGATCAGATCGTGGCGAAGGATTTCGGCCAGCACACGCAACTGGCCTCGCTCGAGCTGGCGATGGAAGGCCGGGACTTCGCGGGCTCTTGCGACGTCGGCCTGAGCTGCGCCTATACCAACACGATCGCCTGGCGGAGTCCGACCACGCCGTTGCCGATGGAAAACAACCCGCGAGCCGTCTTCGAGCGCCTGTTTGGCGACAGCGGCACGACGGACTCGGCCACGCGGCTCGCCCGCATTCGAGCCGACAAGAGCATCCTCGATTCTGTCACCGAGAAGGCCGCCAGACTCCAACGGCGACTCGGGGCGGGCGATCGGGGAAAGCTGGGCGAATACATGGAGGCGATCCGCGACGTCGAGCGGCGCATTCAGAAGGCCGAAGAACAAAGCGCCACGGCAGTGCCGATCGTGGATCAGCCCGCCGGCGCTCCGGCCAGATACGACGACCACGCGCGGCTCATGTTCGACCTGCAGGTGCTGGCGTATCAGTCCGACCTGACGCGCGTCATCACGTTCATGCTGGGTCGCGAGATCAGCGGTCGAACCTACCCCGAAATCGACGTGTTCGACGCGCACCACCCGACGTCGCACCATCAAGGCGACCCCGCGAAGATCGAGATCGTGACGAAGATCAATACGTTCCATGCCTCGCTTGTCGGGTACTACCTGGAGAAGCTCCGCTCGACACCCGACGGGGACGGCTCTCTGCTCGATCACCTGCTGCTCGTCTACGGGTCGGGTATGTCGGACAGCATGGCTCACTCGCCGCTGGGCTTACCTGTGATGGTGGCTGGCGGTGTGGCGGGTCGGTTCAAGGACGGACGACACGTCAAGGTGTCAGGCGACGTTCCGGCCGCCAACCTGCACCTGACTCTGATGGAGCGTCTGGGAATCCCGATCGAGAAGCTCGGCAACAGCGTCTCGCCGCTCTCGATCTGACAGAGTAACTACTTGACGGTGACCTTCACTTCGGTGTTGATCCAGCAGCAATAGGTGCCCACCAGAAGGGAACCGTCGTCCACGACCGCCTGCAGCACGTACTCGCCCGGTTCGCTGAAGCGCACCTTCGTCGTGGCTTTCCCGTCGACCAGAGGAGCGGCAGAGGGCGCGAACGTGACGTGTCCAGCGACCGGGCCGCGATACTTCCGCCATCGTACGGCAAGCCCCTCCGGCTTCTTCGTTCGAAGATTCACGGGGAGGCCGTCGTCGGTCGCCGCCACGCTGAACGTCGCAGTCTCCGACAGCGCGATCGTCTGAGCCAGTGGTTCGAGCGTCACCTTCGGCGCCAGGTTCTCCCCCTTTGTCCCCTCGATGGTCGTCTTCTGGCGATCGATGATCGATCGACGATCCAGGGTTGCGAGGACCGTATCGGTCTTGCCGTTCGACGTGAGCCGCCACGTCAGCTTGCGGTCGCCGAAATCCTTCGGGACGACCACTCTGAACACCGATTTCTGCCAGGTCGGCACGAAGTGCGTCGGCTGACCGCGGTCGGCTGGCCCCGGTTCGAACTGGTTGTCGGCCCCAATCGGAACGTCGAGCTCCTCTGCCTGGTTCCGGTTGAAGTAGCTGAACCACATCGAGTAGGTCCCATCCGGATTGACTTCGAAGCCGTCGTACACAGGGGCGACGTTTTGCCCGCGGATGTACTGCATCTGGCGCCCCGACTGCGCGAGAAGCGGCTGTGAGCATCCCAGCAAAAGGGCGCCGATCGCGAGACCAGCGTTCCAAGGTTGCCGTTGCGCAATCAAGTCTCGCATTCCCTTGCCTCCTGTGCTCCGGTCGAACCAGTCAGTTTCAAGCGATGCTGCGGGCCGCGCTCCCGCAGAGACGTTTTACCGTTTAACCTGAATAATTCATGAACTCCGCCAAGAAATCCCTCGGAGCACCAGGCCGGGCAGGCGCAGACGACAAAAACGACCCGCAAGCGCTGAAGCCGCGCGGGGTGACGCAGCGTTCCTCAGGACCGCCGCGGAGTGGGGCCCCTGCCCACCTGGGTTGAGGCGAGGCTTCGTCTCGGCGGGGGTGACAAGCGACGGACGATGACTACTGCTGTTGCTGCGTTTGCGCCGCGCGCGCCTTGGCCCGCCGCTCCGACGCCATCTTCCTGTATTCGTCGTCGTCGAGGGACACCCAACTGATGAACGTCCCGCCCATCTCCTCGATGCTGGCTTGTCCCTGGCCGACCCACCGGTTCGGATCCGGATTGAATGGGTTGGCGGCCGTGTTGTCGTGGACCACGATAGCGTGCAGCATGGTCCCGGCCGGCAACAGGGGCGCCACATCGTCCGCGTACATGTACTCGAGCTGCCAGCCGAAGTTGTACTTGTCGACGGCACTGATCATCTGCACACGACCGTTGGGAAGAATGGCCTCGAGCTCCAGCGCCCTGCCGCGGAAATGCATGTGAGGCGTGAACGACTGGAGAAGCGCGGCCTTCTGCAGGCGGAAGTACGCGTCGTTCGTCACGCGGGAGTTGGGAGGAATATCCAACTCGTATGCGGGGAACTTCTGGAAGTACGCCCCCATCACCGCGTGTTTCGGCGTGACCCCTTTGGGATAAAGAACGAAGCCGATCGACGACTGATCGACACCTTCCTCGCCGCTGGCGGAATAGTGCATGGCGAATGAGATTTTTCCGCCCTTCTTCAGCAGGATGCCAGCGCCTTCGTTGTACAACACGCCGCCCTTCCCGGGCAGGAAGCACCCCAAGGAGGAGCTGCCGCTGCCAGCGTTGCTCTCGGCCGCCAGCTTTCTCTCTTCCTCCGCCGTGCGCGCTTCCTCCTCGGCGTACTGGTCTTGCGGACTCACTGTTCCCGCTGCGCCGGTCTGGCCGGGATCGTTTACAGGTCCAGCGCAGTAATGGTGCACGATTCGGCGATTACCGGGCTTCAGCTGCACGGCTCTGACCCAGCGATCTTCGGTGAGGCCGGTATCGACGGTGAATGTCTCCCACCAGTCGGATCCCTGTGCGTACATCTTGAAGGGTTTTTCCTGAGTCACCACCAAGTCGGGCTTCCCGATATTCCAGCCATCGTCAGTAGGAAACAGCTTCGGCGCCGGCATGTCGGCGGCACTACCCTCCGGCGCACCCGCGTCGACCCATTTCACGATCGTATCGACCTGGGCGTCGCTCAGCGACCAGTCATTCTTGTATTGCTGGATGCCGATGTTCTTGTCGATGAACCAAGGCGGCATCTCGCGCTTGGACACCTTGTTTCGGATCGAGCGCGCCCACGGGCGCACTTCCTGATAGGTTCTGAGCGACATCGGTGCCATCTCGCCCGGACGATGGCAGTTCTGGCACTTCTCTTGAAGGATTGGCGCGACGTCCTTGCTGAACGTGACGGCCCGCGCCTTGTCGGCCGCTGAGGCCGCGCCGGGCATGAGCACGGCGCCAGCCAGGACCAACAGTAAGGCACGACCCGAAAGGCATCCGACCCGTTCAATCCGTCCGTTCATCGCAACCTCCGATTCGTTCGCTTCGTGCTCGCCAAAGCGACCGAACGCCGATCCGAACAAGTTCCCTCGCAGAGAGACATCGACACCGAAGCGAACCGGGAGGCCGCGAGCGGTCGCCGGGCGTCCCCCCTCGGTTACTCTGCCGCCGTGGTGGGACTTGTGTCAAGCGTTTCGCATCGCAGTGACGGCTACCGCGTCGCGAGTTTCCTGGGACCGGTCGGAGACTGCGCCGCGACCCACGGACCCCGAACGACGCGAGTGCGGCATCACGCTCGGTCCATGGAGATGGTGTAGTCGTACCACTCCACGATCTTTCCCTCCTTGAGGAAGAACACGCCGACTCCGCGCCACGACCGCAGGGGTCCGCCGGTGAAGTGGTCGATCCTCTCGTTGAAGACCATCGGGCCTTTTGCGAAGGTTTCGAGCACTTCGAATCTCGCCACGCGATCGACGAAACTCTTGATCCGGTTCGTGACCGCGTCGCGGCCTTTCACGGCCTCGGCGGTTTCCGTCGCCCGGTATGCACAGGCGTCGGCGAAGAAGATCATGATCTTTGCTACGTCGTGGCCCGACCAGGCGGCGCAGAAGTCGTTGACCACTTTCACGTTCGCCTTTTCAGCGACCGTCGACTCGGCGGATTCGGCCGGTTGGACAAGACCTGTGGCCGCCAGCGTTCCCAACCCGGTTGTCAGAAACTTGCGCCGGTTCACTTCCCGTTGCTGCCTCGTCATTTGTTTGCCTCCCTTTTTGAGACGCCTGCCCGGCGGACCCGTCGAAACGAGCGTCCAATGA
Organism: Vicinamibacteria bacterium; assembly: GCA_041485305.1. Classification (GTDB taxonomy): domain Bacteria; phylum Acidobacteriota; class Vicinamibacteria; order Vicinamibacterales; family CAVVIG01; genus JBGPJH01. The sequence goes on along the minus strand of JBGPJH010000053.1, from coordinate 7,729 downwards.
TAGCGCGCGTGGGCCTCTCGCTGTTCAATTCGCCCATCGTTCGGGACTACAATTCAAACTCTGGCCAGCACAAGCGACCGGTTCTAAGGGTAATGAAAGTGACGAAGTGAGATAGCGGAGGGTCCGTCAATGGCGCATACGTATCACGAGCTCAGAGAAAAGACGATCCAGGAACTGCGGGATATCGCGAAGGACCTGCAGCACGACGCCGTGCAGGGCTTCTCGCAGATGAACAAGGATCATCTGCTGCCCTCGCTCTGCAAGGCACTCGGTATCGACGCCCACGAGCACCATGCCACCGTCGGCATCGACAAACCGGCCATCAAGGCGAAGATACGCGAGCTGAAAAAGACGCGCGATGCCGCGCTCGAAGGGCACGACCACGAGCGGCTCAGGAGCTTCCGCCGCCAAATCCATGGGTTGAACAGACGGATTCGGGCCCACGTCTCACGCTCGGTGTGAGCTTGGCGTGACGGCGTCAGAGGCACAGTGGCGCGCGTCACGCGGTGGTCGACGGGGAGCTGGACGGCTAATTACCTACTGCTGTTGCTGTTGGTCTGCAGCGGGAACGTCGCGCAGGCGTTCCTGAACAGTCCCGGGGATGCCCAGCGTGGTGTTGGCACCCAGCTTCTTGATGAACTCCGCGGTCTCCGGCCATGCTTGGAACTGGAACGACTGCTTGGAACCCTCGGCAAGACGGTACGCCGTCCGGCCCCTGAAGTCCCTCGCGTTGATGTTCGCACCCCGGTCGACCAGGATCTGAATGACCTCGTTCAAGCCGCGGTAAGCCGCGCCGTGGAGGGCCGTGAAGTCGGCTTCGTTGACCGCGTTGATGTCGGCGCCCCCGTCGAGGAGCACCTTGACCGCTGCCTCCGCGGTTGGCGATCGGTTCGCGCGGGGCTTTCCAGGCGTAAACGTCGGGCGTCCCAGCCCGGCCGCCACCATCAACGGGTTGGTTCCGTCGTCGCTCGTGAGACGCAGGTCGGCGCCACCCGCTAGGAGCGTTTTGAGGATCTCGGCGCTGCTGTCGGACATCCCACCGACACCGAGCTGGCCACCGTCGCCCCCGAAGCCGCCGACATCGCCGTTGGCTGAGTAGGCTGCCACCCAGAGTGGCGTGGCACCTCGGAGATCCCCGGTGCCGCATGCGAATGGCTCGAACGCGCCTTTTTTGGGGAAGCCAATGTAGCCCATGAGCATCGCGGACGTTGTAATACGCGCGTTCGGATCGGCTCCCTTGGCCAGGAGCAACTTGACCAGCGGGAGCCTGGTCGTCGCAGTGAGCATGCCGCCTCGGCCAAACCCGCCGCCGTAGATGCTGCCGCCGCCGTGCCGTCTGTACCAGTCGCCCAGCCAGATGTCGACGCCGCCGGCTGCGGCATGCAGGGCACGAACACCGTCCATGGAGCCGTTCGGATCCGCGCCCTGTTCAATCAGGAACTCCGCAAACTTCACCTGGCCGCTGACGATGGAGTACGGCAGCACGTGGGTGCCGTCCGAACCGACTTCGTTTGCGTTGACCCCTGCGGCGATGAGGATCTTGGCCATCTCGATGTCGCCGTTGCGCGCCGCGTAGATGAGTGGCGTGAACCCTTTGGTCCCTGACACATGCACATTCGCCTGGCCCTCAATCAGCACTTTGGCGATGTCGGGGTGCTGGTCGGACACGGCCCACATCAGCGCCGTGTTCCCGGTTTCGGTGGTGGCCGCGTTGACGTTCGCGCCGTGCGCCAGCAGCGCTTTCACCAACTCTACGTTGCCGGTGTGCGCGGCTGTCATCAGCGGCGTGAGCCCGCTGATTTGGGCGGCATTGGGATTGGCGCCTGCCTTCAACAGTCGCTCGACCAGGCTGGCGTTTCGATTTTCGCTGGCCCTCGCGAGCGGCGTCACGCCATGGTCGTCGGCGGCGTTCACGTTGGCGCCGGCGCGCAGCAGCAGTTCGACCATTTCCTGGTCGTCCCAGTGGGCCGCAAACAAGAGCGCGGTCGCGCCGTCGGCTCGCGTGGCGTTCACGTTGACGCCCTGTTTCACCAGCGCGCGCACGGCCGCTTTGTCCTTCTCGGCGGCCGCGGTTACCAATCGCAGATCGGGCCCGGCTGCTACCGCCAGGCTGGCGACGGCCAGTAGCGGCGCCACCCAAAGGCCAGCCAAACGGCAGACTTTAACGCCCATTGTCACCCCTCCTCAAACTACCCCTAAAACCTTCCAAACCAGATGATGATAGACCGGCCCCCCGGGTGGGTCGATAGAAAAATAGACCGTTGTCCGGCGAGGCGCCGGGGTCTACAATAGGACCCTCATCTCTCCAGTCTCCAGATTTCCAGATTCGGGTGGGTCTCAACTGAGGATAGGTGATGACCCGTGTTGAAAGGCGAGCGACCATGTCGAGAATGCTGAGCGTGATAGGAGTGGTCGGAATGGCAGTGGTGGGAGGCGGACTCCTGCAGGCTGCCGGAAAGCAGACGGCAGGTCCGGCCCAAGCGAAGCAGGCCGTGGCCGCCCAGGCTGGTCGCGCCGGCGTAGCTCCGGCCGCTGCGGCGCCCTCGCGCGGGCTCCTCGACCAGTACTGCGTCACGTGTCACAACGACAAGCTGAAGACCGCGGGCCTGACGCTCGAGAAGGTGGATCTCGGGGACGCGAAGGCTTACGGAGACGTCTTGGAGAAGGTGGTGCGGAAGCTCCGGAGCGGCCAGATGCCGCCCGACGGTCGGCCGCGGCCCGATCAGGCGAGTGCCGACACGCTGGCCGCCGCCCTCGAAACCGAGCTGGACCGGGCGGCCGCGACCGCGCCCAATCCTGGACGCGTCGCGTCACATCGCCTCAACCGCGCGGAGTACGTCAACGTCATCCACGACCTGCTCGCGCTGGACGTCAATGGGGCCGAGCTGCTGCCCAGCGATATGGCCGGCTTCGGGTTTGACAATAACGCCGACGTGCTCGCGATTACCCCTGGGCTGATGGCGCGCTACATGTCGGCGGCCACCAAGATCAGTCGCCTGGCGCTGGCGAGCCCCGACAATCGCCCGATGATGCAGGTGTACAAGCTCGACGTGGGCACGCGGCAAAACGCCCGCATGGGCGAGGAAATGCCCTTTGCCACCCACGGCGGTCTGGCGATTCGCCACACGTTTCCCCTCGACGGCGAGTACACCTTCAAGATGCGCATGGTGCGCAACGGGACGGTGGGCACGATCGAAGGCATCGATGAAGACCAGAGCAAGATTGAGCTCCGCGTGGACCATGCGCTCTTGAAACGGTTCGACGTCGGCGGCCAGCTCAAGGGACCGGATCCGGGCGTGCTGATCGCCGTGCCTGAAGATGATCTGGAAGGCCGGAAGGTGCACGACTACCGCTTGAACGCCGACAACTTGTTGGAGCTGCGCGTCCCGATCAAGGCCGGCACGCGGCTGGTGGCGGCGGGCTTTACCGACTCGATGCCCTCGCCGATCGACGACGAGCCCGGGCGATTCTCTCGTCTGCTGGGCGGCAACGCGGTCGGGATCGATATGCTGTACATTTCCGGGCCGTTCAACGGGAAGACGACTGAGGACACACCGAGCCGCCGGCAAGTCTTCACATGCCACCCGGCGAATGGCCGCGACGAGGAGCTGTGCGCCCGGAAGATCCTCACCGGGCTGGCGCGCCGCGCATACCGCCGACCGGTGGTCGAAGGCGATGTCGCGCCGCTGCTCGCGATCTATAAGGGAGGCCGCGCGAAGCGGGATTTCGACGGGGGCATCGAGCGCGCGGTCGAAGCGCTGCTCTCGTCGCCGAAATTCTTGATCCGGCTCGAACGGGAGCCGGCCGACGCGAAGCCGGGGACGGCGTATCGGCTGAGCGACCTCGAGCTGGCCTCGCGGCTGTCCTTCTTCCTCTGGAGAAGCATCCCCGACGACGAGCTCCTGGACCTGGCCGCGGCCGGTAAACTGAAGGACCCCACCGTCGTGGCCCAGCAAGTGCGCCGCATGATCGCGGACAAGCGGGCGACGCGGTTCATGGACGACTTCGCCGGCCAGTGGCTGCAAGTGCGCAATATTCAAGCGTCGGCGCCCGACGTGGCGCTGTTTTCCGACTTCGACGACACGCTGCGCGACGCCATGGCGCAGGAAACGGAACTATTCTTCCAGAGCCAGGTGCGTGAGGATCATCCGATCCCGGATCTGCTCCGGGCCAACTACACGTTCCTGAACGAGCGGCTGGCCCGGCACTATGGGATCCAAGACATCTACGGCAGCCACTTCCGGCGCGTGACGTTATCCGACGAACGGCGCATGGGCCTGCTCGGACAGGCGAGCATTCTGACGGTGAGCTCGTACTCCAACCGCACCTCGGTGGTGCTGCGTGGGAAATGGGTGCTCGAAAACATTTTGGGCGCACCGCCGCCACCGCCGCCGCCCAATGTTCCGCCACTCAAAGAGAACGACGGAAAGAGCAAGCCGACCGCCTTGCGCGAGCGGATGGAAGCGCACCGGAGGAACCCCGTGTGCGCGGCCTGCCATGGCCGCATGGATCCGCTGGGCTTCGCGCTGGAACACTACGACGCGATCGGGAAATGGCGCGAGACCGACACCGGGGCCGAGATCAATTCGACGATTACCTGGTTCGGCAACACCATCGACAGCCCCAAGGCGTTCCGCGAGGCCCTGCTCAACCGGGGCAACGAGTTCAACAAGAATGTCGTCGAGAAGCTGCTCACGTATGCCCTGGGCCGCGGCGTCGACTTTTCCGATGCGCCGACCGTGCGCCGGCTGGTGGCCGACCTGGGGCGAAACGACTACCGCTGGTCTGCGCTCGTGCTTGGCATCGTCAAGAGCACGCCGTTCCAGATGCGGCGGGCGATGGCTCCAGACGGCGCCGCACCTACCCCCACGAGCGTCGCGGGACAGTGAGAAGAACACGGCCGATGGCCCAGAAGGAGACTCGATCATGATCATCACGAAGATGCATTTGTCCCGCCGCACCGTGTTGCGCGGTCTGGGCGCGACGATCGCGTTGCCGTTGCTCGACGCGATGGTGCCGGCCCTGACGGCCGCCGGCAAAACGGCGGCAGCGCCGGTCCGGCGGTTTGGGGTGTTCTACGTCCCCAACGGGATGTCCATGCCCTACTGGTTCCCGAAGACCGAGGGACCGCTCGCGCAGTTGCCGCCGACGTTGCAGTCGCTGGCCGCGTTCAAAGACCGGGTCCTGCTGTGCGGCGGGCTCGCGGACGAGTCGGCCAACCTCGTCAAAGGCGGGGGCGACCACGCGCGCTCCGCCGGCACCTTCCTGACCGCCGTGCCCTTCAAGATCACGGCGGGCGCCGACGTCTTCGGGTCCGTGTCGATGGATCAGATCGCGGCGCAGGAGCTCTCCAAGGAAACGCAGCTGGCCTCGATCGAGCTCGGCATCGAATCGAACAACATGCTGGGCGCCTGCGACGGGGGCGCGAGCTGCGCCTACACGAACACGATTGCCTGGCGCAACCCCACCACCCCGCTGCCGATTGAAAACGACCCGCGGGCGGTGTTCGAGCGTCTGTTCGGCACCAGCGGCAGCACGGACCCGGCGGCACGCCTCGCCCGCATCCAGCGGGACAAGAGCATTCTCGACTTCGTCGGCGCCGAAGTCGGCGGGCTCGAGAAGGTCATCGGGCCTCGAGACAAGGTGAAGCTCACCGAGTACCTCGATTCGGTCCGCGACATCGAGCGGCGCGTCCAGATGGCGGAGTCGCAGAGTGCGCGAGAGCTGCCGGTGGTCGACCAGCCGGTCGGCGTGCCGGCCGACTACGCCGAGCACGCGGCGCTCATGATGGACTTGCTGGCGCTCGCGTACCAGACCGACCTGACCCGCATCAGCACTTTCATGCTGGCCCGCGAGGTCAGCGCTCACGCCTACCCCGAGATTGGCGTGTCGGACTCGCATCACCCCTTGTCGCATCACCAGGACGAGCCCGCCAAGCTCGAGCGGCTCCACAAGATCAACGAGTACCACTTCCGGGCGTTCTCTCGCCTCGTCGACAAGCTGTCGAAGATTCCAGAGGGCGACGGCACGATGCTCGACTACACGCTGTTCCTCTACGGCACGGGGATCAGCGACAGCAACACGCACTTCCACGACGACCTGCCGATCGCGCTGATTGGTGGAAAAGCGGCCGGGATCCAGGGGGGGCGCTACATTCGGTTCCCGAAAGGGACGCCGCTCTCGAACCTGCACCTGACCATCTTGGAGAAGCTGGGGGTTCCCGTTGAGAAGCTCGGCGACAGCACCGGAAAACTCGGTCGTCTCACCGACCTCTAGGCAGCGGCCGGCGACGGGCGACCGGCGACTCGGGCGCGGCAGACGCACGCGACGTCTGACGCTCCCGATCGTCGCGCTGTTGGTGGCGAGTGCTGGCCCGTGGGCGGCGGCGCAGAAGAGGCCCTATCCAATCTTCACGCTGGACCAGTACACCACCATGATGAAAACCGCCGGCCGGAACTTCGCGGCGGTGAACGTGTCGCTCTCCAAGAACGACTTCGAGGCCGCGAAGGCACAGCTCACGCGCGCGCGCGAGCAGATCGCGATCACGGTCACCTTCTGGAGAGACAACAAGAAAGACGACGCGCTCAAAATGCTCAGGAACACGTTGACCAAGATGGACGAGCTCGACGTCGCCCTGTCCGCTGAGAAAGTCGAGGCAGACGCGGCCCGCGACCTCGCCCGGCAGGTCAACGCAGGCTGTCAGAGTTGTCACGCGGTCTACCGCGATCAGGATCCGAGTACCAAAGCGTTCCGGTTGAAGCCGGGGTCCGTTGGGTAAGGATCCTAACGCGGAGCGCCGAACGCCCACCCGAGCGCGCAAATCGAACTTCTAGTCATCCTGGGGCGTCTTTCCGTCGTTGGGCGGCGAAGGCGCCTCAGCGGTCTGTTTTCTTCTGAAGCTGACGACCCACGGGGGCCACGTAGCCGTTCCGGGCGTGCACCCGATAGTCGGTGCCTCGTACCCGCACGCGAATGCTGTGGTACTGGCCATCGGCGCCCCGTCGCGACGTGTAGCCGAGCAGGTACTGACTGTTCAGCTCTTCGGCGATCCCTGAAAGCGCGGCGAGAAGCTCACCGCTGCCGTGGACCGTTTCCGTGCGCCCGCCGCTCTGATCGGTGATCTCTCGCAGCGCGGCCGGGTTGACGGCCGTGTTGATGGCGTGCCGGTCGGGCGAATCGATCGCCACCGCGTAGACGAACCCATCGCTGCGCAAGAGCGCCGACCGAACCTCGCGCAGCGTCGTGTCGCTGGCCGTATCGGCACCATCGGAAATCAGCACCATGGCGGCCCGCTGGCGGTGCCGCGCATCGATCAGCGGCAATGTGGCCATGATCGCGTCGTACACCGCCGTGCCTCCAGACGGCCGCAGCTGCTTGAGCGCCGTAGACAGGTCGGCGCGGTCGCCGGCCCAACCCGCGACGACGTGCGGTTGATGGTTGAACGCGACGATCGCGAACTCGTCGGCCGGATCGAGCAGGTCCGACACGAATCGCTCGACCGCACTCCGTGCGTCCTCGATTCGACGACCGAACATGCTGTCGCTCGTGTCGAGCAGGATGCCGAGGCTGACCGGCACGCGCCCCGAAGCGAACTGCGTAACCGCCTGCGGCTCGCTGTCCTCGAAGACGTCGAAGGCCTCGCGCGGAAGATCCTTTACCAGGCGACCATCGCGATCGAGCACTGTGACGGTGACCCCGATCAGATCGATGGCTGTGCGAAATACCCGCG
>JBGPJH010000052.1:0-14110 GCA_041485305.1 Vicinamibacteria bacterium | reverse complement strand
GGCGCTCATCGCGGCTCTGATTATCATCCCGCTGATGGCCGCCGACGTGCTGCCAACGCCGCCAGCCATGATGGCGTTCATCGCGCCGCCGCCGCCGCCCCCTCCGCCCCCTCCTCCCCCGCCTCCGCCGAAGGCCGCCGAGGCAGCGAAGCCTGTCATTGAGGCGAACCCCGCGGCCGCGCCGGTCGAAGCCCCCGCAGAAATCAAGCCTGAAACAGGCATTGTCAAAGGTGCCGTTGGCGCTGTCGAGGGTGGCGTGGTGGGCGGGGTCACCGGTGGCATCGTCGGTGGCCTGGAGGCCGCGCCGCCGCCGCCGCCGCCGCCCCCGCCCCCCCCAGCTCCCGTTCGCGTCGGCGGCAACATCAAGCCGCCAACGAAGATAAAGGACGTCAAGCCGGTGTACCCGGCCATTGCGCAGTCGGCCCGGGTGCAAGGGGTCGTCATTATCGAGGCGACGATCGGACCCGATGGGAGGGTGCAGGAGGCGAAGGTGCTTCGCTCGATCCCGCTGCTCGACGCCTCGGCGCTCGACGCGGTGAAGCAGTGGGTGTTCACGCCGACCCTGCTCAACAACGTTCCCGTGCCGGTGATCATGACCGTGACCGTGAATTTCACACTGCAGTAGAAAACGTCGAAATCTCAAGATTGGTAACTTTGTCTTCGATGGAGGTTGCGCCGTGGATGTGATGGCAATGTGGGGACAGATGGGATATACGGCCAAGGGTGTGGCCGTGGTGTTGTTCATCATGTCGATGTGGTCAATCGGCGTGGCGATCGAACGGATTTTCACTTACACGCAAGCGCGTAATCAGTCGAAGCTGTTCGCGCCGCAAGTGGCCAAGCACCTGAAGGACGGCCGTCTGAAGGACGCCATTGCCCTGTCGTCCTCCAAGAACTACCGGTACAGCCACCTGGCGAAGGTGGTGCTGGCCGGCCTGCAGGAGTATCAGTTCCAGCAGGAAAGCGGCGGCGGCCTCCAGCGGGAAGACCTGATGGATACCGTGCGCCGATCGATTCAGCGCGCCTCGGCGCTGACCGCATCGGACCTCAAGAAGGGCGTAGCGGCGCTCGCGACCATCGGTTCGACGGCTCCCTTCGTCGGACTGCTCGGCACCGTCGTCGGCGTCATCAACGCGTTCACGGGTATCGCCTCCAGCGGGTCGAGCGGCATCGGTGCCGTGTCGGCCGGTATCGCGGAGGCGCTCGTCGAAACCGCGCTTGGTCTCGTCGTGGCCATTCCGGCCGTGTGGTTCTACAACTACCTCACAGGCCGTATCGAGTACTTCAACGTGGAGATGGACAACTCCTCGTCGGAGCTGGTCGATTACTTCATCAGGAAGACGTCGGCGTAAGGAGAGCAAGCTATGTCAATGGATCTTGGGGGTGCCAGAGGCGGAGTCAAGGCCGACATCAACGTGACGCCCCTCGTCGACGTCATGTTGGTGCTGCTCATCATCATGATGCTCATCGCGCCAATGCTGCAGCAGGGCGTCAGCGTGCGGCTGCCCAAAGCCGACAACACCGTCGACAAGCCCGAGAGCCAGGGGCAGACCGTCGTGGCCATCGCTGCCAACAAGGCCCTGTACCTGAATGCCAAGCCGATTCAGGAGTCAGAGCTCGTGAGGAAGATCACCGAGGTGCTCGAGAGCAAGACCGAGAAGATCGTTCTCATCAAGGCGGATGAGGAGGTCGAATACGGTGCGGTGATGGCGGCCATGGACCAGCTCCGCCAGGCCGGCATCGAGGACATCGGTTTGATCACCGAGCGCAAGAGGCAGGGCGGCGCGTTGGGGGGAGGGCAGTAATGGCACACGCGCATCTGCATTTTGGCGCCGAGAAGGTCTTCGCCGCGACGGTTCCGCGTGCCAATGCGGACATGAATGTCACGCCGATGATCGACGTGCTGCTCGTGCTGCTCGTCATTTTCATGGCCGCTCTGCCGCTCGCCCAGAAAGGCGTCGACATCAACCTGCCGGCCGAGACGAAAACCGCGCAGCAGCAGCGCGAGCTCGATATCAGCCAGATCGTGGTCGAGTACACCGCCGACCGCCGCATCTCCGTCAACAAGCAGGACGTGACGGTGGCGGAGTTAGAGAAGAAGCTCCGCGACATCTACTCGCAGCGCAAGGACAAGACGATGTTCGTTGCGGGAGCCGAAACGCTCCGCTACAAGGACATCATCGAGGTCATCGACGCCGCCAAAGGCGCGGGCGTCGAGAAGGTCGGCATCGTCACGGCTGGCATGCGCAAGGCGGCCGGCGTCGCTGGCAACTAGCCCTCAACTCTTCGCATTCTCAAACGGCCGCCACCTGGCGGCCGTTTTCATTAGCGGCTGTGAAATACCGAGCACGTCTGGTCAGTTGCTGGCGCCGGTGGTCTTCTGCTTCCTCAAACCATTTGCCTTGTCGCTGAGAGCCGTCGCCTCCTTGAGGAGGGCCTGCTGCTTGCCAGGATCCTTTTCGAGGTTGGCCTGGAGCCTCAGGAGCAGGCCTTTGAAGGTGATGGCCTCGACGTAGTCGGCTTTCAGCTTCAGTGCTTTGTCGACCGACTCGAGTCCCTTCTGAACGTAATCGCGCTTCTGCGCCTCGGTCAAGCTGGAGTCGCCGCGCGTCTCGTCCCAGTAGTAGCCGGCAATCGTCTGGAAGGCTTCGGGGTTGTTCGGCTCGATCGACGCACGCTGCTCGAGCGCTTCGATCGTCTTGTCGAATCGTCCCTGGCGGTTGTAGTAGCCGGCGAGCTGCAGGTAGACGGATGCGTCTTTGGGCTTGGCTTTCTGCGCGTAGAGCAGCATCTGCTCGGCCTCGTCGTACACCGCGGCGTCCTCGTAGATCTTGGCCAGCGCGAAATAGTTCGAGGGCTCACCCGGCTCGATTTGAATCATCCTTTGCACGACAGGCTCGGCCTTCGCGGGGTCATTCAGCTTGTCGGAGCCGTAAGCCGCCACCAGGTATTCGAGCGACAGCTTTCCGAGCTTCTTGTCGTCGGGGCTCGCCGATGCCGCGAGCTTTTCGGCGGCCGTCTGGTAGTGCTGGACGGCCTTGGTGAGCAGTTCGTCGTTGGCGGCGTCGCCCTTGCGGCTCGGTTTGTATTGGTTGTCGTAGGAGTTGCCGAGGAAGAAATAGGCCACCCCGAAGTCGGGGTTATCCTTAATCGCCACCTCGTACAGCCGTGCCGCCTGCCTGAAGTCCTGCTGCTGATAGGCCTTATTGGCCTCCTTGAAGTTGCTCATCGCCTTCAGCTGACCGTATCGCGAACAGCCCACCGACGACAGGGCCAGCATCGCCGCCAAGGCGAGCGACGCAAGAGACAGAGCGCGCATTGAGCCCCCTTTGTGGCCGTAATTCCACATCTGACCGGTTCCCACTGGGCGAGGAGAATTGCCGTGCCGAAACGGGGCCAGTATAGTGAAGCGGAAAAACGTACGTCAAGACAAGTTCGGCCCGGTCGGCGCCACTTTCGATAGCCTTTTGCCCCGCTTGGCCCGACAATGATTAGACACCGACTTTTATGATTCGCTTCGAGGACTTGCTGGAAAAAGTCCGGGCATATAGCCCCGACGCCGACGTAGAGCTGCTCAGGAGGGCCTATGTGTTCTCGGCCTTCGAGCACCGGGGCCAGGTGCGCCACTCAGGCGAGCCGTATTTGATCCATCCCCTCGCGGTGGCCGACTTCCTCGCCGACATGAAGCTGGACGCCGTGGCCATCGCCGCGGGCCTGCTCCACGACGTCGTCGAGGACACGCTGACGACCATCGACCGGATTCGCGAGCTCTTCGGTTCGGAGGTGGCACACGTCGTTGAAGGGGTGACGAAGATCTCGGCGATCCGGTTCTCGTCGAGCGAAGAGCGGCAGGCCGAGAACTTCCGCAAGATGCTGCTCGCGATGGTCGACGACATCCGCGTGATTCTGGTCAAGCTCGCGGACCGACTCCACAACATGCGCACGCTCAACCATCTGACCGAGGACAAACGGGCGACAATCGCCCAGGAGACCAGAGACATCTACGCGCCCATCGCGAACCGGCTCGGAATGAGCAAGGTGAAAAACGAGCTGGAAGAACTGTCGTTCCGCTATCTCGACCCGCACGCCTACGAGACGCTCCGGGCCCGGGTGGACGCCCGGCGACGCGCCACAGAAGGACTCATCGGGCAGCTGAAGGCCACGATTTCGGGGAAGCTGAGCGAAGCGTCGGTGCAGGTCATCGAAATCGACGGGCGCATCAAGCGCCTCTGGAGCATCCATCAGAAGTTGAAGCGCCAGCGTATCGAGCTCGATCAGGTGTACGACTTCATCGCGCTGCGCATCGTCACCACCAGTGTCAAGGACTGCTACGCTGCGCTCGGGATCATCCACCAGACCTGGTCGCCAGTGCCCGGCCGGATCAAGGACTTCATCGCGATGCCGAGGCCGAACGGCTATCAGTCGCTGCACACGTCGGTCATCAGCGAGCACGGGATGCCCTTTGAGGTGCAGGTCCGCACGATGGAAATGCATCGGATGGCCGAGGAAGGGATCGCCGCGCACTGGAAGTACAAGGAAGGACGTGTTGGCGATCACAAAGACGAACCGTATTTCCAGTGGATGCGTCAGCTTCTCGAGAACCAACAGGAGGTCCGGGATCCGCAGGAATTCATCCAGAACTTGAAGGTGGAGCTCTATCCGGAGGAAGTGTATACGTTCACGCCGAAGGGGCAGGTCAAGGCTTTCCCCCGCGGCGCGACGCCGATCGACTTTGCCTACTCGATCCATACCGACGTCGGCCACCAATGCATGGGCGCCCGCATCAACGGCAAGATGGTGCCGCTCCGCACCCGCCTCAAAAGCGGCGACATCGTCGAGATCGTGACGCAGGCGGGACATCGACCGGGCCGAGACTGGCTCAACTTCGTCGTCACCTCCAACGCCCGCTACAAGATCAAACACCTCCTTCGGCTGGAAGAACGCGCTCGCGCGATCGACCTGGGGCGCAGGGTGTTCGAGAAAGAGCTGCGCCGATACGACGTGCCCCAGAAGGGGCTGCTCGACAGCGACGCGTTCGCGAGGGCGACGGCCGATGTGGGGGTCAAAACGGCGGAGGATCTGTTCGCGTTCATCGGGTACGGCACGCTGTCGGCCAAGCAGCTGATCGGCAAGCTCGTGCCGCCTGACAAACTGCGGGAGAAGGCCCCGGAGGGGCTCGTGACCGCGGCAGTCAAGCGCGCGTTTGGCGTCGGCGAGGCAAAGATCAAGGTGCGCGGGACCGACGATGTCCTCGTGTTTCGGGCGAAGTGCTGCAACCCGATTCGCGGCGAGAAAATCGTCGGCTACATCACGCGCGGGAAAGGCGTGTCGGTTCACTCCGTCACGTGTCCCAACATCGTGAACTTGTTGTACGACGCGGAGCGGCGCATCGACGTCGAGTGGGACCGGAGTTCGGCCGCCGCCGAGGCGGCGAACTACACGGTCAAGCTGTCCATGGAAGTCGAGGATCGAAAGGGCCTACTTGCCGCGGTCAGCGCGAAGATTGCCGACATCAACACGAACATCAAGGACATGGAGGCGCGCACCGACCAGGACGATCGTCGGGCACGGATCGACGTCACGGTCGAAATCAGCGACCTCAAGCACCTCGAGAAAGTCATCAAGTCGTTGAAGGCCGTCGATGGCGTGCTGGAAGTCGAGCGGGCTTCTCGCTGAAAAGCGGGCCCCGCGCCACGCTCGCGCAGGGGGATTGCGCGAGCCCTTAGATCCGACGCCGGTCCAAAAGAGCTATTTTCCGTCGTAGCTCGCGATCGCGTCGATTTCGACGCGCGCGTCCCGGGGCAGCCGGGCAGCCTGGACGGTCGAACGGGCCGGATACGGCTCGACGAAGAACGTGCGGTACACGTCGTTCATGACGGCAAAGTCGGCCATGTCGGCGAGAAACACCGTGGTCCGGACGACGTCAGCATACGAAAGGCCGCCGGCGTTGAGCAGGGCGCCGATGTTGAGCAGAACTTGTCGGGTCTGTGAGGCGACGTCTCCGTCGACCATCGCACTCGTGACCGGATCGAGCGGCACCTGCCCCGAAATGAACAACAACTGTCCGGCGCGGAGGGCCGACGAGTAAGGGCCGATGGCCTTCGGCGCCTGTGGGCTCGAGACGGCAGTCTTCATCTCTTTGTCTGTCTTTTCGCCGCCGGCTTGTCGCGCGCCGCCAGCCCACGACCCCCGGTCATGCCTGCGTCTTCGCTGCCGGCCCTCAGGCGGCCTTGACGACCTTCTGCGAGCGAATGCAGCGTGTGCAGACGCGAATCCGCTTCACACCGCCGTTGATCACCGCCCGCACGGTCTGGAGGTTTGGTTCGAACCGCCGCGCGCTGACGTTGTGGGCATGGCTGACCTGCCGGCCCACAACGGGCACCTTCCCGCAAATCTCGCAACGCTTTGCCATAGATACCTAAATCCTCGAATGCGTGGGGTCTGGACCCTGGTCTGCCCATCCAACTCCGTGAGAGCAAAACTTCAAGTATAGGCAGCGATCACGGCAGTATCAAGCGCGGCCCATCCGACGTGTTGATTTCCTCGGCGTGTTCTTCGCTTGCCTTTTCCAACACGCGCCCGACCAGCTCCAGATAGGCCCGCTTATTGCTTGCACCATCCGACCGCACCTCGTGGACTGCTTTCTCGAGTTGCCGGAGCACGACAGCTGCTTCGCGCTCGAAGGCGGAGCCCCCGGTCCGGCCGCTGTCGGCAACCACTGGCCTGAGCGCGGCCATCAGCCGCTCAGCCGGGAGGGAAGCCGGCCGGTGGTCGTAGATGACGCCCCGAGACCGGGTCTCGAGCGTTGCCGCCATGGCTCCAGCCGCTTCCGCGACATCCTCGTCGATGACCGGCTGAAAATCCGCAGGCTCGTGTCGGAGGACAGCAGTGTTCAATGCGAAGAAGAGCCTTGCCTGACGCTGATTGAGGCCTCGCATGACCTGAACGAGGACCGTGACATCTCGCTGCTGCTGTCGCACCACCGCCGCCGGGGGATGTTCCCTGGACGACGCGAGGTACGGGCAGTCAGCAGGACAACGAATCTCGGTCAGCCGCTTGGTTCCGCAGCAGAGCGCGCAGATTTGGCGGCCGAGCGCGGGACACGTGCGGCGCGGTTTGCGTAGGGCGCAGAGTGGACAGCGCACAGCGGCAATTATCTATAATTTTGGGGGCGTTCGGGCGGAGTTCGCCCGGAAATTCGTGGGCTTCGTGGTCGTTCTATCAGAATTCAACGAACGATCCGCTCGCAGTTCGAACAGGGGCCTGCGCTGACTCTACGGGCGACGGCTCAAGACGGGCAGCGCTCGAAGTGGCCAGCTTTGCTGATCGAGCAGGCGTGCCCAACGCCTCGCTCAAAGGCACACGGGTTCACTGACCAGCTCTTCGGCTCGGACGCCCAGTGCCGGCCTATGGCTGGGTGGGCACGATGCTGGCAGTTTTTCGACACCAGTACGTAGCCGAAAGCGGACACCCCGATCGGTCATGGGCACAGAACCCGGGGAGCGGTTCCGGCGTCTAAATCGGCATCGGTTCGAGAACACACGATCAACGTGAATCAAGTTAATCCTGTAAGTCATTGTTATATATGATATTTATTGACTCGAATCGTTTCGACCTCGGTCCATGGTGGTTGGGTTGGGCGTGGTCGAAGGAGTGACGATGCGAGGTGGGCACGGACGGCTTGCGACTTGAAGAAGAGACGTGCTACAATTGGCAATTGATTTGCATGATCGGTGCAATCATAGGCGGGCGGCGACCCGGCACACCGGGATGGAAGGAGGCGGCGTCATGAATGGCAGAACCCAGACGAGGACCGAAGCCAAGGCACGGTCCCGCTATTCGGAATTGAAGCAAATGCTCGAAGGTCGTCGGCGCGAGCTCCAGGCTGAAGTCAAGGGCAAGATGCGAGACGTTCGAGCCGAGGGTGCGTGGGGTGGCAAGCTCAACGAGGTCTTGGACGCGGTCGAGAGCTCCGAGGCGGACATCCAGGACGACATCGAGTTTGCGCTCATTCAGATGAAGTCTGAGACTCTCAACAAGATCGCCGACGCCCTCGTCCGTCTCGAGCAAGGCGACTACGGCAACTGCTTCGAGTGTGCCGAGGAGATCGCCGAGAAGCGGCTGCGGGCGTTGCCGTTCGCGGTTCGCTGCAAAGACTGCGAGGAGGCCCGGGAGGTCGCAGAGCGGCGGGAGCGCCAGCTTGCGGCGCGGCGCGGTTCGGCATCGCTCTTCTTCGACATGTAAGCTTCCGGCGTCCTGACCGGGGTTCCGCCGGTGGCGGAGCCCCAACGCGTTCCCACCGGCGTTCCCCGAGAGTAGATAAATTCGTCTGCCCATGCACGGGTCGCGCGCGGCCTTCGGCATCGGCGAGACTTTTCCTGACATCGCGTCAAAGAAGAGGTCGCTATGAGCGATCACATCGAGGACCTCAAAGCGGAGGACGTCTCGGTCTCTGATCGGCCACCCGCGATACCCGCGCAGTTGCCGATCCTCCCGTTGCGCGACACCGTGCTGTTCCCCAACTCGTTCATGCCGTTGGCCGTCGCCCGGGAGAGCTCCGTACGTCTCATCGACGATTCAGTGGCCGACGGCAAGCTCATTGCGGTGTTCACGCAGCGCGACGCCGCGGTCGACGAGCCCGGTCAGGACGACCTGTACTCCGTCGGCACGGCGGCGCACATTCACAAGGTGTTCAAGCTGCCCGACGGCAGCCTCCGGCTGATCGTCCAGGGACTGACCCGGCTCACGCTTCAGGCTGTCGAAGCGACCGAACCCTACCTGCGGGCGCGAGTGACCGCAGCCAACGAAGACCTTCAGGACGCCGACCGGCTCGAGACTGACGCGCTGGCCCGGAACATCAAGACCAACTTCCAACAGGTCGTCTCTCTGTCGCCGCTCCTTTCGGACGACCTGCAGACGTTGGCCATGAACATTGCGGAGCCTGGACGGCTCGCCGACTTCATCGCCTCCAGCCTGACCACGATCACCACGGCCGTGAAACAGGGTGTGTTGGAGACCCTCGACATCCGTGGCCGGATGGACAACCTGAACCGAATTCTCATCAAGGAGCTCGAAGTCCTCGAGCTCGGATCGAAGATTCAGTCGCAGGTTCAGTCGGAAGTCGGCCGGAATCAGCGCGAGTACTTTCTGCGCGAGCAGATGAAGGCCATCCAGAAGGAGCTGGGCGAAGGCGACGAGCAGACGAAGGAGATTGAAGAGCTGGCCGGGAAGATCGAGGCGGCTGGCATGCCCGAGGGGGTGAAAAAAGAGGCGCTCCGCGAGCTCGACCGTTTGTCGAAGATGCCGGTAGCTGCCGCGGAGTACACGGTCTCGCGGACCTACGTCGACTGGCTCGTCGCCCTGCCTTGGGCGAAGCGCACCGACGAGGTCATCGACCTGCCTCACACCAAGGCCGTGCTCGACGCCGACCACTCCGGCCTCGAGAAAGCGAAAGATCGCATCCTCGAATACCTGGCCGTGCGCAAGCTGAATCCCCTCGTCAAGGGGCCGATTCTCTGCTTCGTCGGACCTCCGGGGGTCGGCAAGACCTCGCTGGCCCGTTCGATCGCCGAGTCGCTCGGCCGCAAGTTCGTTCGCGTTTCCCTCGGCGGCATGCGCGACGAGGCCGAGATTCGCGGCCATCGGCGGACGTATATCGGGGCACTGCCGGGCCAGGTGATTCAGGGGCTGCGGCGGGCGGAATCGAAGAACCCGGTGTTCATCCTCGACGAGGTGGACAAGCTCGGGTCGGACTTCCGTGGCGATCCGTCCTCGGCGCTGCTCGAGGTGCTCGACCCTGAACAGAACCACACGTTCCGAGATCATTACCTCGACGTGCCGTTCGATCTCTCCGAGGTTCTTTTCATCACCACGGCCAACGTTCTCGACCCGATCCCTCCCGCGCTCAAGGATCGGATGGAGGTGCTGGAGCTCGCCGGCTACACCGAGGAGGAAAAGCTCAAGATCGCGACCGATCACCTGGTTGGCAAGCAGGTGAAGAACCACGGCCTCGCGCCGGAGTCGCTTCAGTTAACCGAAGATTCGCTCCGCGCGGTGATTCGGGGCTACACGCGCGAAGCGGGTGTGCGGAACCTGGAGCGCGAGATCGCTGCCCTGTGCCGCAAGGCAGCCCGCCGGCGTGCCGAAGGCGACGAGTCGCCCGTCGAGATCACGCCGGAGGTTGTGGTGCTTATGCTCGGCGCACCCAAGTTTCTCGACGAGGAAATGGAAGAGCGCACCAAGGATCCCGGCGTCGCCATTGGCCTGGCGTGGACGCCGACAGGCGGTGAAGTGTTGTTCATCGAGGCGTCGCGGATGGCCGGCACGGGGTCGCTGACGCTGACCGGACAGCTCGGAGACGTCATGAAGGAGTCGGCTCGTGCCGCGCTCTCGTGGCTCCGCGCCCACGCGCGCGAGTACAGCATCGATCCAGACTTCTTCAAGAGCGCCGAGATGCACGTGCACGTGCCATCGGGCGCGATCCCAAAAGACGGGCCCTCGGCCGGCGTGACGATGGTGGCGGCTATGGCGTCAGAGCTCAGCGGGCGGCCCGTGCGTGGCGATATCGCCATGACTGGCGAGATCACCCTCTCGGGGCGCGTGCTTCCCGTCGGGGGCGTCAAGGAGAAGGTGTTGGCCGCGCGCCGCGTCGGCATCCGCGAAGTGATTCTGCCGAAGCAGAATGCGAAGAACATCAACGAAGATCTGACCCCGGAGCTCCGTCAGGACCTCACCGTTCATCTCGTATCGACGATCGACGAGGTGCTCGCCCTCGCTCTGCTGCCCGTGTCCTCCGACGTCGTCCGCCTTCCGAAAACGACGTCACGGCCGGTGCAGCAGGCGCCCCTGCCCACGACGTGACAGCCGAGTTCAGTTCCTACAGAAGCGACAGCGCGTACGCGGTCTTGAGATCGATGATCGCGCCGCGCTCAACCATCGCCTTCGCTTCCTCGATCTGGAACGCTTGAACGTAGATGTCCTCGTCTTCGTCAGGTTTGCGCTTCGAATCCGGCGCGGGAGGGCGCAGGTCCGACACCCGGAAGAAGATCAGCTCCTCGTCGCAGAATCCCGGCGCAGGAAAGAGCCCGCGGATCCGCTCCACTCGATGCGGAACCAGCCGGATTTCCTCTTCGCACTCTCGCAGCGCAGCTGCCTCAGGGGTCTCTCCGGGATCGAGGCTGCCTGCTGGAACTTCCCACATCTCCCGGCCCAGGCTTGGGCGGTACTGTCGAACCAGGACGACCAGCCCGTCCTGCTGAATCGGAATCAGCACAACGGACGGGGGGTGGCGGACGATCTCAACGGTGTGTTCCCGCCCGTTCGGAAACTGCATGCGTTCGACCTCGACGGAGAACACGCGCCCCTTGTACATCGTTGGCATCGCTAGGCTCCTCAACCTCAGCACCGCAGTACCCAAGCACTTCAGCGGGTAGCGTCCGGCTTTCAGCGGTCAGCTCTCAGCCGTCGCTCTCAGCACCCCAGCACCCCAGCACCTCAGCACCCAAGCACCCCAGTACCCAGCACCTTGACGCACCTGAGCACCCTATCGGTCTTGTCACGAGCGCGGCAGCGTGTCTCGCAGATCGTCCAGGACGCGCTGCAGGTCGGCCGGTAGTGCGCTCGAGAACTCCATCCGTTTACCATCGGAGGGATGTTTGAAGACCAGCCGCGCCGCGTGCAGGAATGGCCGATCGAGATGCGCCACAGCACGAAGGTCGCCCCGAACGTGGCGCCGCACGCCGCCGTAGAGGGCGTCGCCCACCACGGGATGGCCGATGGCGCTCAGATGAACCCGGATCTGATGGGTGCGCCCTGTGTAAATGGCCACCTGCACGAGCGTCAGCGCCGGACCGAGATGTTCCGCGCGAACGACCCGCGTGACCGCCTCGCGGCTGCGGCGCGACCGCGCAGACATCTTCTTCCGGTGCGTCGGGTCCCGTCCGATCGGTACATCGATGCGTCGCCCGGCCTGGACGACACCCCAGACGAGCGCAATGTATTCCTTCTCCACTTCGCGATCGCGAAACTGACGGGCGAGCTCCTCGTGCGCGGTGTCGTGCTTGGCGACGACCATCAACCCCGACGTGCCTCGATCCAGGCGGTGAACGATCCCGGGGCGCCTCACTCCGCCGATGCCGCTCAAGTCGGGCACGTGGTGCAGGAGTGCGTTGACGAGCGTGCCGGCTGCGTGGCCGGCTGATGGGTGGACCACCATGCCGGCAGGCTTGTCGACCACGATGACGTCGCTGTCCTGATAGACAATGGGCAAATCCAGCGCTTCGGCCCTGGGCTTCGCGTCGACGGGCGCAGGAATGTCGACGGTCACCTTCTGGCCCGCGTTGACGAGACGATGGGGTGTCGAGGGTCGCCCGTCGACCTGGACGCGTTGTTCCCGGATGAGCCGCTGGATCTGCGACCGCGACAGGCTGGCGAGAACCGCCGTCAGGAAGCGATCGAGCCGGACGCCCTGGCTGTCCTCGGCCACCGTCACAGTGATGGTCGACACGAGCCCGTCCTCTACGCCGCCTTACGGGCGACCTTGGGAGCCGGTTGCCCGCGACGCCTCAAGTAGAAAAGCATGACGAGGGCCAGCGGCGCGAGGATTAGCGAGATGAACTGCGACGTCGAGAACATCCCCACGCTGCCGCGCGGGTCATCGCGATAGATCTCGATGAGGTAGCGGGAGGCGGCATACAGCAGCATGTAAATCCAGAAGGTGCGGCCCGGATAGCGCTTTCCGCGTGGTTCGGACAGCAGCAGCACGGCAAGAATCAACGCTTCGGCTCCGGCTTCGTACAGCTGTGTCGGATGGAGCCGGACATTGAGCGGAGTGCCGACGTTGGCCGCGGCGTACGGGTCCGTGAACGTAATGCCCCACGGCAGGGTGGTCGGTTTGCCGTAGCAGCAGCCCGCGAAAAAACACCCGAAACGCCCCACGACGTGGCCGATCGCAATGCCCGGCGCGAAGGCATCGCACGTCGTCCAGAGGGGCAAGCCAATCCGACCAATGTACCACAGCGCGACCACGACGGCGAGGATCAAGCCGCCGTAGAACACACCGCCCGATCGCGCCAGGGTGAGCAGCTCGCGGGGGTTGTCGACGAATGTCCTGAAGTCCGTGACGAACAGGAGGAGTTTGGCGCCGACCAGCGCGCTGATGATGATGTAGATGCCGAGATCGAGCACACGCGCCTGATCCAGCCCGTACGATTTCGCCCGGACCATGGCAAGCTTCAGGCCCAGCAGGTATGCCGACGCCAGCAGCAGGCCGTACGTGTAAACCGTGATCGGCCCGAGCTCAAACAGTCTTGGATACATGTGTGCTCACCCCGATCATGTCAAGGATCATCACGGCCACTCCGATCGTGATGGCCGAATCGGCAACGTTGAACGCCCAGAAATGCCACGAGCGCCAGTAGACGTCCACGAAGTCGACAACGGATCCGACAAGCAGCCGGTCGATCAAGTTCCCCCCCGCGCCGCCGATGATCAGCGCGAGGCCGAGGCGCGCGAGCAGCTGGTCGTGCGCCAGCCGTGCCGTATAGAGTGCCACGCCGACGAGGGCCACCGTGGCGACGATCGCGATGACGGTCGTCTTGAACGGAAAGTCCACGGCGTTCAGAAATCCAAAGGCGGCACCGGTGTTCCGCACGTGCGTGAAGTCGAGGAGGCCCGGCACGATGGTCACGCTCTCATGCAGCGGCAGCGCACGGCGCACGATGGCCTTGGTCGCCTGATCGAGCACGACAACGAGCGCCGGCAGCCCGAGTTCGAGACGACGGGCGAGGGTCACGGGATGGCCGCCTCAGCCACGGATAGGCTCGGCGAGGGCATCCTGACAGCGCTCGCACAATCCCGCCCATTCCGGTTCGCTCGACACCGACGGCACGTACCGCCAGCAGCGTTCGCATTTCACACCGGGGGCGCGCTCGATGGTGATCCGGGGCTCGGTCTCGCCTTGGGAATCGGCGCCCTCTGCCCCACGGCGCAGCTCGACGTCGGACACGATGAACAGCATCGGCAGGTGTCCGGCATACCGCATGAGGAACGCGAGCGTGGCTTGGGTGGCCGACAGAACGACTCTGGCCTGCAGCGAGCTGCCGATCTGCTT
>JBGPJH010000051.1:0-14253 GCA_041485305.1 Vicinamibacteria bacterium | reverse complement strand
CGTTGAGCGTGACCAGCCGCTCTACCCCACCCGGCGCGGCCGACTGGCCGCTCAGCGAGGTGGCGCGGAACAGATACGTGGCGGATGACACGGTTGCACCCGCGGCAATGACGCCCTTGATGAAGTTCCGTCTCGAAACCCTGCTGGACGTGTCTTCCGTCATATCCACACCTTTTCTCCTAAAGTGGCTTTCTCCCGAGGTGACCGCCTGCGCGGGGTGACGGGTCGGCGAAGCGTAAAGAGAAACGATACGGCCATCTGGCCGCAACTGCAAGGACCATTATGAGCTGAGAGGCCGGCCGGGTCGGCCCCCTCGCGGCCCCAGCCGGCGAGCCTGGCGACGACCCGCAAATTCGACCGGACCTGTCGGATCGCGACACCCGGGAGGGCCATCCAATTCCAGGTGTTTATCACTTCCTTATTCGCTCCAGGCGGCGCCGGTGGAGCTCCGCACCTGCTCTTATCCCAAAACGGCGGATGTTAGCACGGGCCCGGCGGAGCTTCGCCGACGCGGACGCACCCGGCCCGCTGCTGGCGAACCGGCCGGCCAACTCGCGTCACGTGCGCAGCGCCGCCGCGACGGGCACCATCGAGGCTCGCCAGGCTGGGAGCAACCCGCCGAAGAACCCGATGGACACGGCCAGGACGAGGCCGGTGATGACAGCGGGCGACGTGATCCGAAACGCGAACGACACCTCGGCGAAGTTCGCGCCGCCGGCGGCCGACGACATCCCATTCGCTGGAACGGCCAGCAGGCATCCCAAGACGCCACCGACCAACGCGAGCAGGGTGGACTCGATGACGAACGCGAGCAGGATGCTCCACCGCGAGAAGCCAAGCGCCCGAAGCGTCCCGATTTCGCGCGTCCGCGCCGCCACGATGCCGTACATCGTGTTCATCGCGCCGAACACCGCGCCGATCCCCATGACCACGGCAACGAACGCGGCAAGTCCCAGCAGCTGAAGCGAAACCTGCGACGACTGGTCGTCGTAGTACTTCCGCTCCTGCACGAGCTGCACTCGCATGCGCGGGTCCTTCGAGAGCTGCTCGTTGAACGCGAGGACGTTCTCGGGGCTCTGGAGGCGGAGGGTCACAGATTGATAGCCGCCGCGGCGCTGGAATGCCGCTGCCAGGACGTTGAAGTCGCCCCACAACTCACTCTCGAAACCGCCACCGTTGGCCTCGAATATTCCGACGACCAGCCAATCGCGTCGCTGCAGCCGAACGGTCGACCCAACCTCCAAACCAGCATAGCGATCAGCGGCCCTCACGCCCACAATCAGCTCGTTCAGTCCCGGCGTGAACGAGCGGCCGGCCGTGATCCGCACGCCCTGCCGGACCTGAAAGGCCGAGGACGTCACACCGCGCACGCTGACGTTGACGAGGGGTCCGTCCTTGCGAGGCAGCAACGCGACCACGATCACCTCCGGCGACGCGATTGGCGAGCCCACCTCATCGCGCCGCACGCGATCGTCCACCATCACGGCACGCGCATTGTCGAAGGAGATCGCGGAGGTCAGCTCGCTGTTGGAGCCTCGCTGCGTGAGCACCGCGTTCTCGGTCGAACCAGTTGCGCGCAAGGCGGTGCGAAACCCGTTCGCCATCGCCATCAGGACGACGAGCACGGCCGTCACGAGCGCGATGGCACCAACGGCGAGCACGGTGACGCGCCAGCGAACGATCAGGTTCCGCACGTTGTAGGTGAACGGCAACGCCATGTCAGCGTCCTCGAGCAGCCGGCCGATCGCCCCGCCGACCGTTACGACTCATGCCGCCCTCAACGTGTCCACAATCCTCGCCTTGTACGCGCCGAGGGCTGGGACCATCCCCGCGGCACATCCGAGCAGGACAGTGAAGCCGAGCATTCCGGCCGCCAGGCCCCCCGAAAGCTGAAGGGCCCCCCCGAACTGGCCAACCGCGCCGCCGCCCGGAATCCTGTTGATGTTCGATACGAGCACGCTCGCCAGCCCAACACCCAACCCGCCGGCACAGGCCGCTAGCACGGCGGACTCGATCAAGATTAGCGCCATGACGCGGCCGCTCGAAAAGCCGATCGTCTTGAGGACCGCGATCTCGGTGCGGCGCTCCCTGACGGCCATGCTCATCGTGTTTGCCGTCACGAGCAGCACGGTGAAGGCGACGGCCAGGCCGATCGCATTTAGCAGGAGGACTAGGTTGCCGGCGAGGGCAGTGAAGCTTTGGCGATAGACCGCCTCCGATTCGGTCTTCGTCTGCACGTCGCTGTTCTCGAAGCCATCGTCGACGAGCTTGCTCACCTCGGCCGCGCGCGCGGGATCGTCGACCTGGAGATAGAACATGCCCACTCCGGCCCGACGCTGCGTTGCCTCCGCAAAGTAGTCGAACCGGAAGAGCATCTGCATCTCGTTCGTTCCGGGATACCGCACCGGATCGGGGTGGAAGATACCCCGCACCACGAACTCGAAAGGACGCCCGGTCTGATATGTCGGAATGAAGCTCGTCAGCTGAAACGTGCTGCCGAGCGACCACCCGAATTTGTCGGCGAGGTCTTTGCCGATGATCGCTCCGCGTCGGTCCGCAAGAAATGCCACCCACTGATCAGGGGACACCGCGTACTCCGGGTACATCGCGAAATAGGGTTCGGGCTCGACGGCGAAGTTGGCGAAGAAGTTGGCGAAGTCCTGCGACGAGCCGCTGCCGGGCAGCCCGCCAAACCAGATACTCTCCGACACACGCTTGATCCCCGGGATAGCGGCGATCCTGGACCGATAGGCGTCTGGTAGAGGGAACACGACGCTCACTGCGTGTCGAGCCACCAGGCGGTCCGGCCTCGCGCTGCGGAGGCTCGCGTCCATCGCGCCAAGCACTGTTCGAAGCGTGCAGATCAGAAAGATGCACAGCGCCATGCCGAACAGAGTGCTCAGCGTTCGCACTCGATTGCGGAGGAGGTGTCTCAACACATACGGGAGATACTTCATCGGTAGTCGACTCGCGCGATCATACGTTTGGCACGAGCGGCCGCGCCTCCTGTTGACGCTCATGACGGTCCACGATCCGGCTGAGCACCCCTTTGTCGAGGTGATGCTCTGTGTGCGCCCGAACGGCAGCGCGGGGATCGTGGGTCACCATGACGATCGTTTTTCGAAACGCGTCGTTCAACGTGCCCATCAGGTTGAGAATCTCCTCTGCGCTGCGGGCGTCGAGGTCCCCTGTCGGCTCGTCCGCCACCAGAACCGCTGGGTCCGTGACGATGGCCCGGGCAATCGCGACCCGCTGTTCCTGTCCGCCCGACAGCTCCCGCGGATAGTGACGCGCGCGGTCGGCCAGGCCGACGATCCGCAGCGCCGTCTGTGCACGCTCGCGGCGCTCCGATTTCGTCAGGTTCGTGAGCAGGAGCGGCAGCTCGACGTTCTCGAGCGCCGTCAGCACGGCAATCAGGTTATAGAACTGGAAAATGAAGCCGATGTTGCGGCTTCGCCACGAGGCCAGCTCGCCTTCCGATAGTGCCGACAGGTCCGTACCGGCCACAACGACGCGCCCGCTGGTTGGCCGGTCGATGCCCGCAATCAGGTTCAGCAGCGTGGTCTTTCCGGAGCCGGACGGCCCCATCAGCGCCACGAACTCGCCTTCAGGCACTTCCAGGCTCAGACCATCCAGCACGACGATGTCCTGAGTATCGCGTCGGTACACCTTGCGAACGTTGTCAATGGCGACGATAGCCATCGCTCAGGCGCCCTTCACTCGCACGCGAGCCCCCACAGCAAGCCCGACAGGCGGCCGGGCAATGATGGCTTCTCCGCCCGACAACCCCTGCGCCACGATCACGCGGTCCTGCCGCCTCGCCCCCAGTGCGACCGGCTTGGCTTCCGCCTTGCCGTCAACCACGACGAAGACGCTCGAGCCGCTCTTGCCGACGACAACCGCCGACTCCGGTACGAGCAGCACACGTTCGCCGGCGCGGTCGGGCGCGGCAGCCTCGAGAAACGTGACCTTGGCGCTCATTTCAGGCTTGAGGTTGACGTCCTTGTTGAGGATCGTCACCTTCACCATGACGGTGGCGCGTGTGCGATCCGCTGTCGGAGTCACCTGTCGCAGACTGGCGCGGTACTTGCGATTCGGGAACGCTTCAACCACGACCTCGGCTAGCTGGCCCTCGCTGAGGCTAGCGACGTTGGCCTCTGCGACGTCCACCTCGACTTCGAGCGTGTCGAGGTCGGCCAGCGCGACGATCGCGCCAGACGCCGTCGAGATGTTCACGCCCGGCGGAATGGGGGCGACGCTCTCGCCCACCTCGGCCATCTTGCGAACGACAGTTCCCGTGAACGGCGCACGAATGTAGGTGTTCTGCAACTGCGCGTCGTTGTACGCGACGTCGGCCGCCGCCTGGTCGCGCTCCGCGGCGACCCGCACCACCTCGGCGCGGGCGCGGCCAGCGTCGGCGTTGGCCTGTCCGAGGGCTGCCTCGGTCACCCGAACCCGACTGCGCGCGGCGTCCAGTTGATCGATCGGCGCAATTCGTTCGTTCGCCAGCCGCTGGGTGACGCCGAGCTGACGACGCATTTCGGCGACATCGGCTTCGCCGCGCGCAATCTGCGCCTCCGCGCTCGTCACCGACGCCTGCGCGCTGACGATCTGGGCATCCGCGCGTGCGAGCGCGGCCTTCGCGCGGGCGACCGCGGCCTCGTAGTCGGCGCTTTCGAGTCGCGCGAACACCTCGCCCTGTCGGACGCGCGCCCCTTCCTCGACTCGAAGCTCCGCGAGACGCCCTTGAATTTTTGCGGACACCACAGCGCGCCGACGCGCCACGACGTAGCCAGCGGCGGTCAGAACCGGCGTACCAGCCGCCGCGGTACCAGTCTCGATCGATGGCTGCACCGTGTCGACCTCGACGGCCCTGATCGCGGTCCGCCAGCCGACGTACGCCAGCGCGACAACGAGGATCAGGACCACCCAGGGCCAACGCCGCCGAGCCTTCGACGAGAGCACGCCCGGAACAGGCAAGCGAAGGGAGGCGAGGTCCTGCTGCAGCTCACTCACGAAGGACTCCTGTGGATGCCCGCGCGCACCGGTCGAAGCGATACCGAATCTTCCCGAGCCTGCTTGGCATGCTAGCGCAAGTTCGTGCGTTCGTGCTGGCCGCACGCCGTCCGGTAGTGGGTCAGCGCCAGGGTTCATCGCAGCTGCAGGGCGAGCTTCTATGGAAGACGAGACCGCCGTTCGAATTGTTCCTGACCCACGACCCGCCGTTTGACCGACCGAAGCGGCGTGTGCAGAATGCGCATGGCCAGAAACAAGGACGGATGGGACGGATAGGACCGATGGGAGGGATGGGACGGATGGGAGACGACGCGTCGGATGCGTGAGAGCGTGCCGACCTACGGTCGCGCCGCGCGGGCGTTGCACTGGCTAACCGCCGTCATGCTGGTGCTCCTGTTCGGCCTCGGCCTGTCCATGACGCGATGGTTCGAGGAAGACGAGGAATTGAAGCTCCGCGTGTACAGCTGGCACGAATGGACCGGCCTGACCGTGTTCGGCATCACCGCGTTCCGTCTCTGGTGGCGTCTGGGGCACCCGGCACCGCCTATCGATTTGCCGCGGCTCGAACGCATCGGCTCGCGTTTGGTGCACGCAACGCTCTACGTGATCCTGATCGTGCAGCCGGTGACCGGCTGGCTCATGAACTCGGCCTTCGGGTTCACGATGGTCTATCTCGGACTGGTACCGCTGCCCAACCTGGTGTCCGTGGACCGACCGCTCGCCCTCTTCCTCCAGCGCGTGCACTTCACCCTCGCGATGTTGCTGCTCGGCCTGGCTGTCGCGCATGCCGTTGCCGTGCTGTATCACCACATCGTTCAGCGCGACGCTGTGTTGCGGCGCATGCTCCCGGGCCTCCGCCCTCGGTAGCCAACCATGAGATACGTAACGTTTTCCCTTCCGACCGACGAGATGCCCCGACCGGGACTCGTTTTCGCGGGCCAGGTACTCGACATCCTCAAATGCCCGGCGGACACGTCCGGTGAGCCCTTCCCCGCGACAGTCTTGGAAATCATTCAGTCGGGGCCCGATGTCTGGCGTCGCCTAGCGAAGCTGGGTCAGAGAGGCTCGATTGAGCCGCCGCCGGGCGCAATGCATCGACTGCAGGACGTGCACTTGCATGCGCCGATCCCGCGCCCGCTCAAGAACGTGTTCTGCCTCGGCCTGAACTACGTCAGCCACATGGAGGAGACGTCGCGCGCGCGAGGCAGAGAAATCAAGATCCCTGACGTCCCGGTGTTTTTCTCGAAGCCTCCAACAACGGTGGCCGGGCCCAACGACCCGATCCGATGGGATCCCGCGGTCACCAAAGAAGTGGACTACGAAGCCGAGCTCGGCGTCATCATCGGCGTGGGCGGCAAGAACATCGCCCGTGCGAACGCTCTGGATCACGTGTTTGGATACACCGTGACCAACGACGTGTCCGCCAGGGACCTGCAGATGAGACACATGCAGTGGTTCAAGGGGAAGAGCCTGGACGGCTTTTGTCCGATGGGACCGATGATTGTCACAGCGGATGAATTTGGCGACCCGCAGAACAAACGCATCTCTCTTCGAGTCAACGGCGATGTCAAGCAGAACGCCAACACGGCCAGCATGATCTTCCCGGTCGCCGCCATTATCGATTTTCTCTCGCGGGGTATGACGCTGGAGCCGGGCGACATCATCTCGACCGGCACACCAGAAGGCGTCGGGCTCGGCCGGACGCCGCCCGAGTACCTCCAAGACGGCGACATCGTCGAGACCGAGATCGAAGGCAT
Organism: Vicinamibacteria bacterium; assembly: GCA_041485305.1. Lineage (GTDB taxonomy): Bacteria > Acidobacteriota > Vicinamibacteria > Vicinamibacterales > CAVVIG01 > JBGPJH01. The sequence goes on along the minus strand of JBGPJH010000051.1, from coordinate 7,480 downwards.
CGGCACTTTGCGAAATCGTGTGGAGGTCGTGACGGATCGCTAGGGCTGGCCCACCGCTGGACGGACAGCACTCTTTCACGTACTCTTGCTCGCGTTTTCGGACGCGAAGGGACACCTCGACAGAATGCAAAAGACGACGACCGCGCTGATCGTGGCCCACCCCGGCCACGAGCTCCGCGTGCACCGGTGGTTGGAGACTGAACGACCCGTGACATTCGTGTTGACGCAGGGAGACGGTACGACCGGTGTCTCGCGGCTGGCGTCGACGACCCGTGTGCTCAGGGCCACCGGCGCATCCATCGGCAGTGTGTATGGCTCGCTCGAGGATCGGGCGATCTACACGGCACTGCTCCGTCAAGACCACGCGCTCTTCTGTCGGATCCTCGACGACCTCGTCCAGGCGTTTGTCGCGTTGGACGTCCACGTGTCAGCCGGCGACGAGGAAGACGGCTACAACCCGACTCACGATGTGTGCCGGTATCTGACGACCGCGGCCGTGGCCCGTGCGTCGCAACTGCTCGACCGCCCGATCCGAAACCTCGAGTTCTCGCTGGTCGGCGCGCCCGATGCGTGTCCGAACGACCTGCGGAGCGGGGCCGTCTGGCTCCATCTCGACGCCGCGGCGTTCGAGCGGAAGCTGGCGGCAGCGCGCAGCTACCCCGAATTGCGGAGCGAGGTCGACGCCGCCATCGCGAATAACGGCGTCGAGGCATTCCGCGTCGAATGCCTCAGACCTGTCTCGGCATCGCCAGAAGCGACGCATGCTGGCAGGTTCTACGAGCGGCACGGCGAGCGACAAGTGGCGGCTGGGCTCTATGCAGACGTCATCCGGTACGACGCTCACGTGCGCCCGGTCAAAGAGGCGATCTGGCGGCACGCCCGGCTGATTCCGGCAGGCGCACATACCTCCGCGTTCTGATCACCTGTTTCATCGCGTCCCTCGCAGATTTGGAGTCCGGCCTGGAGCCCGGCACAACCGGTATCGCGGGCAGAGCGTTCCGGGTTCGGCCGTGCGCTGCACGCCGGGGCCGCAACTGTAGACTGAAGATGCCGACTCGAAAAACGGCTCAGTGCCGCTGCTCGAGCGCCGGTCGGGGGCGGTTCATCAGGTCGCGAAGCAAGGTTGCCGTTTCGGGCTGACGCTTGAACGTGCCGCCCAGCATCACGCCGTCCGCGATCGTCAGTGGCGTCCACCCTCGTTTGTTGGTGGCATCGAGCCTGGCCCCGTGCTCGACGAGGAACTGCACGAGCGCATTCGCGCCTCTGGCCGCCGCACCGTGCAGGGCTGTGTCGCCCTTGTCGTCGACCGCCGTGATGCTTCCACCCAATTTCATCGCCAACTTGACCGCTTCCAGCGCTTCTTCGTTGGTCCCGGGATCCTCACCAGGGGTAAAGATGCCGACGCCAGCGGCCACCATCAGCGGCGTCGTCTTGTCCACATTTGTCAGGAGTGGATCCGCACCGCTGGCAGCCAGCACGCCCATGAGCTCGACGTCTGCGTCCTTCGCCGCCAGCAAAAATGGCGTCGCGCCGGTCCGGTTCAGGCCATTCAAGCCGGTTCGTGGCTCTTCCTTCAATTCCTTCCGCATTCGAGCGTTAGGGTCCGCCCCGTACGCAATCAGCCTGCGAACCAGTTCCAGGCTGTCGAAGTTGTCCAGCTGCACGGGATCGGGGTTGTTGAAGCCCACGTGCGGTCGACGGGTCCACACGATCTGATGTAGCGCCGTCCATCCCTGGGCGTCCGCAGTGGGGTCCGCGCCGTAGTCCAGCAGGAAGGCGGCGAGCTCGTAGTTCGCGTTGACAATCGCCAGCGTCAAGGGCGCAATCCCGTCCGGCAATGTCTCGTTCACGTCTGCGCCGGCCAAGAGCAGCACGCGGGCCGCGTCGATCTGTCCGGCGCGGGCCGCAAACAGCAGCGCCGTGAATCCGGCTTTCGATCGCGCGGCGATGTCCACGCCGGCCTCGACGAGCGTCTGGACGACCTGCGCATGGTTTTCGCCCGCCGCCCACATGAGGGCTGTCTGCTCGTGCGAGCTCTCCGTCACATGCGGGCCGGCGCCGTGAGCCAGCAACGCCTTGACCGCATTCGCACTGCCGCTGCGAGCGGCGGTCATCAATGCCGTCTCGCCCTCTGGCCGCGTCGTGTTCGGGTCCGCGCCGGCGTTCAACAGGATCTCGACGATCGCGGCGTTTCCATTGAGACACGCCAGCGAGAGCGGCGTCACGCCATATCGGTTCGAGGCGTTGACGTCGGCGCGAGCGCGGATCAGGAGGTCCACGGTTTGTCGATCGTCGCGCCGGACCGCCCAGTGAAGCGGCGTTGTGCCATCCACTTCACCAGCGTTGACATCGACACGCTGGCGGAGCAGCGCGGCGATCGCCTGCGCATCGCCGTGCTTGACGGCTTCTACCAGCGGCGTCGCGCCCCCCGCCGCGCCGAGGGTGCAGGCTGCCGTCAGCAACCATGCGCACGACATACGAAGGCGTTCTGCGCGCACCCTACACGCCCGGCAGGGCTTCAAGGTCGACCTGCCCTGTGCTGTCGCCGTACCGATCGATGGGGACTCCCACGTTGTTCAGCACGGCCACAAGGAGATTCATCATCGGCGTGTCCTTCGCACACACGAGGTGGCGACCCCGCCCGGAGCCCCCACCGCCAACGAGCAGGAGCGGGAGGTCGACATGTGAGTGTTCGTTGGGATTGCTGAGGCCGCCGCCGTACAGCAGCGTCGAATGATCGAGCAGGCTGCCGTCGCCGTCGGGCGTCGATCGCAGCTTGTCCAGAAAGTAGGCGAACAGGTCGACGTGATAGGTGTTGATTCGCGCCAGCTTCTCGAGGTTGTCGATGTCGTCCCGGTGATGCGACAGCCCGTGGTGATTCACCGGCACGCCGAGCTCGGGATACGATCGTCCGCCCAGCTCGCGCCCCAGCATGAAGGTCGAGATGCGGGTGAGGTCGGACTGGTACGCCAGCCACTGCAAATCGAACATCAGCTTGACGTGATCGCCGAAGGCTGCCGGTATGCCGACGGGGCGTTCCGGCACCGACACCGGGGACTCGGCCGTCTGCTTCTCAGCTTTCTGAATGCGCCGCTCGATTTCTCGAACGGCGCCGAGATATTCGTCGACCCGCCTCCGGTCGCCCGGGCCCAGCGTCCGCTGAAGTCCGGCGATATCGGCATTCAACGCATCCAGAATGCTGTGGTCCTTCTGCGCCTGGGCGAGCCGCTCGGCAGGGGTTCCGCCGTCACCGAAGAGCCGCTCGAAGACCGCCGCTGGATTGTTTTCCGGGGGGAGCGGTGTCGTCGGCGTGCGCCACGACAGCGTGTTGACGTACACGCAGCTGTAGCCGTTATCGCAGTTGCCAACCAGGTCGTCCCGGTCGACTGACAATTCGATCGAGGGCAGCTGAGTGTCCCGGCCGAGCGCATCTGCGGCGAGCTGATCGATCGTCATCGCGGCGCGGACGTCGGCGCCCTCGGCCTGCTTCGGATGGACGCCGCTCAGCCAACTGGCGCTCGCGCGCGAGTGATCGCCCCCGCCATCGCTCAGCGCTTCGGCCTGCCTGTGACTCAACCCGCTGATCACCGTCACATGGTCTCTGAACGGCTCGAGGGGCCGCAGGATGGGCGAGAACTCGAAACTGGTTCCCTCGCCCCTGGGCTTCCAATGGTTCACCGCCCGGTTCATGGCCACGCCGTTGGGAACGTAGACAAACCCCAGCCGTCGCACCGGACGGGCGGCGGTTCTCGCGATCGCCGAGAGCGCCGGCACCATCGCGTCCAGCAACGGCAGTGCGAGGGTGGCCCCCATCCCTCGCAAGAGCGTCCGACGCGACAGTTTCATTTTCGTGATGATCATTGCTGCGCTCTCCTGAAGTCGATTCGCCTCGTCCGCATCGGGTGTCACCGACCGGCGGCGGCGACAGTCCCTGCTGACGCGGCCGCCTGGTCAGCCGAGCGGCGCATCTGAAACGGTACGCTTTGCACGATACCCATCAGGAGCGACGAGAAGCGATAGTCGCGCTGCGCGGCCGCCCGTCGGATGTCCCGAACTGCCGGCGCATCGTAGTACTCGAGGCCCCTTCCCAGCGCATACGTGAGCAGCTTCTCGGTGAGCGTCGTCACAAACAACTCGGACCGATCCAGCAGGGCCGTTCGCAGACCGGCCGCGCCCTCGAACTTCGTGCCGTCGGGCATTTCCCCTGACGCGTCGATCGGCGCCAATGACTCGCTCCGCGTCCGCCACCGACCCACCGCATCGAAATTCTCGAGCGCGAAGCCTGCCGGGTCCATCATCGCATGACAGGTGGCGCAGACCGGATTCGCCCGGTGTTGGACCATGCGCTCGCGCATCGCGAGCACCTTGCCCTCCGGGTTCCTGTCCTTCAGATCCGGAACGTTCGGGGGCGGCGCCGGAGGCGGCGTGCCGAGGAGGTTCTCGAGAATCCACTTCCCGCGCACCACCGGCGACGTCCGATGCGGATACGACGTCGCCGCCAGGATACTGCCCTGTCCAAGCAGCCCGCGCCGCCGCTCGTCAGCGAGCGTCACCCGCCGGAACTGGCTCCCCATCACGTTCGGAATGCCGTAGTGCCGCGCCAGCCGCTCGTTGACGAACGTGTAGTCGGCCGTCAACAGCGCGAGCGCACTGCGATCCTCGCGCACAATGCTCTCGAAGAACAGCTCGGTCTCTTTTCTGAATGCCTGACGCAGGCTGTCATCGAAGTCCGGAAACAGCCGCTGATCGGGCGTCACCGCGGGCAGATTGCGCAAGTACAGCCACTGGCCCGTGAAGTTGCTCACCAGGGACTGCGAGCGCGGATCCGCCAGCATGCGTCGAACCTGCCGCTCGAGGACGCCCGGTTTCCTCAATGCTCCGCGTGTGGCCACATCGAGCAGCTCGTCGTCGGGAATGCTGCTCCAGAGGAAAAATGACAGGCGCGACGCGAGATCGAGGTCGCTGACCCGGTATGCCGTGGCCGGAGGAATCTGCGACGGATCCCGTTCGATGCGGAACAGGAAGGCGGGCTTGACGAGGAGACGACGCAGGGCGAGGCCGATGCCGGCCTCGAACCCGTCGCTCCGACCGTCGTCGAAGAACGTCAGGAGATCGCTCAGATCGGCGTCGGTGACCGGCCGGCGATAGGCGCGCCGGGCCAGCGTCGACAGGATCGTTTTCGCACAAACGCCTTCGTCGGCACGGCTCGCCGGGCGACACACAAAGATCCGGCGGCGGCTGGGGGTGTCTCCCGGCCCGCTCGCGTTGAACGGACCCGTAATCATGACGCTAGCCAGGTAGGGGCCCGAACGCGTCTCCTCGTTGAAGAAGCCCCCGACAAAGCGCCGCTGGAACGGCTGCTTGAGGGCGAGATGCTGCGGCTTGAACGCGCCGGGGCGCGTCGCCTCCAGTATCGCCGCCGGCTTCTCGATGAACGCGACCCCGACCTCGCGCGGCCCCGCCTTCACCACCACCCGAGCGCTCCAATCCGCGTCGATATTTCGACGTTGACCGGCTTGCCTGAAGTCGTCGTTGCCTTTCCCCGTGATCTCGTCGCTGTCCCGTTCGGCCGCCAACGTGAACAGTCCCAGTCGCTCACCGTCCAGTGTGATCTCGAGTTGGTGCGGCTCGTCGTACCTGGGCACGTTGTCCTGCGTGTCCAGCGCAAGCTTGGCCTGGATGACGTACTCGCCGTCCTGGGCGAAGGTGTGGCGGATCAGGGTGCCGCCCCGGGTACCGAAGGGAAGCCCGTCAACATGCGACTCTTGCGAGAGGTCGGCGGGGATTCGGAATGTCTCGACAGCGGGCGATGCTACTGGCGGTCCGACAACTGCGCGACTGATCTTCCGCGCGGCCGCGAGATACCGTTCCAGCAACGTCGGCGAGACCGTGAGCGCCGACGCGATGTTGTCGAAGCCGTACGTCGCATCGTCGGCCGGCAGAAGCGCACTAACATCGATGTCGAGCGCCAGCAATTCCCGGACGGCGTTCTGATATTCCGTTCGGTTGAGTCGATGAAAGGCTTCCGTTCTGCCGGGGTCGGGCCTGGCGGTGGCGGCGCGATCGAGCTTCGTTTCGAGCCAGGAGATCAAGCCAGAGAACACCTGGCGATCCGGCCGCGGCCGGCCGGCCGGCGGCATCACACCGGCCCGAAGCTTTCGGACCACCTTTTCCCAGGTCTGTGCATCGACGCCGACGTGTGCGACGTCCGTCTTGTCGAGGGCGAGGCCTCCTGTTTTCAGTCGCTGATTGTGGCAGGTGACGCAGTACTGATCGATGAGCGTGCGCTCGGGCGACGTCTTTGCCGAGTCGCCCGCCGTGAGCACCTGCTGCGGGCCGGCAGCCTGGAGGGGAGGACCATCGACGCCGATGATCGCCGCGATCGACACCATCGCACCGAGCGCCCACTTCATCATCGACCCTCAGATCATTTCAAGGAAGCGGCCTCAGCTCCTACGGACGCCGGTTCTGCCAGGGCATGTGCCCGGAGGTCGCGGGACAGCCCAAAAGTATCCGGCCTCGAGGGACAGGCTCGACGCTCGAGGACCGGATTCCAAAATCGTTGCGGTGTCGGGAGTCCGGTCCCAATGCCCCGGACAAGGTGGGTCGCGCCTCGCACACGCACCGGACTCCGAGCCCGACACGAACACCCTGTTCGAACGCGCCGGGGCTGATTATGCCATATCGATGCCCCCTCGATGGCTCATTCGACAGCGCCTGCGTGGTTCCTTCTGCCCCGCCAGGGACCGACCCCGTTGCCTAGACCCCGCCCGCAGCGTTACCCTGACAGCCAGGTCAAGCGCTTGGAACTCCTGTCACCCGATTGCTCGTGCATATTCTGCGGTGCGCAGCACCTTCCTCCGCCATGACCGGAGCAGCGACCATCAAGATCGATGTTCCAGGGCCACTGCGCGACTGCTGCGAGGGCGCCTCGGAACTCTCGCTGTCGGCCTCGAGCGTGCGCGCCGCCCTTGAGGAACTCGAGCGGCGCTACCCACCGTTGTACCGCAGCATCTGCGACGAGACGGGCGCGGTGCGCCGCCACATAAACCTGTTTGTCAACACGTCGCATGTGCGCGACCGGGAAGGGCTCGACACGGCGCTGGTCCCTGGGGACGTCGTCACGATCCTTCCCGCGGTATCAGGAGGTTGAATATGGCGGACCGTGTAATTCTCAGCATCGGAACCAAGAAGGGCCTGTTCGTTGCGGAGGCGTCCAAGACCCGGCGAAGCTTTGCGCTGCGCGGACCCTTCGGCTCAGGAGTGGGCGTCTACGCGGCGCTGATCGACACGCGCGGCACGCCACGCCTCTATGCCTCGAGCTGCAACGCCTTCTTCGGCATGAAAATCCTGCGCTCGACCGATCTCGGGAAGACGTTCAAGGAGACCAAGTCGGCTCCCGCCTTCCCGAAGGAGGACGGGCGCGCGCTCGCCAACATCTGGTCGCTCGAAGCGGGAGCCACCAAGAAGGATCTATGGT
>JBGPJH010000050.1:0-14514 GCA_041485305.1 Vicinamibacteria bacterium | reverse complement strand
TGCCTTCAACGCCAGCAGCAATGCGACGGCGACCAGGCCACCAGCCGCGCGATGCTCTCTGTTCGCGATCGCCAGGCGGAGGCTGAAGGCCTTTGAGCGACCGTCTCCACGGGTCGCGTTGCCGCGCTGGTAGCGCTCGTAATCGTCTCCGAAGGTCCGCCGCAAGAACGCTTCCTCACTCTTGATGGCCGCCGCCATCGTGACGCCGAGATACACGGCGACGAGCAACGCCACGACGAAGGTGCCCGAAGCGACCGCCAGCCCGACTCCCATGATCGACGATCCGACGTACAGCGGGTGCGCAAGCCAGCGGTAAGGCCCGGAAGACGTGACCTCCCGAGCCTTGTTGAGATGCCCCGCCGCCCAGACGCGCAAGGCCTCTCCAACCACGGCGATCAAACCGCCAGACAAGAGCGTCAACCCGCTCGGATCGGACAGCCACAGAGCCAGCGCCCCGAACACGAACCCTAGCGGCACGCGGAGACGCGCGAGTACGCGGACCAGGTCAGACACGGCTTCGCTCGGCAGCCGTCAGGCGGCGCTCCACCGCGCTCAACACCTCCGCAACCTCGATGTCGAGCAAACACATCCGCTTGGATCGGCACTGTCGAAGGTGATGGCACTGGCACGTCCCCGCCCGCGACACGGTCTCATCGTCCCTCCGCCACGGCCCGTTCCGCTCGGGGCGGGTCGGGCCGTAGATGCCGACAAGGGGGGTTCCGAGCGCAGCGGCAATGTGGGTCGGACCGGTGTCGCCGGACACCATCACGGACGCGCCGCGAGCGAGGGCGACGACATCGGCGACCGACGTTGGACGCGACATCACTGCCGCGCCAGAGGCGGCCGCGACAACCTCCTCGGCGAGAGTGCGCTCGCCCGGTCCCCACAACACCAGCGACCTCAACTCGCGCCGCTCCCGGAGCGTCGAGGCCAGCAGGCCGAACCGCTCTGCCGGCCAGCGTTTGTTCGGCCATGCCGCCCCGGGATTGAGCAGCACATACCGGCCGCCGGTCTGCTCGAGCGCCGCCCGCGCCGCCGCCGAATCGGGTGCGTCCAGCGGAAACTCGGGCACCTGCTGGGACAGACCGAGCGGTGTCAGCAGGCCAAGGTTGATGTCCACGACGTGGCGCGTTTCGCTGGTCGCGTACATCCCCTCGCCGCCCGGATCGTGGACATCCGTGTAGAAGAACCGCGCGAGCGATTCCCGCGCATACTTCGCGCTGAAGCCGATGACACGTCGAGCGCCAGACAGCCGGGCAACGATCGCCGACTTGAGCAGGCCCTGCAGATCGATCGCGGCGTCGTAGCGGGCCCGCCGCAGCTCCCCCACAGCCATGACGAGCGATGTCCCCCCGACCCCGTCTCCGCGGTCGCTGACGACGAGCCGTCGATCGATGACGGGCACCAGGTCGAGGATCTCGCGGTGTTTCGCACTGACGAGCCAGTCGATGCGAGCCGCAGGAAAAGCCCGACGCAACGCGGCCGCAACAGGGATCGCGTGGACGATGTCGCCGAGGGCACCGAGACGGACGAGAAGGAACCGATGCACGCGCGTGTCAGTCGCCGGCCACAGATGTCGCGCCGGCGATCCTCGCCAGCAGGTCGCGCGTGGCGTGGTTCTTGGGGTCGCCCACAATCGCGGTCCGCCCGCCGTAGACGGCAACGACGGCCCGCTCGGGCACCGAGTCGACGGTGTAGTCTGTGCCCTTGCAGTGGACGTCGGGCTTGAGCAGCATCAGCAGACGTTCGACATTCGGGTCGCCGAACACCAACACGTAGTCGACCGATCGAAGGGCGGCGACAAGCTCTGCGCGATCTGCGGCCGTCAGGATGGGCCGTCCCGGCCCCTTCAATCCGGCAACAGATTGGTCGTCGTTGACGGCCACGATCAACCGGTCGCCTTCCGCGGCAGCACCTTGAAGGTAGCGGACGTGCCCGACGTGCAGCAGGTCGAAGCAGCCGTTGGCCATGGCGATCGAGCGCCCCTGGGCCCGGTCGCGTTCCACCGCTTCGACCAGCTCGCGTTCTGTAACAACCCTGCCCATCTATCGGCCTATCGGCGAACCTGACGCGTCACCCCTCGCCCGCCGTCCGTTGATGACGTCCCTGCTCCGGACCTTCTTGCGACCAGTGTTCGATCGACGTGTCGTGATCGCTTTCAATCGCGTCGCCAAGCTCGCGCGCGGAAACCGTGGCCGTGCCGCGTTTCATGACGACGAGGCCGCCGGTGTAGTTGGCCAGCCGCGTGGCCTCGTAGAAGGACGCACCTGACGTCAGCGCCAGCGCGAACGTGGCGATGACCGTGTCGCCTGCCCCCGTGACGTCGGCCACCTCGTCGGAGCCGAAGATCGGCACGTGAATCGTGGCCTGCTTCGGCTGAAACAGCGCCATGCCGCGGCTGCCGCGCGTGATGAGGACGGCCTGCATGGCCGTTCGGCGCAGCAGCGTCCGGCCCGCGCGCTCGAGTATCGTCGGATCGTCGTCGATGTCGACGCCCAACACCTGTTCGACTTCGGATTGGTTCGGCGTGCAGGTGGTGAGCCCTCGGTAGTCGAGCACTCGGTACCGGCTGTCGAGGAGCACGGGCACGGGCCGCCGCCGCGTGCGCGCCGCCAGCGCCCGCCGGATGGTCGCGGCAAGCGAGGGCGTGACCAGGCCCGACCCGTAGTCCGACAGCAGAACCGCGTCGCAGTCGCCGAGCGCCGGCGTCAGCTTCGCGGCCAGCGCCCGGCTCACCTCGTCGGACAGCGGCCAGCCTGCCTCCCGGTCGATCCGCACCACTTGCTGCTTGGTCGAATGCACACCGCCAGCAAGGATCCGTGTCTTGACGGGTGTTCGGTACTCCTTCGCGCGCACGACGCCTCGGCGGTCGACGGCACGTGGCAGGCTCGCAAGCAGACGCCGGCCTTCAGCATCAACGCCGACCATGCCGGCCAGCGTCGCCCGGCCGCCAAGCGCCGCGATGTTGGCGGCGGCATTGCCCGCGCCACCTGCCACGAGCTGGGTCGCGTCGTACTTGAGAATGAGCACCGGCGCTTCGCGCGACACGCGCGCGATCTCGCCGTAGATGAACTCATCCGCGATGACATCGCCGACCACGAGAACACGACGTCCGGCAAAGCCGTCGACGAGCGCCAGCAACCTGGCTTTCAGTTCGGCCTCGCCTGGCAAGGGATGTACCGAGCGCGCAATCAACATACGTAAAACGGCAGCGTCAGACCGGCAACAACGGCAGATTGAGCAGGATCCAGCTCACAGCCTCGACCAGATTGTTCACGACCGAATCGGCGGCCAACCCGTCCGGGGCGCGGTGTTCCTCGATGGCGCCGTAGCCGGTCCGGACGAGCACGCCTTTGGCGCCGATCTCGCGTGCCAGAGCCACATCGAGCCACCGGTCGCCGACCGTCACCGATCGGTGCGGGTCGACACCGAGTTCCGCAACTGCCCGGTCCACCAGACCCCGCCCCGGCTTGCGGCAGTCGCAGGCACGAGCGTACTCGGCAATCGTGCCGTCCGGGTGGTGAGGACAATAGTAATACGCGTCGATTGAGGCACCGCCGGCGGCCAGCGCATCTGAAATCCGCCGGTGGACCTGATCGAGCGCCTGTTCGGTGAAAAACCCCCGCGCAATGCCCGATTGATTGGTGACGACTACCACGCGGATGCCCGCACGGTTGAGCGCGCGAATCGCGTCGATCGTCCAGGGGTAGAGCTCCACGCGCTCGGGCCGGTCGAGGTACCCGACCTCCTCGATAATCGTCCCGTCGCGGTCCAGGAAGACTGCGGCGCTCATTGCGAAAGCCTGGTGGCTTCGAGCACTGCGGCGACCGTGACGCCGCGCATGCACCGATGCGTCAACGGACACTCGCGCAGCATGCACGGACGGCACCAGACCTGGCTGGTCAGCACGACCTGCCGCCCTGGGCCGCGCGGACTCGTCTCTCGCTCGTTGGTGGGACCGAACAGCGCTGCGACATCGACGCCGAGCGCGGCGGCAACATGCATCGCGCCGGAGTCGTTGGTGACGAGCGCCCGACAATGGACGAGGGCCCCGGCGAGCGCCGGCAGATCGGTTTGCCCAATCAGGTCGATTGGACGGCGGGACGAGCGGAGGTTCGCCATCACCTCACGACCGGCCCGCGCGTCGCCCTCTCGGCCAATCAGGACGGTGCCGATGCCGTCGGACGCCAACTTGTCCACCAGATCTGCGAACGAGGGGGCCGGCCAACGCTTCGCGCCACCATAGGCCGCCCCGGGGGCAAGCGCGATGAGCGGCTCCTGTCCGTCCCATCCGCCCCCCTTGAGCAGGCTCGAGCCCTCCGCCCGACGATTCGCGGACACCTCCAGGCGCGGCTCGGGCGGTCCATTGGGAAACCCAAGCGCGCGCACGAGAGCCTGGTAGTACTCGACCTGGTGCACGCGGACGGGCGGCGTCACTCGGCGCGTCAGGAGCGGCGAACGTAGGTCCGCGCGATACCCCCAGCGCTCGGGAATTCCCGCCCGACGCGCCATCAAGGCCGATCGAAACGAGTTCGGCAGCAGCAGCGCCGCCCCGTACTGCCGCTTGCCGATCGCCTCCACATTCCCGTCGTCGTGGAGGGTGACGATATCGCCCAGCCCCGACACGAGCGAGAACAGCGGCGCAAGCGCGCTCGAGGCGGCCACGTCGACCCCTGCGGCCGCAGACGCACGGGCGACGTCGGCCAGCGCGGGGAGCGCCATGACAGCATCTCCGAGCCAGTTCGGCGCGAACACCAGAATCCGGTTCACCGCGCGACTCCGGACCGGCTCTTGTGGTACGTTCCCGTTTCGATGCACAGATCTCGATCCGCCAACGCGGTGCCCGCCGATCCGCTGCTCTCGGTAGTCATGCCCGTGTTCAACGAGCGTAACACGGTCGAGGAAATCATTCGCCGGGTCCTCGCCGTGGCCCTGCGCATCGAGCTCGTCGTGGTCGACGATGGATCTACTGACGGGTCGGGAGAGATTCTCGATACCCTTCAGCGCGAGCTCAAGTTCACATTGCTCCGGCAACCGAACGCGGGCAAGGGCGCCGCGCTGCGCCGGGGGTTCGCGGCAATCGGCGGCGACCTGGTGGTCATTCAAGACGCGGATCTCGAGTACTCGCCCGAGGAATATCCACAGCTCATCGAGCTGATCTGCCAGGGTCATGCCGATGTCGTGTACGGATCGCGCTTCCTGGGGCGCCACCGCGTGTTCCTGTTCACCCACTATCTCGGCAACCGCGTGGTGACTCTGGCCACCAACGTCCTGTACAACACGATGCTGACCGACATGGAAACCTGCTACAAGGTCATGCGCATCGACGTGCTGCGGTCGTTCAGGCTGGAATCGAATGGATTCGGCATCGAACCGGAGCTGACGGCAAAAATATTCAAACGCGGATATCGTGTCTATGAAGTGCCCATTACCTACGCCGGCCGAGGGTACGACGAAGGGAAGAAGATCACCTGGACGGCCGGCTTTGGGGCCCTGTGGGTGCTGCTCAAGTACCGCTTCTCCGGATAACGCGGTCGCATCGTGAAAATCGCGCTGCTGCAAATCGACCCGACGGTCGGCGATCTGGAAGGCAATGCCAGGCTGATCGCCGACGCCGCTCGCGAGGCTGGTACCCGGGGCGCCGATCTGGCCGTCACCCCGGAGCTGGCTCTCGTCGGCTACCTGCCGCGCGATCTCCTGCTGAGCGCCGGTTTCGTTGCCCGGAGCTGGCATCGGCTGGACATGCTCGGCGCCGAGCTGAAGGGATGCCCGCCGACCCTCGTGGGCCTTCCCGAACCGAATCAGGCCGACGAAGGCCGCCCGCTCTTCAACACGGCGGCGCTCGTTCGCGACGGGCGCGTCGAGCAGCGCTTCCGCAAGGCGCTGCTTCCCACCTACGACGTCTTCGACGAGGATCGGTACTTCGAACCGTTCCACGGCGCGCAGATTCTCGAGCTGGCGGGGCATCGGCTCGGCATCAGCATCTGCGAAGACATCTGGAACGACCGCGATTTCTGGAAACGTCGACGCTATCATCACGACCCCGTCGAAGAACTGGTCCGTGCCGGCGCGGACGCAATCGTCAACCTGTCGGCGTCTCCGTTCTCTGTCGGAAAACATCGCCGGCGTGAAGACATGCTGAGCAGCATGGCGCGCAAGTACGGCGTTCCGCTGGTGTACGTCAACCAGTTCGGAGGGAACGACGACCTCGTGTTCGACGGGCGAAGCTGCGGGTTCGCCCGGTCGGGAGCAGTTGTCGCGCGCGGCCGCTCGTTCGACCGAGACGTCGTCGTGTGCGACCTGGAAGGTCCGCCGATGGACCCGCCGTCCGACCTGGTTCCCGAATCCGAAATCTGGCGCGCGCTCGTGCTCGGCACGCGGGACTACGCGCGCAAGTGCGGGTTCTCGCGCTCGGTGCTGGGCCTCTCGGGCGGCATCGACTCGGCGCTGACCGCCGCTATTGCCGCCGAAGCGATGGGTCCGCCGAACGTGCTTGGCGTTCTCATGCCCTCGCCGTTCTCCAGCCGCGGCAGCGTCGAAGATTCGGTGGCGCTCGCCAAGAATCTGGGCATCGATACGCTCACCCTGCCGATCGCCGACGCCATGCAGGCCATGGACCGGGTCCTCGCCGTTGCGTTCGCCGGCACCGAGCGCGACGTCACCGAAGAAAACATCCAGGCGCGCATCCGAGGCTCTTTACTGATGGCGCTCTCCAACAAGCGCCGCGCGCTCCTGCTGACGACGGGCAACAAGTCGGAGCTGGCCGTCGGCTACTGCACGCTGTACGGTGACATGTCGGGCGGGCTCGGCGTGATAGCCGACGTACCGAAAATGATGGTCTATCGCATCGCGCGCTGGCTGAACGAGGTGTCGGGGCGCCAGGTCGTTCCGTCGCCAATCCTCTCGAAAGCGCCGTCAGCCGAGCTCAGGCCGAACCAGACGGATCAGGATACGCTCCCGCCCTACGATGTGCTGGACGACATTCTCCAACGCCACATCGAGCGCCACGAGCCGGCGGACGAAATCGTCGCGGCCGGATTCGACCCCGCGACAGTCCGCCGGGTGCTGGCCATGGTTCGCGCCGCGGAATTCAAGCGGAAGCAAGCAGCCCCGGGGTTGAAGGTCACCGATCGGGCGTTCGGCACCGGGTGGCGCATGCCGATCGCGGCTCGGCTGAAGGACTGATGCGTTAGCGTTCGTCCGCAGCTGCTTCCGCCTCGACCGCCGGGAACAGGTTGCGCCCGGCATCGGTCTGACCCCCGTTGTCGCGCCACCGGCGGTGCATCCACAGCCACAATTCCGGATTTCGGCGGACGTACATCTCCAGCACGTCGGTGCACCGCTGTGTGAACTCGCGAACCGGATCGCCGCTCCCTTCGGCAGGCGGCTCGACCGGGTGCTCGTAGACCATGCGGTAACGACCTCCGCCAAGCGGCAGCGCGAACAGCGGCACGACCCGCGCACCCGTGCGCAGCGCCAGGGCCGCCACCGCGGCCGTGGTGGCGGCGGGCCGACTGAAGAAGTCCACGTAGATCGCGTCGCGGCTCTGAATGTGCTGATCGATGAGGATGCCGACGCCTTCGCCGCGGTGCAGCAGTCGCAGGACGCGACGGATCGTGCCCTGCCGATAGATGACGCTGTTGCCCGTGCGGGTCCGCATATGCTCGAGCAGCCGATTGAGAAGCGGATTGTCCAGCGCTCGCGCCATGACGGCCATCGGCTGGAGCCTGATCGCGTGAACCATCGCCTGAAGCTCCCAGTACCCGAAGTGCCCGGTCACGAACAGCACACCCCGGCCCTGCGCGTACGCCGCCCGCACTCGCTCTTCGCCCTCGAATTCGACCTGCGCGAGCATGGAGGCTGGCGAAAGCGTGCTGAACTTCAACAGCTCGAACAGCAGGCGACCGAAATGCTTGAACGCACCGCGCACGATCTGCTGGCGCCGAGCGGGGGGCCACCGTGGGAATGCCGCCGCCACGTTTCGAGTGGCAATACGGCGGTGGGTCCGATCGATGGCAAAAAAGCCGAGCCCCAGTAGCGCGCCGCAGCGATCCACCAGCCCGCCGGGCATGACTCGGACCATCACGATGAGCGAGCGCACGATGAAGTATTCGAGGCGGTGTCTCATCTGGCGGCCCGAATTCTCTCCATCAACCAGTCGGAGAACAACCCGGCGGGCTCCACGACAACCACCAGGGGAACCGCGGCCACCGACAGTCCGCGCAAATCGCAAGCGCGCAGACGCACCGCATCCTTCTCCGTCGTGAGCACGACCGCTGCGCCCTTCGCTCTGACGGTTTCGGCAATGCGTTCGACGTCGCGCTGGTTGAACGGCCGATGGTCCGGGAATGCCAGCGAGCCGACCAGATGCCAGCCAGTGGACGCCAGGTCGGAGAAAAATCGCTCGGGCCTCGCAATGCCTGCAACCGCGACCACCGGAGCATCCGGCGGCACCCCACCCCCAGCGCCGGGCGTCACTGCTCGCGGCGCCTGGATGGCACGTCGGACGACGAACCTCGTGGGCACACCGAGCGCACGGCCCGTGGGCTCGCCGGCGGCCCCCTCGGGCGCCAGCAGGGCGTCGGCCCGCGCGGCGTTCGCGAGGGGCTCGCGCAGCCGGCCGGCAGGAATCACCGCGTCCGCCAGATCGTCTTCGTCGACGAGCAACAAGTCGACGGCACGTGCCAGAGCCACGTGCTGAAAGCCATCGTCCAACAGGTGCACGGTGGTGCCGAATTGCTGCTCGGCCAGCCGGCCGGAGAGGAATCGATCGGCGCCAACGAGGACCGGCACCTCCGGCAGCATCTCTGCCAGCATCAACGGCTCGTCGCCCGAGTCGTCTAGATTGACGAGTACTCGGGTCCCGTCAGACACGATCGTGACGCCTCCCGAAGGCCGCCGCCGCCCGTACCCGCGCGTCAGGATTGCCGGCCGTTCGCCCTGTGCCAGCAGAAGACGGGCGAGGTACGCGACGACAGGCGTCTTCCCGCTGCCGCCGACGCTGAGATTGCCGACGCTCACGACCGGGCGCGCAAGACGCCTGACACGCGCGGGTTCCCGCTCGTACCAGCGGCGCCGCCAGGACGCTGCCGCACCGTAAACCGAGGCTGCTGCTTTCAGAATCACAGGCTCACGCCCGAGCGTCGTTACTGAACCAGCCGGAAGGGGCGAACCACGCGGCCGGCCCCGGAAGGCGGCAGCAGGTCGGCTATCGCCGCGAGCGTCTTGTCCTTCGCGCCGCGGTTCGCCTCGACGAGCGCCCGTGCCGCCGCTCCGAGCCTCGCGCGGCGCACCGGGTCGGTCACGAGCGTCAGCATCGCCTCCTCGAGCTCGCGCGCGGACTGCACCTGGACAGCAGCTCCGTTGGCGAGGAACGCGTCGGCGATTTCCCTGAAGTTCTGCATGTGCGGCCCGAACACGATCGGCTTGCCGAAGATGGCCGGCTCGAGGATGTTGTGGCCGCCGTGGTCGGCGATGCTGCCGCCGACGAAGACCGCGGTTGCGAGCTGGTAGAGCTGCGCGAGCTCGCCTAACGTGTCGAGGATGACCACGTCCGCCCTCGGCTCGGTGTCGATCGGCAGCTCGGAGCGCCGCGCGACCACGAATCCCTCTTCCCGGATCAGCCGCTCCACTTCCCCGAAGCGCTCGGGCTGGCGCGGCGCGATGATCAGCAGCGCGCCCGGCATCGTCGCCTTGATTCGCGCGAACGCGCGCAGCACCGCGCGCTCCTCGGTCTTCATCGTGCTGCCCGCCACGACGACCACGCGGGTCGGGGACACACGAAAGAAGCGCAGCACACGCTCGCGCGGCTTGCCGTGAGCGACCGGCGTCGGGATCTGGAGCGAATCGAACTTCAAGCTGCCAGTCACCGACACGCGACCCGGATCGGCGCCGAGCGCGATGAGCCGGCGCGCCGATTCCTCGCTCTGCATGCAGAAGCGGTCGATGTCTCCCAGCACCCGGCGGAAGAACGGTCGAATCAGCTTGTACCGCGGATACGATCGCGAAGAGATCCGTCCGTTGATGACCATCGTCTTGATCCCACGGGCGCGGCACACCTTGAGCAAGTTCGGCCAGATCTCGGTTTCCATCATCACGAAGGCACGCGGCTTCACGACGTTCAGCGTCCTGCGGACAATGAAGGCGAAGTCGAAGGGAAAATAGAAAACGGCGTCAACCTGCTGGAGATTCCGCTTCGCCACCTGCTGCCCGGCAATCGTTGTCGTCGACAGGAACAGGCGCAGCCGCGGATATCGAGTCTTGAGGTCCGCCACGAGCGCCCGCGCAGTCAACGCTTCGCCGACCGACACGGCGTGAATCCAGATGGAGGCTTCGCCATCGACATTGAGGGTGATCGGCAGGTACCCGAGGCGCTGGCGCAGGCTGCCGATGTACTTCTTGTAGCGCAGCGCCTGATACGCAAAATACGGCGAGACCACGATGAAGAGGACCAGCGTCAGCAGACTGTAGACGAAGTACATGCCGCGGATAAGTGCAGAAGAGAGTTGAGTTTAGGAACAAGTGAGTATAGTCGCACCGTTTGACCCTTCGCAAGCGCATCATTAGAATTGCGTGTTTGCCCGGAGCCGCATCGGATCCGGAGCGGAGGAGCTTCGCATGGCCGTGAGAGTCGGGATCAACGGATTTGGCCGGATTGGCCGCAACATCATGCGCGCGGCGCTTGGCGACCGCAATATCGACTTCGTCGCCGTCAACGATCTCACCAGCGCCGCAACGCTGGCCCACCTGCTGAAATACGACTCCGTGCTGGGCAACCTGCACGCGAAGGTCGAAGCCAGGAGCGACGGCATCTCGGTCGACGGCGACGAGTTCAAGGTGCTGTCGATGCGCGACCCGGCGCAGCTGCCCTGGAAGGATCTGGGCGTCGACGTGGTCTTCGAATCGACGGGCTTGTTCACCAATCGCCCGGATGCCGCGAAGCATGTCGCGGCGGGTGCGAAGAAGGTCATCATCACCGCGCCTGCCAAGGGGCAGGATCTGACCGTGGTGATCGGCGTGAACGAAGACACCTACGACCCCTCGAAGCACCAGATCATCTCCAACGCGTCGTGCACGACCAACTGCCTGGCGCCGCTGGCCAAGGTGCTTCACCAGCGATTTGGGATTCGCAAAGGGTGGATGACCAGCATCCATTCGTATACCAACGACCAGCAGCTCCTGGATCTGCCGCACAAGGATCTGCGGCGGGCCCGCGCCGCAGCCCTGTCGATGATTCCGACGACCACCGGTGCCGCGCTCGCAGTGGGCGAAGTGCTGCCCGATCTCAAGGGCAGGCTGGACGGCTTTGCCATGCGCGTCCCGACGCCCAACGTCTCGGTGGTCGACCTGGCGGCGCTCGTCGAAAAGAAGACGACAGGCGCAGAAGTGAACGACGCGCTGAAGGAGGCGGCCGAGGGTCCGATGAAAGGCATTCTCGCCTTCTCGACCGAGGAGCTCGTCTCTATCGACTTCAAAGGCAACCCACATTCGTCAATCGTTGACGCACCGTACACGAAAGTGATGGACGGCGATTTCGTGAAGGTCCTGTCCTGGTACGACAACGAGTGGGGCTATTCGAATCGATGCGTGGACCTGCTTCGACTCCTGGTTAAAAGAGGACTCTAGGCTGGCGAAGCTCTCGATCAGAGATTTGGACCTCGACGGGAAGCGCGTGTTCGTTCGCGTCGACTTCAACGTGCCGCTCAAGGCCGGAGTCATCGGCGACGATACCCGCATAAGGGCATCGCTGCCGACAATCCAGTACGCCATCGATCACGGAGCGACCGTGATCCTCGCCAGCCATCTGGGGCGACCGAAGGGGAAGGTCGCGCCTGAATTCAGTCTTCGTCCGGTTGCCGGGCGCGTATCGGAGCTTCTCGGCCGTGCGGTCGTTTTTGCGGACGACTGCATCGGCGACTCGGCCAAGCGTGCGGTGGAACAGGCGCACCAGTCGGCGGGTATCGTGCTCCTCGAAAACCTGCGCTTCCACGGCGAGGAGGAGAAGAACGATGCCGGGTTCGCCAAGGCGCTCGCATCGCTGGCCGACCTGTACGTGGACGATGCGTTCGGCGCGGCGCACCGGGCGCATGCCTCGGTTGAAGGCATTACGCATCTGCTGCCTCAGGCGGCGGCCGGGCTCCTGATGGAGCAGGAGCTGAAATACCTCGGCCGCGCGCTCGAGGCGCCGGAGCGTCCGTTCGTCGCGATCCTCGGCGGCGCGAAAGTGTCGGATAAGATCGAGGTAATCGAGAACATGCTCGGCAAGGTCGATCGGCTCCTCATCGGCGGAGCGATGGCCTACACGTTTTTCAAGTCGCAGGGTCTGCCGGTGGGTCGCTCCCTCGTCGAAGACGACAGGCTTGACGCCGCGCGGCGGATTGCGGCCGGCGCCGCCAGGCGCGGCGTGCAGCTCGCTTTGCCGGCCGATCATGTGGTCACGGACCGGATCGAAGCGGGCGCGGCACACGCTGTGCTGGCCGTCGGCGATCCGTTGATAGGCGATCGCCTGGGCGTCGACATTGGACCCGCGACGATCAAGACCTACGACACGCTCATTCGCGACGCGAAGACGGTCGTGTGGAACGGGCCCATGGGCGTTTTCGAGATCGAGATCTTCGCGGAGGGCACCAACGCCGTCGCGCGATCGGTTGCCGCCGTGGACGGGACGACGATTGTCGGCGGAGGGGATTCGATTGCAGCGGTGAAGAAGGCCGGCGTCGCCGACAAGATCACGCACATCTCAACCGGCGGCGGCGCCTCGCTCGAATTTCTCGGCGGCCGCACACTACCGGGGGTGGCCGCGCTCGCCGATCGTTGACGACGCCCATCGATCAACAGCCGACTCGCGGACAACGCGGCCTGGGCGCCCGTCACCGGCAATTGAAAGATGGTGGATCTTCCGGTGGCCGCGATCGCCTATTTACGGTAGTGTGGACCTTCCGCCTTCGCGCGAACGTGCGGCGGACCGCCATATGAGAGCACCCTTCATTGCCGGCAACTGGAAGATGTACAAGACCGTTCACGAAGCCGTCGTCTTCGCGAAGGAGCTGCGGATCCTCGTCAAGGACGTGGGCGACGTCGAGATCGTGGTCGGCCCTCCCTTTACTGCGGTGCATGCCGTTGCCGAAGCCTTGAGAAACACCAACGTCGGCGTCGCGGCGCAGGACCTCTACTGGGAACGCGAAGGCGCGTTTACGGGCGAAGTGTCCGCCGGGATGGTCCGGGAGGCAGGCGCCGAGTACGTGATCATCGGACACTCGGAGCGCCGGCGGCTGTTTGGGGAAACGGACGTGTCGGTCAACCGGAAGCTCGGCGCCGCAATCGCGGCGGGCCTGACGCCCATCGTGTGCGTCGGGGAAACGCTCGAGGAGCGCGAACGGAACGAGACGCTGTCGGTTCTCGACCGGCAAGTCAAGGACGGCTTCGATGGTCTGAGCGCCGAGCAGATTGGGGATCTGGTCGTCGCTTACGAGCCGATCTGGGCGATCGGCACGGGACGAAACGCGACGGCCGCACAGGCCCAGGAAGCCCATTTGCACATTCGCAGCCGGCTGAAGCAGTGGTTCGGCGGCAGCGCAGCCGAGCGATGTCATGTCATCTACGGTGGGAGCGTCAAGCCGGACAACATCGCCGAGCTCGTACGCGAGCCCGACGTGGACGGTGCGCTGGTGGGCGGGGCCAGTCTCGACGTCCGAAGCTTCGCGGCAATCGTGGCAGGGAGTCAATCGGCTACGGTATAATCAGGGTTTCCAAAAGCAACGGGACTGAATGTTCTATTACCTTCTGACTACGCTTTACGTGGCCGTCTGCCTGATGCTGCTGATGGTGATCCTGCTGCAACAGGGCAAGGGCGGCGACATGGCCAGCGCGTTTGGCGGCGGAAGCAGCCAGGCCGCATTCGGTGCCCGCGCAGGTGCCACCTTGCTGTCGAGGATGACGGCCGCCTTCGCGGTCCTGTTCATGCTCGCGGCGCTGTCGCTCGCGATCATCGGACAGCGCGGACCGGGCTCTGTGGTCAGTGGCGCTTCGCCGCCACCCTCGGGCGCGCCCAAGGCACCGCCTCAGGCGCCACCGGCGAATACGCCACCGGCGGGTGCTCAGCCGGCCGGCTCGACGCCGGCGGGTACAGCGCCGGCAGGTGCCGTGCCAGTAGCGCCCGCGACTCCTCCGGCGGCGCCGCAGCAGAAGTAGGAAGGCTACTCCATCCGCGAGCGTCTGGCGTCGCTGGTGCTATCTGTACCGGTGATCGCAGCTCGGGCATTCGGCCGCCGCTTCCAGGGTCCAGTAGACGTGCGTGAGCGTCTGCGATCCGTCGCGATGGAATTTTTCGTAGCTCGAGCTGCGGCCGTTCGGGGATTGGCTCATCAGCGCACCCCAGCTGTTCGGGTCGTCCGTGACGTCAGACGCCGATGTGGCGGGGGACGTCAGGGCCGCCACCGTGGTCGTGCTGTCCAGGTGCGCGTAGATGATATTGAGCTCGTCGAAGTCGTGCTGATTCGGTTTGGTGCTCAGGGT
>JBGPJH010000049.1:0-14558 GCA_041485305.1 Vicinamibacteria bacterium | reverse complement strand
CCAATCTTGACGTCGCCGGATGGCAGAATCAGATTCGCATTGTTGACGGCCCGAACCACATCCATGGGGCTCATCTTGTAGGCCCGGAGCTTGGCCGGATCGACGTAGACCATGATCTGCCGGTACTTGCCGCCAAAAGGCGGCGGCACGGACGCCCCGGGCACGCCGGCGAGCTGGTTTCGGATGGTGAACTGCCCGAGATCTCTCAGCTGCGTTTCGGTGAGGCCTTCACCCTTGAGTGTGATCAAACACACTGGCAAGCTGGACGCGTCGAATTTCTGGACGATCGGCGGGAGCGTGCCGGGCGGAAGCCGCCGAAGGTCTGCCATGGCCAAGTTCGAAATCTCGGTGACGTCTGAATCGGCGTTCGTGCCGGGTTGGAAGAAGACTTTGATGATGCTGACACCCGGTAGCGAGCGCGATTCCATGTGGTCGATTCCCGCGCCAAGCGTGAAGAAGCGCTCGAACCGGCCGGTAATGTCGGTTTCGATCTGCTCGGGCGGCATCCCGTTGTAGAAGGTCGCCACTACGACCTGGGGGATGTTGATGTCGGGAAAGAGATCGACGGGCATGCGAACGACACTCGTCAGTCCGACGACGGCGACGATCGAACACACGACGAAGATGAAGTACGGATTGCGGATGGAGAATCGGGACATCAGCGCCCTGCCCCGGCGCCATCGGTCGTCGCAACGACCTTCGGCACCACGAGAGTGCCCACCTTGAGCTGTGAGCGGTTGCCGACGACCACCAGATCGTCAGCGGCGAGGCCAGCCGAGATTTCAACGCGATCGCTGGTTTCCAGTCCGACCGTCACGGTCCTCGACTCGATGCGCCGATCGGAGTTCACCAAGAAGACACGCGGAGATCTGTCCGTCCGGTCGAGCGCCTGGACCGGCACGACCAGCGCGTTCTTGACCTGATCCAGGACGATGGACGCGCTGGCGTACATGCCCGGTACGAGATCGAGCGTCGGGTTTGGGACGTCGACTTCGACCCGCATCGTACGGGTATCCCCATCGAGCCGCTCTGCGAACCGGGCGACCGTCCCCGCGAACGTCTGTCGGAGCGACTGCACGGTCAACTCCACGGGTGTGCCCAGGCGGATGCGGGACACGGCCGACTCCGGGACGGGAATCACGAGCCGCAGACGCGAGTTCTGCGACAGCCTGACAAGGGGCATGGCCTGCGTCTGCGAGGAGGTGCCTGCCTGGATCATGGCGCCGACATCCGCGTAGCGGTGCGTAATCACTCCCGCAAACGGCGCCGTGATCTGCGAATAGGCGTAGAGGGTTTTCGTCTTGCTTTGGCTCGCCTTCACGACCTCCAGCTGCGCTCGTGCCGAGGCCAGAGCGGCGTCGGCCGTTGCCACCTGGGCTTCGGCGACACGATCGCGTCCCGAGGCCTCATCGATGTCCTGTTGCGCCACGAGATTTGGCCGAGCCTTGAGGACGCTGGACAGCCGCGTGGCGGCAAGATGAGAGACCTCGTGCACCGATTCCGCGCGCTCGCGCTCGGCTTGCGCCCGATGGATCTCCTGCTCGGCTCGTTTGACGCCCGCGTCATCTTGATGCATCTCGTCCTCGAGTTCAGGAATCTCGAGAACCGCGAGGAGTTGTCCGGCGCTCACGCGGTCGCCGACGTCGACGTTGATGAACTTCAGGTAGCCGGCAACCTTTGCGTGCACGTCGATCTCCTGAAACGGCCGGAATTCAGCGGCAAGAGGGAGTCGCTGCTCCATGTCGGCGCGGGTCACCTTCTCGACGGCCACAGTCGGCACCTCGGTTGTTTCCGCGCCGGCACTGGGCCGCGAGCAGCCCGCCACGGTGCACGCGACCACTGCTATCCAGGCAAACGCCGACCACATGCAGCCCTTCATCCGAGACTCCTCACCAGATGGCGAAGCTTGTCGATGGAAAACTCAGGGGACTGACAGAGCCGGATGACGGCTCGATCCTTCGCCGTCATCTCGGCTGCCACGGCCGGGAGACGTTCCACGACCGACGGCGGAATCGACTGCAGCCCGTGCAGGTCACCAAACAGCAGGTCTCCGCTCGCCACCGATAACCCGCCGAGTTCGACCGGATCGCCAAAGTCGACAAGGTGCGCGAAGGCGTGCGATACCGCGACCGTCGACGCGAAGAACTGGAAACGCATCGCCCTGACCGGCTGCAGATCGCGCACCGATCCGTTGGTCGCATAGCCCACACAGCCGAGCGCGCGCAAGATGTTGGCGTGAACCTCGCCGACGAACGCGCCGAACCCAGGATGCTCGTCGATGTCTTGCACGACCACGAACCTCGGGGCGGGTACCTGGACGATGTAACTCCACCAATCGGTTCGGTCGTTATAGCGGTGGCCCACCGGGGGCGGAGCCGAACACCGGATCCGCGCGGTCACGGCGTACCCGACTACGGGCGCAAGATCATCGAACAGGCAACGGATGGAGGCGTCCGCGAAGCCCTCGTTTCGCAGTCGAACGTCGAACGTCTCGATCACGTTTGCCACGGTGCTCCCGTCGAACTGCCTGAGAAGCTCCAGTCGCTCCGCTTCAACCATCTTTGCCATGCCCATCTCGTCAAAGTGTCTCGACGTATCGATAGCCAACAGAGTCTCGTCCCAAGCTTCTCCGAAGTCTGGCCACCTGGACGTCGAGCGTCTATGACCTGGTCTGACACCAGATTCGATCAGCCGCTCGACTTCAATAGGCCGGTGTTCGGAGCGGATCGGGACGAGACTCTAGGAGTGCTTCAGGCGAGTGATTGACTCGGTGGACCGCGCGTGGGATCTGGAGATGCGTCAATCGGGAGATCTGGTATCGAGTCGTCGGTCGCCGGAGAGCGACCCGCGAGGCAAGCGAACCTCGACTCGTCGGCGGGTGCCGGCAGAAGGATTGCGCTGTCGGGCGGCGTCAGGTGAATGCGTGCGGGCGGTGGCGAACTGCTTCGGCTAAATGTCAACCCGATCGCAGAGGGTCGGCAGTCGAGATGCTGCAAGGCACGGACGAAGGTCGGAGCAAGAACGAGCACGGCGACAGCAAGGAGAGCAATGATGCGCGCGTGAGAGGCGACGGCCCGTTCTCGAACATTCACCGACATACGTTTCGCACTCGCACCGTAACTCTACTGCCGGGCGCAACGCGGCGGCAACTGGTCTCGCCGAGCCATGTCAATATCATGACACTATCGTCAAGATCGTTGCCAATTTGTTGACGTCTTGATCCCACCTGTCGCGCGCGATCCCTTCCGTTCAACCCTGCGAGTCCGCGAGCCGGGCATGCCGGACGGCTGCGGATGCTGGCGATGCTCCGATCGGCCCACCGTCAGTCTGTCAAATAGCCACCGACGACCGCTCGAAGCGCCTCTCGCGCCTGCTCTTCGAGACTCCGGCGTTGCGCGCCGGACACCTCGACAAACAGGACCGCTGGCAGGGAGATCAGACCCACCCGAGGCGCCGGAAGGCTCCAACCGTCAGGTACAAGCCGAGCACGACTACGAACACTCCAAACGCGAGCCGCAGGTACGGTCCCGAAACACGGTTCGCCGCAACCGCGCCGACCCAACCTCCAACGAATACTGCCCCGGCAATGATCATCGCCGCGCGCACGTTGACGTTGTCGTGGCGGTAGTACTCCCACATCGCGGCGAACCCGATCGGTGGCAACAAAACCGCCAGACTCGTGCCCGTCGCGCGGTGCTGGGTAAAGCCTGCCAAATAGATCAGGGCCGGCACAATGACGACGCCGCCCCCGATGCCGAACACGCCGGACAGGAGTCCGGCGGCCAGACCGATTGCGACGAAGAGAACGGCAGACGGTTCCGGCATTGATGCACCTTCCCGAGTTTCGCTGGCCTTGAACAGGCTCAGTGCGTTGAGGTCGTTGAGCTGGACCTATGGCGCTTGAATCCTCGCGGCGAAGCCGATGATGACCAGTGTTGCGATGATCGCGATTCCATCACCGATGAGGTCGGTTGAACTGGGCGCTGGTCCTCCGCCAGGTATAGCGATGGCCCAGCCTGCGACGAGCACCTGTTTCCGCCGGACCCCGTCTATCGACACGCATGTTCATGCGGAGCCGAAAGACGGCCGGGCCACACGCAACGAAAAGCGCGCTAGACGGCGCACACCGCCACTTCCACCGACCGCGGCTGCGGGCCGTTCGGAATGTGGGCCGGCGTTTGCACATAGGCCCGATGCCATGCGACCAGCACGGCCAGGCCCCACAACTCGAAGCCGTATGACCGCCGGCCTGACATATGACCGGCGACGGCACGCGAGACACCCTTGGCGTCGAGCAACGGAACCGAGGACAAGGACTGCGCCGACAGCAGATCCTCGACGATCGGCCGCGCCGGCCCTCGGAGCCATTCGTGCACGGGGATGCTGAACCCCTGCTTGGCGCCCCGGCCTGCCTCGACGTTGTACTTGCGCATCGCGAGCTCGCGAAGCACTCGCTTCGAAGCACCCCACCGCGTGGCCTTGAGCGCCGCGGGCAGGCGAAGCGCGAACGCGGCCAGCTCGGGATCGAGAAACGGTGAACGCACTTCGAGGCCGTGGGCCATGCTCATCCGATCGGACTTCGCTAGGATGTCGTTGGGCAGGTAGTCGGTTGCATCGGCGGTCTGCAGGGCTCTCAGCGACGGCCGCTCGGACAATCCGTGCGCGGCTGCCAGCCGCTCGAGCGCGCCCTCCACCTTCGGGCCGAGGTCAGCCGTCACAAGCCCGCGCGCTTCGTCGGGCAACCATGTACCGTTCCAGGTGAAGTGCGCGATGGCAGGTGAAAGATCCGCCGCGCGCAGAAACCGCCGGAGCTTGTAAGTGCCGGACACCTTGCGCTCGCTAGTGGGCAGCCCTCGACCGCCCCGGGCCATCAGGTGCCGCACCGGCATCGGCAGCCGCGAAGTCACGGCCTCGTGCCACAGCGTGGCCTGATACGTGAGGTAGCCGCCAAACAGCTCGTCGCCGCCGTCTCCGCTCAGCACAACCTTGACGTGGCGCGCCACCTCGCGCGACAGCGTCCACACGGCGAGCGCCGAGGAATCTGCCAGGGGGTCGTCGGCGTGGGCGACCAGCTCGAGAAAGTCGCCGAGCGCCTCCGCGCCCAGCCGGACTTCCGTCAGCGGAACGCCCAGGTGTCTGGCGGTCGTCTCGGCCCTGGGCCACTCGCTATAACTCGCTTCGGAAAACGTCAGGCAATAGGCCGCCGCCAGTCGTCCCGAACGGGCCGCGCTTTCGGCCATCAACGACGAATCGATGCCGCCGGACAGGAAAATGCCCACCGGCACGTCGCTCCGCAGGGCGAGTCGCGCCGCCTTGTCGATGAGCGGTTCGAGCTGATCCACAGCGTCCGATAGGGATAGATTCAGGTCGGGCTCGCTCGGATCGGGCGGCTGCCAGTACGCTGCCGTGCGCGCTGTTCCCCCGGCCGTCCAGAGACGCCACGTCCCCGGACGAAGACGTTCGGCGCCGCGCATCAGGGTCTCCGTCCCGGGCACGTAGTTCAGGCACAGGTACGCCGCAAGCGCCATCTCGTTCACGTCTCGTCGGAGGTCGGGCAGTGCCGCCAGAACCTTCAGCTCCGACGCGAACGCGACGCCCTGCGGTTGCTCGACGTACAAGAACGGCTTCTCGCCGAATCGATCCCTGGCGCAGAACAGCTCGTGGCGGCGGCGATCGGCGATCGCGAAGGCAAACATGCCCAGGAGCTTTGTCGGTAGGTCGACGCCCCACTGCCGATAGCCGTGGAGCAGCACTTCGGTGTCCGAACGGGTCCGGAACCGATGGCCCAGCGCCTCCAGTTCCGCCCGCAGCTCGATGTGGTTGTAGATCTCCCCGTTGAAGGTCACGACCAGGGCGCCGTCGTCGGTCGCCATCGGTTGTTGGCCCTGGGAGAGGTCGATGATCGACAGGCGGCGATGGCCGAATGCGAAGCGTCCGTCGTGCCAGAACGTGCTGTCGTCAGGACCGCGGTGGCCCACCATAGGAACCAGCCGGCGCCACAGTTCCGCGTCGACACGAGAGTCGCCAACCGAAAAATACCCGAGGATGCCACACATGTGTGAGAGTCAGCCGCCCGCCGAATCGCGGTCCCACTCCCGGCGGACGTATGCCTGGTGCGTCTGTCCGCTCTGGTAGTAGATGCGCACGAGAATCTCGGCGAGGATGCCGGTCAGGAGCGTTTGCAGGCCGCCGAGCATCAGCAGCGACGACAACAGAAACCAGCCGCCCCGCTCGCGAATGGTGGGCGCACCTGTCACCCACGAGTACACGACCAGCGATCCGGAGATGCCGATGCCCGTGCCCAGGAGCAAGAGCGCGATCTTGCCGAAGGCCTTGAGCGGCCGCGTGAAGTAATAGCGCGAGAAGTATAAGTACAGGATGTCGAGGAACACGTTGACGGTGCGGCCGAGCCCGTAATTCGAGCGTCCGGCCGGCCGTTCGACGTTGCGAATTTGGACCTCTGTCACTTTGGCGCCCACGATGCTGGCCAGAACAGGGACGAACCGATGCTGTTCGCCAAGCAGGCGCAGCTCGTGAACCAGGTCGGCACGATACGCGCGGAACGTCGTGCCGATGTCGTGAACGCGGAGTCCCGAAACGGCCCGGATGAGAAGATTGGCCGCGCGCGACGGCCAGCGCCTGACGAGACCCTCCTGACGCTGGTGACGCCAGCCGCACACCAGGTCGTAGCCCTCCTCGTTTTTTCCGAGAAACAGCGGCAGATCTTCGGGGAAATGCTGCAGATCGGAATCCATCGAGATCACGATGTCGCCACGCGCGGCGGCGAAGCCGGCCTGCAGCGCCGCTGTCTGCCCGAAGTTGCGCCGTAGCTCGACCACCCTCAGGCGGTTCTCCCGAGCGATCGCCGCCTTCGCCTGCTGCAGGCTCTCGTCCGTGCTTCCATCGTCCACCAGGATGAACTCGAAGGCGTACCGGGGCTCGAGGGCATTCGCGGCGGCGGCCAGCCGGGCGACAAACTCCGCCAGCGTCGTGGCTTCGTTGTAGACCGGTGCGACGATACTGACCAGCGAGGCCGCCGAACCGGGACGCTGGGGTGCCATCACGGCTTGGTTCCCACGACTGTCCAGCTGTAGCCATGCCGATGGTGCAGGCGGATGTCGGTGAACCCGAACTCGGCGAGCGCCCGATACGCTTCCTCCCGCGTGTAGTACTTCGCGTACGCCGGGTTCAGCTGATCGTAAATGACGACGCGCCGCTTGGACGGCGTCAGCGGCAGCATGATGCGGCGCATGTAGTCTGCCAGGGGCAGAGGTAGCCAGCGGCACGCGTGCATGTAGCACCAGAACGCCGGGTAGAGCGCGCCCACGAACAGGGCGAGCCCGCTGTGCGGCAGCCGGCGGGTACACCACCACATCGACTGGACGAGGAGCAGGTACGGCGCGTTGCCCTCGCGTCCGTACAGCCAGACGGCAAGCTTGCCGCCCGGACAGAGCGCGCGGAACGCCGCCTCGACGACGGGGCCCGGGTTCGGGACGTGATGGAGCACGCCGATGATGAACACGTAATCGAGCGCCGAGGTCGAGGGCAGATGCTCCCCCGTGGTCTCCAGGTACGTGATCCGGTCGCGGAAGGCTTGGGTGTTCTCGCGAAGCACCCCGAACGCCCCCGATGGCTCGACGGCCACCACGTGTGCGGCGCCGGCGCGAGCGAGCACGTTGACGAAGCGTCCTGTGCCCGCACCGATCTCCGCGACCCGGCGACCCTCGACGTCCCGGTCGGAGAGCAGCGGCCGGAAGATGTCGTTAAAGAGCTCCGAGGAACCGAAGAACCCGTCACTGTCGGGGTACGCGGTCCACTGCTCGCCGAAGTCGGCAATCGTCCTGGCCTGCAGGGGGTCGGTCATGGCGTCCTGCCGGCGGTCGCGGGAGCGCCAACAAGGCGCTCCTCGAGCCGCGCGTAGTCGGGTCCTCGTATGACAACGCACAATGGCGTGCCATCCGCTGTCGTGACCCGATGGACCACGCCGGGATCCCCGTTCGCCCCAAGCATGCTCCTTCGCGACCCTTTCAGAAGCCGCACGTCCAAGTGATAGCTACCGGTTGGACGCAGCTGCAGCCACAGCAGTCGAAACCGCATCACGTCGGCCTGAGCGATTTCTCTGGCGTTGGCGACGAAGACGACCGGCATGCCAGCCTGCTTCGCCTGCGTATCCGACCAGTCCAGCGCTTGCAGGACGCAGTTGCCCCAGTAGTCCATGTCGAACCGCCCGTAGGCGCCCCGTGGCCCACCGATCACCGGTGAGAAGTACACGTTCTGGTTCGGGTGATTCCGCATCTGGAACGCCAGGGGCTCGGCCACGCCCACGACCAGCGCAGCCGTCGCAACGAGCCTCGTCCGGGACCGGGCCGACCCGAGCACGGTCTCCCATCCGACGGCGGCAATCACGGCGAGAGGGGGCACGATGAAGTACAAGTGCCGGATGCCATCGTACAGCGTCAGATGTCTGACGATCGCCATCGTGGCCGGTATCAGGACGAACCCCCAGATGGCTGCAAGCTGCACTCGCGAGGTGCGCTCCCGCACGAGGCGCGGCACAGACAACACCAGCCCCAGGAGTACGACCGGCGGGATGGAGATCGCGAGCCAGGTGGGCAGGTAATACCACGGCAGCTCGCTGGCCGCCAGATCGCGTCCGGCGAACAGCGATGGGTTGCCCCAGCTGAATGTGGACGCGAGAAAGAACGCCTGGACCGGCCGAACGAGCGGCTGCTCCTGGGCCCAAGGCCAGAACGCCGTGCCGCCGACGATCGACAGCACCGCGATGGCAGCAAAGCGTCCCGACGTCGCCGCCAGCCGCGCCGGTGACCATTCGTGCGACGCCAAGACGGCCACAAGCAGTCCGATGCCGGCGTACCCGACGAGCACCAAGCCCATCGATCGGACGCCCATTGCGAGCGCTATCACCAGCGCGAGCTTCAACGCGTGCGACCAGGACACGTACGGATACCGCGGCGAAAACGTCACGATGTAGTACAACGCCGCGAGCATCAGCACCGCGAAGGGCAGGTCCTTTGTGTTGTTCATCGATTCGCCGATGTACCGCGGCATCGCGACCAGAAGGACGGCCGCCAGCCATCCCGCCCGCTGGCCGAACAGCCGCGAGGCCATGAGGAAGGCGAAAACGACCCCTGCCCAGCCGAATATGCTGTTGACCGCGTGTCTCACCACGTAGGCATTGGCGGCAACCAGATGCTGAGCCGCAACGGAGGTGAGCTCGACGAAGCCTCCGTAGATCCGCGTGTACCCGAAGCTGATGTCGATGGCGGAGCGAGCGCGCTCGCCGTTGAAGTACTCCCAAAGATCCTCGCCGTACTTCTGCAAGGCTCGCTCGTCCCACGTCGCGCCGAAGTCGCGCGACAACGCGACCATGGCCACCAGCAGTGCGACCGCTGCAAAAAAGGGGGAGAGACGAAGCAGGAGGGCTCGCACCTTGGGCGGCATCGAGAACTCAGACACCCGCGCCATTATACGTATACCAACACCGATCGCCCGGCTAGAGGGACGCGGGGACGACAGCTATTCTTTCAGCTGATAAAGGGCGATCGTACCGAACGTCTCGAGGTGCAGCAACTCGCGCGTCGTGGCCAGCAGGGCGAGCGCCGCTGGCGAGAACTCGTCGGTGTGAACGAACACGTGCGTGACGCCGATCTCGCGTAGGGCCGCGATTGACCGGGCGTCCGGGAAGGTTGCCAGGGCTTCGGCGTGGCGAGAGTAACTCGCCGGCTGAAATCCGCTGTAGCCGTTGACGATCCGCTGCCAATGCGCCGTCGAGTTGAGCATGTAGGGCGCGTGCAGGTGTGCGCTGCGGGGACCGTGGAACGGCATTTCCACGACGACCGTGCCGGGCCGCCGCGGGACGTGGCCGTAGATCGGCGGAATCCCATCGAATCGCCTCAATCCGATTGGCGCAGCCAGCGGCTCCACCGCAGCCGCTACGGTCAGTCCAATCGCCACGACCGGCCAGGCGCGAGCCGCCGTCACACTTCGGAGCGCCACCACCCCGAAGCCTGCTAGCGCTGCGACCGAGAACGTTGCGAGATATCCGAATCTGGCCGTAGCCCGAATGCCGCGCAGCAGCGGCACGACCGCGTAGAGCGCCGCATACCCTGGCACCTTCGGTCCGAACGACAGGACAACCCCGACGATACCGATCAGCAGGCACATCCGGGCGCGGCGGTCCTTGGCGACCACCCCACGAACAAGGGCGAATCCGGTCAGTGCCAGGCCGAGCGCTCCAGGGAACAAGGCAGTGCCGTGGAAGAAGCGTTCGCTCCACCACGAGTAATGGAGCCTGGACGGCGTCGACAGGTAGTCCTCCCAGGAGGCCGAGTATTGGGTCGCCTCCGCCAGCCCCCTCGTCAGCCCCTGATCGTGATTGGCGTGCCAGTACGGGAGTAGGAATGGCACGAGCACGAGTGCGGCCAGCCCTCCCGCCAGCGCGAGCCGGCCCGCGAACAGTCTGAATCGCCGGCCCCACCATTCATCAACCCGCGCGATCAGGCCAGCGGCTGTGGCGAACGCCGTGAGGACGAGCAGGTACACCGAGGTCAGCGACTGAAGAACGAACCACAGCGCAAGGGTGGCTGCTCCACGCGCGCTCGGGTACCTGAGC
This sequence comes from Vicinamibacteria bacterium, assembly GCA_041485305.1. Taxonomy (GTDB): domain Bacteria; phylum Acidobacteriota; class Vicinamibacteria; order Vicinamibacterales; family CAVVIG01; genus JBGPJH01. The sequence continues at coordinate 3,925 of JBGPJH010000049.1, read as the reverse complement.
AGCTGGTCGAGGGCCAGAAGGACCAGCGGGAGGAATTCAACATGCTGGGCCTGCAGGTGAGGGAGGCGCGTCAGCGTGTGCGCGTTGAACGCGAACACCAGGCCGGCAACGAGCCCGGCGGTCCAGTCGCCGGTCCAACGCCGAACGACCAGCGTCATCGACCACCCGGTCAGCGCAAAACCGGCAAGCAGCAGGAGTCCGTTCGCCAGCACGGGCGATGCTCCGAGCCACAAGAGGGGAGCGCCCATCGCCGACTGCACGAGCATCGCCTCGGAGTACGCCAACGTGTACCGCTCCGGGTAGAAGATGTTCGCGTCGAACAGGTGCCACGGCGCGCGAGGGGCCTGGTGGGCGACCCACGCGATAATCCATTCGTTCAAAAGAGCATCGCGGTTGTCGTGGCGCGTCAGATGTGCCGGATCCGAGGCGAGCGGCCACGTATGCAGAATCGAGAGCGCGACGAAGAAGAGCAGCGACAGAGCGACCGGGTAGCGAGAGGGAGTCCAACGCCGCTCGTGTGCAAGGAACACCACGAGCAGCCCAAACACGGCGACGAGGACGAGCGAGGACAGGTCGAGCGCGCGGGCGGTGAGTACTTTCCAGGCACTCACGCGCGAGAGGGTCAGCGCCCATCCGGGTACGGGGACCAAACGACCGCCGTTTCGTGCCCAGCTCCAGCTGACTTCGTACGCGCCGCCGAATTGATCGAATTCGACGAGGACGAGGTGCGGCCCGCGCGCCAGTCGGGCGACGCCTGTCGAGTTGACCGCGCCGTGAGCCCCGCCGTTGTCCACCACTCGCCGCCCGTCAATGGACAGAAACGAAGCGTCGTCGGACCTCGTGGCGAACGAATACACGCCTGAGCGCGCGACAGTCAGATATCCATACCAGCGCGCCCTGAATGTGTCGGGTGCTGCTCCGCGCCACGCCTCGGCGACGCGAACGGTCGATACGTTGTCGTCAACCTTCGCGACGGCGGGAGCGTCGGCCGTGCGGTCGCTCGAGAAGTACTCGGCCTGCAGCCCTCGCTCGGGCCCGAACGTGATCCGTACGATCTGAAGCGCCGCGGCGAGGCAGAGCGCTGCGAGCGTGATCTGCGGAAGCGTGGGTCGGATAGGATTCCTACTTTTTTTGCGCGTCGGCGCCGCGCGGTGCGATGCGACAGTATCGCATCAATCGGGCATCAGTAGCCCGGCCCGGCGTTTCTACACGACGGGTAGATTCTGCACACCTCAAGTCGGCCGCCAGTTCCGTTTCGGTCCTCCCGCGGTCGACGAAAACGGTAACGTCCCCACCGTTTTTTGCAGCAAATGATTGGCGTCTTTTTGTGTCCCACGCAAATCCAGGAACTCTCACGACGGGCATGTTTCTTGCGCCCCAACGTCGAATCGACTCGTGCGTCGGCCCGTTCGTTGGAGCGCGGTCCAATTCCCTATGCATGGCGCTAGTGACACTAGCTGAACTGTTCGCGATCCTGACAGAGCCCGCGAGCCCAGCTTCTGTGCTGGCTCTTGTCACAACCATCCATCTCGGTCTGGCCGCGCTCAGAAACCATCGCACGCCCGGTGTGGCCCTGCTGAGCTCGCTGACCCTCATCTCTCTTGCGCTCGCGGGATTTCCCTGGATGTTCCCGAGCACCCTGGGGCTGACGTTCGGCCTCGCCGTCCACGCGCTCTGGTTTGCCGCGTGCGAGATGTTCGTGCCGAAGCGGGTCGGCACGACACCGATTTCGGTGGTGCCGGTGCCTTTGAAGCCGGCAACGGTTCCGGCCGCTCGTCCGTCAGCCGCGCTCACGCCGCGTGCCGTCGCTCCAAAGAGCTTCGTGCAGGTGCCCGTTATTGCCGTCTTTGATGAGACGCCGACGATCAAGACCATAAGAGTGGCACGCCCGAACGGCTTCGAGTTCGAGGCCGGCCAGTTCATCACGGTCCGGATGCGAGTGGATGGCAAGGACTACGCGCGCTGCTACTCGATTAGCTCCGCTCCGCACGTGCGCGGCTATCTCGAAATCTCGGTGAGGCGGCAAGGCGTGGTGTCGAACGCGCTACATGCGATCGTGCGACCCGGGGCTCAGCTGTCGGTCAAGGCGCCTGCGGGCGCGTTCAGGTACCCCGCCGGAGACGATCGCCCGATTGTGCTGCTCGCGGGAGGTATCGGAATTACGCCGTTGATGAGCATGCTGCGGCACGCGGTCGCCGTCGAGCCGACGCGGCCCCTCACTCTGATCTACAGCGCGCGCACCCCCCACGACTTCGCGTTCAAGGACGAACTGGCCACCGCGGCCAATCGTCATCCTCAGCTCAGCGTGTACCTCGCCGTCTCGAGTGGTAGCACACACCCTTCCGTATACTCGGGCCGCATCGACGAAAGTCTGCTCCGGACCACCGTCCCGAACCTCGTCCATTCGATCGCGTTCGTGTGCGGTCCCCGCGAGATGATCGAGGGCCTCAAGACGCTGCTGGCCGCCCTCGGCGTGCCCTCCGGGCAGATCCGCCATGAAGTGTTCCAAGCCGCCGTCGCAGCTTCGGCCGGTCTCCCTCGCGCGGCCGCGCCCGTGTCTCAGAGCCACGAGGTAATGGCTCCCGCCGGGCCGCGTGCTGCCGACATCGCCAGTTCGGCGGTCGTAGGGTCGCGAGCTCCCAGCCGCGGCCATCGGATGGTCTGTGCCCGCGCGGGCAGGGACGTTCCGATACGCGAGGGTCAAACGCTGCTCGAAGCGGCCGAGGAGGGTGGGGTGCCCATCGACTCGCTGTGCCGGGCAGGCGTGTGCGGCACCTGCCGGGTTCAGGTAAGGGACGGCGAAGTCTGCTGCGAATCGAATGGCCTCGACGCGGACGATGAACGGCAAGGCGTTGTGTTTGCCTGTGTGACAACGGCCAAGGGCGACTGCACGGTGAACCTGTGAGCGCTCCGGGAATGTCGTCCTCGAACGTGGCGCGCGCGTCGTCAACCTTCGCCCAGGCATCAGCCAGCCGCTCTGCCGTCCCGCGCCTGGCGAGCAGTGGGGTCGCCTGGGGGTTTGGCGTGTCGGTGTTCATGGTGCTGTGGGTCATGTTCGGGCTCGGCGGCGCGGACTACTACAACACTCCCCTCCGTGTGCGCGGCTACGCGCCCGCCCACCGCCTGCTTCGTCCATCTGGGCCCATCGGTCAGACGCTCGGCGTCGTCGGAACGCTGCTGATGGTGGTGCCCTTTGTCTACATGCTGCGCAAGCGGGTCAAGCGCCTCGGACCGAGGGGCAGCGTGAAAGCCTGGCTCGAGATTCATCTGTTCTGCGGGATTGTCGGGCCCGTGCTCGTCACCCTGCATACGTCGTTCAAGTTCAACGGCATCATTTCGGCCGCGTACTGGTCCATGGTGCTGGTGATGCTCTCTGGCTTCGTGGGCCGCTACCTGTACGTCCGCATCCCGCGTTCGATTCGGGGCAGCGAGTTGACGCGCACGGAGGTCGAGGCGGAGGCCGCGGCGCTGACGAGCGCACTGGTCGCGTCTGGCGCCAACGAAGATGCACTCGGTCGGATCGATGCGTTCGAACGCGGGGCAGGGCCGGCCGGCACCCGTTTTTGGCTCGGAGGTCTCGTGCTGGGCGAGATCGCCCTCGGCCGCAGGCTGCGTGCGCTCGATCGCGGCCTCGCAGCCGGTGGTCTCGACGCCGCGACCCGTGCCGACGTCGTCCGGCTGACGTCGGCACGCGTCAAGCTGCTCGGCCGGTCCGCCTACCTTCAGCAAACCAAGAAGGTGTTCGAGGCGTGGCACGTCTTCCACCTGCCCCTCGTGTACCTGCTGCTCGTGATTGCAGCAGCCCACATCGGGGTGGCGCTCTACCTGGGATACGTGCCATTTCGTTGGTAGGTGGCGGAGGCGTGGCGACGAGCGACGTTCAGCGGAAAGCGGAGGCGGCGGTGTCTACCCGGCGCCGGATTTT
>JBGPJH010000048.1:0-14636 GCA_041485305.1 Vicinamibacteria bacterium | reverse complement strand
CTCGTTCACGATCCGCCATATCGACGTGCCGTCGATGATGGTGTGGTCCTCGTTGGCGATGCAGCGGGTTTGGCCCGCACTCAGAGCGGCGAGGGGATTCGGGCGGCGATCGAGTCGGGTCTGCTCGCGGCCAGCACCATCGTCGCGGCCGAGGGCCACTACGACATTGACCGGCTCGGCCCTCTGCAGTCGCGGGTGCGCAAGCGGTTTGGCAGTGGACCCGGATCACAGCTCCTGTCGCGGCTCGTTCCGGACCAGGTGAAGATCTCGGCCGCGCGCGCGCTGCTCCGTATTCCTGGATTCGTGCGGCACGTCGTGCTCGATCAGTGGTTCCTGGGTGTCGGGGAGTCCTCCGTAGGCTGAAGGCAGTCGCCAGGTGAAGGGAGCTTGAGCCATGACAACGGAACCGTCCGAGGTTCGTGCGATGCGCGATCCCGAAGGCAAGCTGGAACAGGCATTGATCGACGAGTTCCTCCGAGCGCGAGGTCACGACTCCCACAGTCTGCACGCGCTTCCCGAGGACGAACGCAAGCACTTGCAGCGGGGAGCGTCGCTGTACGCCGCGACCAAGTTGGCGGAGGTCGAAGCGCGGGCACACTTCGTCCACGAGATCCACGGCGGAACCGAACCGGACACCAGCGGGGGATGAAGGCGCGGGCGCCGGCGTGCCGGGTTTCCGGCAGTCAGTAGGCCTCATGGATGTCTTCAAACGGCTCTGAGAGAATAGGCTTGGTCGTCCCCTTGCCACGGCAAAAGGCAAGGAAGGAGAGGGAGGAAGAATGGTTCGCTCAGTTGTCTTCGGGATGCTTTTCGCGCTCGGACTCGCCGGTGCCGCCTCGGCTCAAGACGCCAGGGCGAAGGGCGAGCAAGTGTTTACGGCCCAGAAGTGTTCGCTGTGCCATTCCGTCGCTGGAAAAGGGAACCAGAAAGGGATGCTCGACGAGGTGGGCGGCAAGCTGTCCGTCGGTGACATCCGGCAGTGGATCGTCGACGCGAAGGGCATGACCGCGAAAACCAAAGCCACGCGCAAGCCCGACATGAAGGAGTTCTCGCTGCCGAAAGACGAGGTTGACGCGCTGGTCGCGTATTTGTCCTCGCTCAAGAAGAAGTGAGAGGAGGTCGGCCCTCCGCGTCGCGCTGGAGCGAAGATGGCGCGTGACGTCCGGCTGATTCGCAGCCCAGTCTCCGTTGTCGGCATGGTGCTGACCACCATCAGCGCCGTGGTCTTTCTGGTCGTGTTTTTTGCCGAGCTGTTCGGCTTGCACGCCAATCCCTACGTCGGCATTCTGTTCTTCCTCGTGCTCCCAGGGCTGTTTCTCATGGGCCTGGCGCTGATTCCACTCGGGGCATGGGTGGAGAGGCGCCGTCGTCGGGCGGGGAAGCCCGCGACGGAGTTGACCTGGCCGCGGATCGATCTCAACGATTCGACCCAGCGGCTCTCGGCGGTTCTCATCTTCGCCCTCACGATGGCCAACGTCGTCATCGTGTCGCTGGCGGCCTATCGCGGCGTGGAGTACATGGACTCTGTGCCGTTCTGCGGCCAGGTCTGCCATCAGGCGATGAAGCCCGAGTTCGTGGCCTATCAGGACGGCCCGCACTCGAAAGTGGGCTGCGTGACGTGCCACATCGGCCCGGGCGCCACGTCGTTCGCGCGTTCGAAGCTCTCCGGAACGCGCCGGGTATTCGCGGTGGCGTTCAACACGTATCCCCGTCCGATTCCCTCGCCGGTCGAAGACCTCATGCCGGCGCAAGTTACCTGCGAGCAGTGCCACTGGTCTGAAAAGGTCCACGGCGACAAAACCCGCCGCATTTACGATTACGCGGACGACGAGAAGAACACCGAGTCCGTGACGACGCTGCAGGTGCATGTCGGTGGCGGGAGCGAGAGACTCGGGATCGCCACGGGCATTCACTGGCACATGAACGTGGCCAATGAGATCGAGTACATCACGACCGACGGGAAGCGGCAGGTCATCCCGTACATCCGGCTGAAAGACCGCGCGGGGAACGTACGCGAGTACATGGTCGACGGCACGACCCCCGACCAGCTCGCGAAGGGCGAGCGGCGCCGGATGGACTGCATGGACTGTCACAACCGGCCCAGCCACACGTTGACGTCCAGCGCGGAACGGGCGGCAGACGACATCATCGCTCGCGGCGACATCCCGCGATCGTTGCCGTTCGTCCGCCGCGAGGCGGTCAAGGCATTGAAGACGATCTACGCGACCGAGCGTGCCGCGACCGAAGGCATCGCCCGGGTTCTGCGCGAGTTCTACAGTGCACAGTACGCGTCGATCTACGCGACGAAACGTCAGGACGTCGAGAAGGCCGTGGCCGCGACCCAGCGGGTGTATCAGCGCAACGTCTTTCCCGAGAGGGGCGTTCAGTTCGGCACCTATCCGAACAACATCGGTCATGTGGCCTTTCCCGGCTGTTTTCGCTGTCACGACGAGAACCACAAGTCGAAGGACGGCAAAGCCATTGGGCAGGACTGTGAGTCCTGCCACAAGATCGACTAGACGTCTGGCACCGCGCGTGCGTCGTCCAGGTCGCGGACAGCCGATTGTGCCGGCTTGCCGGCGGGCGATCCCCGGGAGTCGTCCATGTTGGACCAGCAAGCCGAGCCGATGGGCTTGCCTTTCCTGTCCGTTCTCTGATGAGGTGACCCAATGTCAGAAGAACGCACTCATCACGTCACCATTCGGCTCGCTCGCGGATACCAGTTCGTCGCCGAATTCAACGACATGCCGGATGCCCCATCGATGCTCTTCGATGAACCCGAGCCTCTCGGCACGAACCGCGCACCGAACGCGGCGGCCGTTCTGGGCGCTGCGATCGGAAATTGTCTAGCTGCGAGTCTGACGTTCTGTCTGCGTCGCGCACGCGTGGATGTGGAGAACATGACGGCGCATGTGACCACGCATGTGGCGAAAAACGACCAAGGACGATTCCGCGTCAGCGGTATCGACGTAGCGTTGTCGCCCGGTGTCGAAGCCGCGGAGGCGTCGAAGCTCGAGCGGTGCGAGCAGATCTTCAAGGACTTCTGCATGGTCACCGCAAGCGTGGAGAGGGGGATCCCGGTACGGGTGTCGTTCGAGCAGGAGGCCGCGCAAGCGGCCTAGGACGCCGGAATCTCGACGTGCCGCCGCATTCTCGCCGCCCGATTCGACGCCAGGTCGGCAGCGCACAATTTGGCTGAGATCGGTTTCGATTGTAAGTCATTCGCAATCAAGTCGTTTCAGGCACTTCAACCGCTCCCGGAGTCGGCGCGACCTATGCTGAAACGTTCCACAAGGAGGTCATCATGGACGCGAACAAACCGGCGAAGGTCGAGACAACGACGCCGAAACCAACGACGCTGTTCGAAAGCGCGTTCGGGTTTCCATGGTTTCGGCGGATGAATCGTGATCTTGACTACCTGTTCGACCGCTTTGGCATGGAGCGACCATTCTTCGAGACCACTCCGACCGCGTGGGCGCCGGATGTGGAGATGTTCGAGAAGAACCACACACTTTTCGTGCGCGCCGATGTTCCGGGCCTGAAGAAGGAAGATATTACGGTCGAAGTGACCGACGAGAACATCGTCCTGCACGGAGAGCGCAAGCACGAGAAGGAGGAGAAGGGCGAAGGCTACTACCGCTCCGAGCGCACGTATGGCAGCTTCTACAGAGCGCTGTCCCTTCCTGAAGGTGTGAAGGTCGAGGGGGCCAAGGCGACGGTGCACGATGGCGTGCTCGAGATCACGATGCCGCTAGAGAAGGTCGAGGAGAAGAAACGCCGGCTCGAGATCAAGGAGGTGCCCGTGGTAGCGGCGACCAAGGCCGCGTAGCGCGAGTCGCAGAGCGATGGGTGCGCGGGAGCGCCGACGATCCCCGCGCCACCTGTTGCTTTTGGTCATAGCATCGGAAAACTACAGCGCGCGTTCGATCTGGCGAATCTTCAACCACAACGCGACGACCAGCACGAGGATGGCCCCGAGCGCCACCGCCAATCCGCGCCGCCGAAAGGCGAGTTCGGACTGCGCGTGCTCTCCGGCGCGGTCGACATCCGCCACGATCTCCAGGCCGGACTGGATGACGGGGTCGATTTTCGCGCGATCGAAGCTGTGCATTTCGGTTCTCGCCAGCGTGAGATGCGTTCGCGCGTCGGCCAGGCGCAGTTCTTCAGCGCTCACCTCGATGCCCGCGTTCCCAACCCTGGCAATCACCCCGGCCGAGTGGCTGATCGCCAAAGTCAGTCGGTCGATACCCGCGCGCATGGCCGCGGCCACCGTCGCGCCTTTGTCGTCCGCTCCGCCGTGGCAGGTCGAGCAAATCGCGCCCGGGCCGGTGCCAAGCATGCTGTCGCTCGGTCGCGCGACAGCATGGTTACCGTGGCATTCGACGCAGCCCTTGTCGAAGATCTGCGCGTGCACGCTGTCCCCGAATTTCTGGGCGAAGGCCGCGTGACACGTGCCGCACACGTTGGCCACCGAGCCCGCTCCGGGCGGAACGGCCCCGTGATTCCCATGGCAGTCGTTGCAGGTTGGGGCCGACAAGTCGCCGCCCGAAGTGAGCGCGGCGTAGTGCACGCTATTCTGATAGTCCGCGAGTTGTCTGGTTGGCAACGGCGTGCCGTTCGATAGCTTGTAGCCACGCATGTGCGTTTCGCTCGCATGGCAGGCTGCGCATGTTGCTGCGACGCTCGTCGGGAACACCGGCGACTTCGCGTCATTTACGGCGCGCGTCCCGTGGGCGCCGTGGCAGCTCGCGCACGTGGCCACTTGACGGTCGCCTTCGGCGAGCCGCTTGCCGTGCACGCTTGTCGCGTACTCGGCCGCCTGATCAACGCGCTGTCTGGGCGCGAAGCGGCGCATGATGTCCGGGCTGCTGTGGCAGCGCGCGCACGCCGCCACCTGCGCCGCCCCGCGGGGCGCTCCGCGGAACCCGCGCAAGGGGTCGTGCGCTCGGCCGGCCTCGTTCACCTCGGCGTTGCCGCCGTGGCAGTCCGCGCAGGTGAAGCCCCGCTCCCGGTGAACATCCTGCGCCGAGAAGAGCGCGGCAGGTTCCGATAACCGCTTGTCCTGAGACGCCGTGTGGCACACGACGCACCCGTTCGCCGATCTGGCGTCCCGGGCTCGGGCTTCGTTGACATTTTCCGGGCGGGGTGTCCCGGCCGCCTGTGTCGCGCTTCTCTCAAATATTCCCGAGATGCTCAGCCGTCGCGCCTTGCCATCCGGGCGCCGCGCTCCTGAAGACTGGTCACCGAATGTCGAACTCGAGTCGCCGGCCGGCCAGACGGCGACAATCGGCCTCGACGTCACAAGCGCGGTGCTCAGGAGAAGAACAGAGCTCCACATATTCCGCTCCTACTTCGCGTACCGGCCAATGATCGTGAACGTCACGAAATAGATCAGCCCGAGCACGGCGACGATCGTGAACAGAGGACTCGATTCGCCCCGGTTCGCCCGGCGATCGAGAAACGGCACGAGCACGAGCAGCGCGGCGGCCAGCCCGAAGGCGAACACGCCCAGCCGCTCGCCCTCGAGGCCGAGGATGTGGCTGGGCAGCAGCTTCAGCGTGTGGAACATTGCCAGGAAGTACCACTCCGGCCGGATCCCGACTGGCACCGGCGCGAACGGGTCCGCTTTTTTCCCGAGCTCCCACGGATAAAAGGCCGCGAGCGCGGCCAGCAACGCCAGCGCGATGTACCACGCGAGCACGTCTCGCATCACGTAATTGGGGAAGAACCGCATTTCGCGTAACGGTTCCCCCGCTTTGACGCGCCGCTCAATGGCGAGAGGGAGACTCATGCCCTGGCGCTGCACGAGCAACAGGTGCCCCGCCACGAGGACGGTCGTCAGCGCCGGCAGCACCGCGACGTGCACCGCATAGAACCGCGACAGCGTCGCCCCCGTCACATCGTCGCCACCACGGAGCAGGCGCAGGAGGAACTTGCCCGCGAGCGGGATCGATCCCGCGATGCCCGTGCCGACCTTGGTCGCGAAGAACGACAGCTCGTTCCAAGGCAGCAGATAGCCGCTGAATCCGAACCCGAGCATGAGGAAGAGCAGCAGGATGCCCGTCACCCACGTCATCTCGCGCGGCTTCCGATAGGACTTGAGCAGGAACACGCTCATGAAGTGCGCGAACGCGAGGCCCACGAGCAGGTTGGCCGACCAGCTGTGAATGTTGCGAATCAGCCAGCCAAACTCGACCTGAGACACGATGAACTGCACGCTCTCGTACGCTTCGGCGGCACTTGGCCGGTAGTAGAGCAGCAGGAGGATGCCGGTCACCACCTGCACGGCGAAGAGGAACAGCGTCATGCCGCCGAGGTAGTACCAGACCTCTTGTGTGTGAATCGGCACGGTCTTGTGGGCGATGAAGTTGCGGACGTCGCTCAAGTCGACGCGCTCATCCACCCACGCGATCACGCGTTTGAGCATGTCCCTTCTTTCCTGCACGGCAACCTCGCCCCTGGGCCGGTTTTGAAACCCACTCTAAGAGGAGCCGCGCGAGACGACGATGTCTTCCGCTCCCGCTTCACCCCGCAAGTTCACGACGAACCGCTCCAGGCTTCGAGGTGGCGGACCCGAAACAACGTTTCCGCCAACGTCGTACAAGCCGTTGTGACACGGGCACCAGAGTTGCGCCGTGTCCGTCTTGAACTGCACGGTGCAGTCGAGATGTGTGCACACGGCGCTGAACGCACGAACCTCGCCCTCGGCGGTCCGGATCACGATTCCTGGCTTGTTCCCGAACTTGAACAGCAGGCCCGAATTCGGCTTCAACGCCGCGAGCGTCGAGGCGACGACGCTTGCGGTGGCCGGCTCGCCGGTTGCCGGGGGCACCAGGTATCGGGACACCGGATACACGATGGCGGCGGCCGTCGACACGAAGCCCACGGTCAGCAAGGTATCCAGAAAGGTGCGCCGGTCGATCGCTGGACCCGGCCGCATCGGAATCTCTGATCGCACAGTCATCAAGGGAGTCTCAGCGCTGATCAGTCGTGCGCGGCCGCTGAAAACCGATCAAGGATGGCGCTGGCATTTTGGAGGCACGATGCCAAGTCGTCACCGGCTGCTTACTCGCACGATTCTACGCTGAAAGTTTCCGCTTTCGCCGCGAGTGCTCGACGCGCGCTTCTTCGGTTGACACAGGGCCGCCGCCTGTCGTCCTGGACATGCCGCAATTGGGCGAAAGCCTGCCGGGAATCCGGCGCTCGCGATCAGAGGCCCCGCCGACGACTTCAGCGACATCTCTCGTCCGCGTTGTTTTTCGCCTGGCACGTCTGTTGCCCGTGAGAAGTTTCAAGCCCGATCGTACGCCCGGCCTGCGCGCCTGCGAGACGACCGGAACTGGCTGCCCGGCACAGAAGAATGCCGAGTGCGACGAAGACAGGGCAGGTGATCTTATGAGAACCGAGCAAACGTGGTTGGCAGCCGAACTCGGGCGCCGCGGCGTGTCCCGCCGGGAGTTCCTGGGATTCTGCACCGCCATGGCGTCGGCCCTGGCGCTGCCCGCCACCGTGGCGGGCCAAATCGCGCGGGCGCTCGAGAAGACCCAAAAGCCGGTGCTCGTCTGGCTCGAGTTTCAAGATTGTGCCGGCAACACCGAGTCGTTCCTGCGCGCGAGTCGCCCGACGGCGGCCGAAATCGTGCTCGACACGCTGTCGGTGGACTACCACGAGACGATCATGGCAGCCGCCGGGCACCAAGCCGAGGCCGTGCTGGCCAGCACCGTCCGCCAGAAGGCGGGCAACTACATCGCGGTCGTCGAAGGATCGATTCCGACCGGGGCCAATGGTGCCTACTGCACCATCGGTGGTCGGTCGGCGCTTCAAATCGCCACTGAGGTGTGCGGGAGTGCCGCGGCAACGATTGCGATCGGGACCTGTGCCGCCTTTGGCGGCCTTCCCGCAGCAGCGCCCAATCCCACCGGGGCGCTCGGCGTGGGGGATGCGGTACCGCAGGCGAAGAACCTGATCAACCTGCCGGCGTGTCCCGCCAACGTCGAAAACCTGACGGCGCTCATCGTCTACTACCTGACGTTCAAGCGCTTCCCGCCGCTCGACCGCTACCGCCGGCCGCTGTTCGCCTACGGCAAGTCGATCCACGACAACTGCGAGCGGCGCGCGCACTTCGACGCCGGGCAGTACGTCGAGGCCTGGGGTGACGAAGGACACCGGACCGGGTATTGCCTCTACAAGATGGGCTGCAAGGGCCCGGTCACATTCCAGAACTGTCCGGTCGTGCGCTGGAACGGCGGTACAAACTGGCCGATTGGGTGCGGCCACCCCTGCATCGGCTGCGCCGAGCCCGACTTCTGGGACAAGATGACGCCCTTCTATCGCCACCTCCAGGGGATTCCCGGCTTCGGCATCACGTCGACCGTGGACACAGTCGGCGTCGTCGCAACCGTGGGTGTCGGTGCGGCATTCGCCGGACACGGTCTGGTCTCGATCATCCGGAACCGGAAGGAGTACGAGCGCCTCCAGGCTGGCGCCGCACAGGTCGGACCCGAACCAAAAGCGAGCCAGGATGAAGGTCACCAGGGAGGGCGGCCATGAGTCACATCGTTGTCGATCCCGTGACCCGTATCGAGGGACATCTTCGTATCGAGGCTGAAGTCGAGGGCGGAACCGTGAAAGATGCATGGTCTTCTTCGACGATGTTCCGCGGCATCGAGCTGATCCTGAAGGGCCGCGATCCCAGAGATGCGTGGGCGTTCACGCAGCGGATCTGCGGCGTCTGCACGACCGTTCATGCGATCGCGTCGATTCGCGCCGTGGAAAACGCCATTGGGGCGAATCCGCCTCCCAATGCGCGCCTCCTGCGCAATCTCATTATCGCGGCGCAGTGCGTGCAGGATCACGTGGTCCACTTCTACCATCTGCACGCGCTCGACTGGGTCGACATCGTGTCGGCGCTGTCGGCCGACCCCGCGAAGACCTCGGCGCTGGCCGAGTCGATCTCGGACTGGCCGCTGTCGAGCACGAAGTATTTCGCGGGCGTCCGCGACCGCGTGAAAGGGTTCGTCGACCGCGGTCAGCTCGGACCGTTCGCCAACGCGTACTGGGGGCATCCCGCCTATCGTCTGCCCGCCGAGGCCAACCTGATGGCCGTGGCGCACTACCTCGAAGCGCTCGACTGGCAGCGGGAAGTCATCAAGATGCACGCGGTTCTCGGGGGCAAGAACCCGCATCTTCAAAGCTTCCTCGTCGGCGGGATGGCCACGCCCGTCGACCCGGATCGGCAGGCGTCGATCAACCTGGGCACGATAGCCGAGCTCAACGGGCTGATTGCCAAGGCTCGCGACTTTGTCACGCGCGTGTACATTCCCGATCTGCTGGCCGTTGCTTCTTTCTACAAGGATTGGGCGGGTCACGGCGCCGGCGTTGGCAACTATCTCGTCTACGGCGAATATCCCGAGAACGACGGTCCGCGGCCGACGCTTTACCTGCCTTCGGGTGTGATCCGGGGTCGCGACCTGGCCAAAGTCGAGGCGCTCGATCCGTCCAGGATCACCGAGTCCGTCACGCATTCGTGGTACGAGTACGAGCAGGGCGACGGGGCGAGCCTGCACCCATCCAAGGGCGAAACCAAGCCGAAGTACACCGGGCCGACGCCGCCCTACGAGAGGCTGGACACCGCCGGGAAGTACAGCTGGCTGAAATCGCCGCGGTACGGCGGTGAACCCATGGAGGTCGGGCCGCTGTCGCGGATGCTGGTCGCTTATGCCTCTGGCCACGAGCGCGTGAAGGCGCTCGTCACGGCCGTCCTGCAGAAGCTCAACGTCGGTCCCACGGCGCTCTTCTCGACGCTCGGCCGAGTCGCCGCGCGAGGGATCGAAACCCAGGTGCTCGCCGAGAAGATGGGCGATTGGGTCGACGCTCTGGCTGAGAACATGGGACGACACGAGCTCCGGATCCACGACAACTCCAAATGGGACCCCGGCAGCTGGCCGTCAGACGCGACGGGCGCGGGATTCCACGAGGCACCCCGCGGCGCCCTCGGCCATTGGGTCCATATCGTCAACGGGGCCATCGCCAACTATCAGTGCGTCGTGCCGAGCACCTGGAACGCCGGTCCACGCGATGGCGCCGGTCGCCGCGGACCCTACGAGGAGGCGCTCATCGGCACGCCGGTCGCGGATCCTGAGCGGCCGATCGAGATTCTCCGAACCATCCATTCATTCGATCCCTGCATGGCATGCGGGGTTCACGTCGTCGACGCCGGGAAGCGCGAGCTCGCGCGGGTGAGGGTCACATGAACGGGACATCACCCACTGAGATCGTCCGCGTCTATGTCTGGGAGGTCCCGGTGCGGGTGACGCACTGGCTCATCGCCCTCTCCATCGCGGTGCTGGCAGCGACCGGTTTCTACATCGGGAATCCGTTCGTTGTAGTGACGGGCCAAGCCGGCCAGCACTTCCTCATGGGATGGACGAAGGTCGTCCACTACTACGCCGCGCTGGCCTTCACGCTGTCGGTGGTGGCTCGTATTGCCTGGATGTTTCGCGGCAACACGTACGCGAGGTGGCAGGAGTTCATCCCCCTGAACGGGAGGCGGTGGTCCACCCTGGTATCGACGCTGAAGTTCTACCTCTTCGTGCTTCGCCGGCCGCCGGCCGTCGTAGGCCACAACCCCCTGGCCGGACTGACCTACACGCTGGTCTTCGGGTTGTACCTGACCGCCATCGCGACCGGCCTGGCGCTGTACTCCGTGAGTGCGGGTCCGCTGATGCATCGGTTCGCGTTCCTCATCCCACTCGTCGGCGGACTGCAGACCGCTCGATGGATTCACCACGTCGTCATGTGGCTGTTGCTCGGCTTCGCCGTGCACCATGTGTACAGCGCCGTCCTCGTATCGAATGTCGAGGCTAGCGCCACGATGGACTCCATCTTTTCCGGCTACAAGTTCGTGTCGCGCGAGCACCCGGCGCTGTCCGGCGTGCGGGCTCCTCAGCCAGAGCGAATTCGATGAACACCCGTGACGACGGCTCGTTGCTGGTGCTCGGTCTGGGCAACCTGCTCTGCAGCGACGACGGTCTCGGGGCGGTCGCGGCCGGCAGGCTGGCCGAGCAGTACGTGCCGCCTTGCGGCGCCCGCGTGCTCGATGGTGGCACGCTGGGACTGGCGCTGCTGCCGTACCTCGAAGACGCTCGCGACGTCATTCTGCTCGATGCGATCCGGGCTGACGGCCCTCCAGGATCGTTCGTGCGGTTGGATGGCGAGGAGGTCGCGCCCGCGGTGACCACCCGCCTGTCACCGCACCAGATTGGCGTTGCCGATCTGCTCGAGGGCGCACGGTGGGTCGACCGTTACCCGAGGCGGCTCGTGCTCCTCGGTCTGGTGCCTGCCACCATCGACCTTGGTCTGGGTTGCTCACCTGCCGTGGAAGAAGCCCTGCCTCATCTCGTGGACTGCGCGGTAGAGGAGGCTCGTCGCCTTGGGTATGTGTTCCGCCGCAGAAGCTCCGGCGATGCGGCTGCTCCGTATATCGGCGGCGGTACTGCTGGTCTTAACGGGTTGCCGCGATAAGGACCGCAACCTGGAGCGGGTAGTGGTCCCCCCACGTGTGGAAAGGGCCGAGGCTCGCGAGGGAGGTCGAGTGCTGTTCGTCGCGCACTGCGTGCTCTGTCACGGCGAGCGTGCCGACGGCAAGGGGCTGCGCCGCGAGGGGCTGGACCAGCCCCCCCGCGATTTCACGAGCGCCGCGTGGCGGTCCTCGGTGTCGCCCGGCAGCGTGTTCGTGGCAATTCGAGACGGCGTGCCCGGCAGCGCGATGCCGGGCTGGCGAACGCTGACAGATGACGAACTGTGGGATTTGACAGCGTATGTGCTGTCGGCCGCCCAGGTGCCTTAATTCCCGGCTCCCGTCATTTGGTAGGCTCGAAAGTCTGATTCGAGTATGGGTTGGCGCTCGGCCTGGTCACGGTGTTGAATCCGAAGTTCGTCGCCCGATGGCACGCATTGCAGCCCTCCGTCAGTTGATCGAAGGCCTGCGCAAAGCCTGCCTGATCGCGAGCTTCGACGGCCTTCTGAACCTGCTGGATGGGATTCTTCATGATCTTCTCGATCAAGGCAGGGATCGGCAGCGGAGCATCCTTGTGCGTCGGGTGGAACGTCGCGGCGTCTTCCATCCCTTCGTTCAGCTCCTCGAGCTCGTACGACGCCAAGGACCAGTTACCCACCTGTCCGGCAAACCAAAGTTTGGAGTGGCGCATCTGGGTGAGCGTCATGATCTCGCCAAGACCGGGCGTGAACGCCGGCGGGGCGGGCGCCTGCCGGCATGCCCAGGAACCACATCCCAGAAAAGCGATCAGGCTCGACAAGAGCATCATTCGACGAATCATGTTGAATCCCATTCTGAGCGACCCCCTTGGGCCCGCGCTTTTCCAGGGGCGGCGTTTCGGTCGCGCTGGCCGATAGAGCGTTTCCTCTTCGATCAGGCGTTTCCGATTTCCTCGGCAGATGCACCGGGACATCCTCGCGCCTCGGGCGGGACCCGGCCAGGACGGTTGATTCTACCAAGGTCCAAGGCGGTCGCTCGGCCGAGGGTGGCGCCGCTTCGCGCCGCCGGGAACCCGTCAGCGTGCCTTGGAAAAGTCCGAATCACGGCCATTCCGGACGGAACCAATCTGGCAGCGCCTTTGCCACCGGTCATACGTGTCGATGATGGGACGTGCGGAAGTGGAGGCGCAGGGTCGGCGGATCCGAATCCGAGGCATCGTGCAGGGTGTCGGGTTCCGACCGTGGGTCTATCGGACGGCGGTTTCTTCGGGCGTCACGGGGCGTGTGCTCAACGACTCGGCCGGCGTCACGATTGACGCTTTCGGCGATTGGTCGGCGCTCGAACGCTTTGAGGCGGCCCTCCACGCCTCGCCCCCGCCGGCGGCACAGATTGCCGAGTACGCCAGCGTCTCAATCCAGCCCGAGCCGACGTCATCGTTCGTCATTGTCGGCAGCGAGCGCCGCGACGAGCGGCGCGTGTCCATCCCCCCCGACCTGGCCACCTGCGAAGACTGCGTCGCGGAGATCGGCGATCCGCGGAATCGTCGATATCGGTACCCGTTCACGAACTGCACGAACTGCGGTCCTCGGTTCACCATCGCCACAGACGTGCCATACGACCGCAGTGCGACGACCATGGCACCCTTCGAGATGTGCGAGCCGTGCCGGCACGAGTTCGAGGATGTTGGCGATCGACGGTTCCACGCGCAGCCAACCGCGTGCCCTCGCTGCGGTCCGGCCCTGACGCTGCACGACCGCCGCGGCCAACCTTTGAGCGTTGCCGATCCGATTCAAGCAGCCGCGCGGGAGATCTGCAACGGTCGGATCGTGGCGGTAAAAGGCATCGGCGGGTTCCATCTCTCCTGCGACGCGACGTCGGACGACGCCGTGCGCCTGCTGCGCGCCCGCAAGCATCGCGACGAGAAGCCCTTGGCCGTCATGGTGCCGGACCTCGGCGCCGCTGAGGAGATCGCCTGGCTCGGCGACACCGAGCGCACGCTTCTTCGGTCCGTAGAGCGGCCGATCGTGTTGGCGGCCAAGCGGATCGGCAGCGCTCTTGCCGAGTCGGTTGCCCCCCGCAATCGGCAGGTCGGCCTGCTGCTGCCGTACTCCCCGCTCCATCACCTGCTGCTGGCTGATGCCGGACGTCCCCTGGTGATGACATCCGGCAACCTGTCGGAGGAGCCGATTGCCTTCGGGAACGACGACGCCTTGGCGAGACTCGGTGGTATCGCGGACATGTTTCTGCTGCACGACCGCGACATCGAAACGCGCTGCGACGATTCTGTGGTGTCGGTGGTCCGCGGTCGAGGGGTCGTGGTGCGTCGCTCGCGTGGCTACGTTCCACGCGCGATACGGGTGGCCGGCTCCTTCGATCGACCGGTTCTTGCGTGTGGTGCGCTGCTCAAGAACACGTTTTGCCTTGCCGCGGGCGAGAGCGCGTGGCTCGGGCCGCACATCGGCGATCTCGAGAACCTCGCGACATTCGAGTCCTACACGAGCGCGATCGAGAAGCTCGGGCACTTCCTCCAGGTGCGACCCGAGGTCGTCGCCTACGATATGCATCCAGACTACCTGTCCTCGGCATATGCGAGGGAACGCCCAGAGACGTGGAAGATCCCGGTTCAGCATCACCACGCCCACATCGTGTCCGCGATGGCCGAGCACCATCTTGAAGGCCCGGTGATCGGCATTGCCTACGACGGCACCGGCTACGGCACCGACGGGACGAGCTGGGGCGGCGAGGTGCTCGTCGCGACGGCGGCGCGGTTCCGCCGCCTGGCCACCTTTCGGGCGCTGCCGCTCCTCGGTGGCGACCGCGCGATTCGCGAGCCGTGGCGGATCGCCGTTGCGCTCGCCCTGGACGCGTACGGCGGCGACGTGCCGCGCGAGGTCTGGGGTCTCATGGAGGAGAGTGTCTCCGGTGGCCAAGTCGAGGCGTTGACGTCGCTGTGGCGATCACGCCTGCCCGTGCCGCTCGCCCGCGGTGTCGGCCGCTACTTCGACGGATTCGGCGCACTGTTCCTGGATCGCCCGCATGCGAGCTTCGAGGGCCAGGTGGCGCTCGAGTGGAACCAGGCCGCCGATCCGGACGTCACCGAGGCGTATCCCTTCGAGATTCACGCCGTGGGCGATCTGTG
>JBGPJH010000047.1:0-14677 GCA_041485305.1 Vicinamibacteria bacterium | reverse complement strand
GTACTCTCCCACCGTCGGGTGGCTGCTCTTCTGGCGGTGTGCCATTTTCGTGGGCGTCTGTGTCGAGTTCGTCGCGGCGGTGGCCTGGTTGTCGGAACTCTTCCCCAACCTCAAGCAGCGCGAGGCAGTCGTGGGTTACACCCAGGCGTTCGGTTCGCTTGGTGGCGTCATGGTGACGGCGGGGTACTACCTCGCCGTCACCTACAGCCAACGGTTCCCGGCCGTGCGCGGTGCGCACGAGGCGTGGCGTTACACGCTGTTGACCGGCGTCTTGCCGGCGATTCCCCTCATCATCATCCGGCCGTTTCTGCCCGAGTCGCCGACCTGGCAGGCCAAGAAGCGCGCCGGCACGCTGAAGCGACCGAGCTTTGCCGAAGTGTTTCAGCCGAAGTTTCGCACCACAACGATCGTCACGACGATCATGATGGCCTGCGCGTACGCAGCGGCGTTTGGCGCGATCCAGCAGATGCCGCGCATCGTGCCGGGACTGGCCGAGGTGCGTGTGATGGCGCCTGCGGCCCGGGAGCAGACTGTGAGCGCGGTGCAGTCGTTTCAGGAATTCGGCGGGCTGGCGGGTCGGATGGTGCTGGCGTTCCTCGCGATCCGTATCCTCAGCCGACGTCGCCTGCTGTACGTGTTTCAGATCCCCGGCCTCGTGCTGCTGCCGCTCGTCTTCCTGTTCCCGGCGACGAGCAACCTCCAGCTGCTGCGGTGGGGCATTTTTCTCGTCGGGTTCATGACGATCGCGCAGTTCAGCTTCTGGGGTAACTACCTGCCGCGCGTCTACCCCACTCACTTGCGAGGAACCGGCGAAAGCTTTGCGGCCAACATCGGCGGGCGCATGCTCGGCACGTCTGCTGCGCTTCTGACGACGCAGCTCGTGCCGCTGATGCCGGGAGGCAGCGCGCCCACCCGACTCGCCTACGCTTCGGCGCTCGTAGGGACGGCGGCCTACATCATCGGCTTTGTGGCCAGTTTCTGGTTGCCCGAACCGAAGCACGAAGAGCTGCCCGAATAACGGGTTTCGGGGTCAGCTGCGTGGCTTCCCGATGCAGAACAAACGATCGTCGCTGCGGATGAACAACTGTCCGTTCGACACGGCCAGCGAGCCCATCAGACGCTCACCAAGGTCGTTGCGAGCCGCGACCGCGGGCTCGCGACCGGCCCGCAGCACGATGACTTCGCCGGTCTCGCTGACGAAGTAGATCTTCCCGTCAGCCGCGACTGGCGATGCGGAGAACAGCCCGCCGACGCGTTCCTGCCAAATCCGCTTGCCGGTCTCGGCCTCGAGGACGGTGATGGCGCCGACATCGTTGGCCATGTAGAGCAACCCGTCGTTGTAGACGATCGAGGAAACGTAGGGCGCGCCCGTCGGCACCTGCCAGACGACGTGGGAGGTCGACACGTCGCCCCGCCCACCCGGCCGGACCGCCATGTAGGGTCCGCTCCGATAGCCGCGAGTCATGTACAAGATGCCGTTGTAGAAGGCGGGCGACGGTATCGGAAACTGGTTCGCTCCGCCAACGTGCCAGAGGAGAGTTCCGGTCCGGGGATCGTAGGCGTCGACCCGCTCGCTCGAATTGACGACGAGCTCGGGGCCCGAGTTCACCTCGACCACGAACGGCGTGCTGTAAGACTGACGGCCCTTCCCGCGATCGGCCTTCCAGCGATCCTTGCCCGTCCGTTTGTCGACGGCCAGCAGATACGACGCCGGCTCGTGATCGCAGAGCAAGATGAGCAGATCCTGATAGAGCGTCGGAGAGCTGGAGTGCCCCCAGTTGATCTCGAACGGCGAGATCTCCCGACCGAGGTGCCGCTGCCAGACGAGTTTTCCGTTCATGTCCAACGCCACGATCTGGCCGGTCCCGAACCACGCGTACACGAGCTGACCATCCGTCACGGGACTGGGAGAGGCCAGGTTGTGCTTGTCGTGCGTCGCGGGCAACGGTCCCGCGGCCTCGACGCGGTAGGCCCAAAGCCGGCTGCCGGCGATCCGATCGAAAGCTTCGACCAGGAAGTACGTGCGGCCAGCGGCCGCGTCCGATGATGCCGTCCGGGGAGTACCAAGCGCGCGCTCTCCTGCCGTCGCGGCAGCGCTACCCTGAGACAGTCGCGGACCCGGGCGGCTGATGCCGACGCCGATCTGCGACGTGACGAAGACGCGGCTGCCGGCGACAATCGGGGACGACACCCCGACGCCTCCAAGATCGGCTTTCCATGCCAGGTTTTCGGTGGAGCTCCACCGGAGCGGCAGGTCTTTCTCGTCGGACACCCCCGTTCCGTGCGGCCCGCGCCACTGCGGCCAGTCGGCAGCCGAAACCGTGCCCACGAGCGTAAGCGCCAGCGCTACGCCGATTCTCACCGCGCGCATCATGCCTTCATCCTCCGCCCTTCGTTGTGCAGACCCCATACGGCCCCGTTGACCGCATCCGAGGCTTCACCTTCAGTCACACGTCGTAGCCGATCGTCGCCACATTTAATACGCCCGCTCGTACAGCTCCCGTGCGCCGGGCTCGTCAAACGGTCGCGGGTTGAACGTGCCGGTCCACTGGGCTGCCGCATCCGCGGCCATCGCTGGCAGCTCCTCTCGAGGGACGCCGAGAGCCCGCAGCGTGGCTGGAAGGCTCCCCGCGCTCCTCAGCTCTTCTAGGCGGGCCGCCAGGCGCTCTGCCGCCATCCCGGCGCTTTCGCCCCCGCTCGCTCGTAGCAGTTCCTGATATCGCGTCCCAACGTGCTCGCCATTCCATCGGACGACATGCGGCAGCAGCACGGCGATGGCCACCCCATGCGTCGTCCCGTAACGTGCGGTCAGCGGGTTGGCGCAGGCGTGTGTCGCGCCCAGCATCGACTGCTCGATGGCGGTGCCTGCCGCGTGAGCGCCGAAGAGCATCGCCCCGCGGGCTGCCAGGTCGTCCGGATCGATCAGGACACGTTCGTAGTTGGCTTCGAGCAGCTGCCATGCCCCGCGCGCGAACAAATCCGAGATGCCGCTCCGTTTCGTCGTCACGTAGGACTCGGCGGCGTGAGCGATCGCGTCGTAGCCGGCGACGGCCGTGACCGAACGCGGCTGGGAGACGGTGAGCGTGGGGTCGAGAAGGGCCACCTGGAACGCGGCTTTCGGATCGCCGCACGCCATCTTCACGTGCGTCTCGCTGTCGGAGACGATCGCGTAGGATTGCGCCTCGCTGCCGGTGCCAGCCGTTGTGGGCACGCCAATCGACGGCAGCATCGGTCGCGATGCCTTGCCGAAACCCCAGTAGTCGCGCATCGTGCCGCCGTTGCTCACGATGAAGTTGATGCCCTTGGCGCAGTCGAGCGAGCTTCCGCCGCCAATGGCGACAATCGAGTCGATCGTGCAGGCCGATGCCCGGGCGCCACCTGCCTCAATCATGACCGTGTCGGGATTGGCGTCGAACTCGTGAAAAAAGAACGGCGCGATGCCGGCCGCCTCGAGCAGGGCTGCGGCACGCGCGACCTGTCCGGTCGCGACGATCCCACGGTCCGCGACGACGAGCGTGCGACGGAATGAAAGCTCGCGCGCCAGGTCGCCAAGACGTGCCAGCGCGCCTTCCCCGAAAACGATTCGAGTCGAGGAATAAAAGTCGAACGAAGAGGCCAAGCCACCATCCTACACTGAGGCCGAAGCGCCGCCGACTGCGAGGCACCTCAGCACCGTAGCACCCCTTCACCTTAGTAGTGGCGCTTCATCTCGATGCACGTGGCGTCGACGTAGAATTCACCTTGGACGTTTTGAGGCAACCGGCGCTCGATCTGGGCCATGACCCTCCGTCCGGGTGCGTAAAGGCTGCTGGTCCGCCGCGCCGGAAGACACGCGAATCGTAGCATCGACCAGCACGCCTGGCGGCGCGCCCTCACTTGGGATAGAGACGATGTTTCGTAGAGATCTCTTCGATCTGCTGGCCACCCAACCGCGGTCGGTGTCGTCGATCGCCCGCGATCTTGGCCTGCGGCGGGACGACGTCGAAGAGGATCTCCAGCATGCGATTCGGAGCGCTCGCGCCGCCGGCTACCGGGTCCGCGTCAAACCGGCGGAGTGCCGGGCCTGCGGGTTCATGTTCGGCGATGACAGGCTTCGCAAGCCGAGCAAATGTCCCGCGTGTAGGAGCACCAGGATTTTCGAAGCCCAGATCGCAATCGAGCGCGGGCCGTGAAACGCGCGGTCCCCCCCGGCGGTTTCGTAATTGCGTTCTTTTGCGCTGACGCCCCATCGGGGTGGGATTCAATTCCGTCCTCTCGCGTGCCGATTTGGGACACACTTCCGCCTGAGCTTCCGGAGCAGGAACACCGACCACGTGCACCCGTAAACCACTGATAATTCGCTGCTTCCTGCCCTCCCCTGTCTCAGCGCCTGACACCGGTACACCGCTTGCCCTGCTGGGTGTTTGGCTTTCCGCTGAGATTCCTTGTCGGCCCAGCACAGATCGATCGATCCGCACCTGCCAGTCCAGGACCTCGACTGGCGCAAGGGGCTGCCGGTTCTCACCGACGGCGCCGTCACGCTTCGAGAATTGGTGACGACCGACGCGGCTGCACTGCTCGAGCACGTAGCCAAGACGGCCGTAGCGCAGTACATGCCAGTTTCGCCAACCGATCTGGCAGGGTTCGAGCACTTTATTCGCTGGACGAGGATCCGGCGGCGCCAGGGCCGTCACGCGTGCTTTGGCCTTGTTCCGCCGGGCAGGATCGCGCCGGTTGGGCTGTTGCAGCTCTGGTCGGTCGATGCCAGCTTTCGGACGGCGGAGCTCGGCTTCGCGGTGGACGACTGCTATTGGGGCACGGGCTTGTTTCAGGCCGGCGCGCGGCTCCTGCTCGATTTTGCGTTCAGCGAGCTGCGGGTGGCCAGGCTCGAAGCGCGGGCTGTCTACGTAAACGGGCGGGGAAACGGCGCGCTTCAGAAGCTTGGCGCCACGCGCGAGGCTGTGCTTCGCGCGGGCTTCCAGAAGGGGAACGTCGTCGAGGACTACGTCATGTGGTCAATCCTAGCGCAGGAATGGCCGGGCCTCCGGAGCGAGTCCGGCAGGACCCGCCAGTAGGGGCCAGCGCGCCATGGGTCTGAATCGGCTGCAAGCGTTCGTGCTCGCGGTCGCCGCGCTGGGCGGGTTCGTCCTGTTTCGCGCGTTCGCCGCGATCGAGCTCGGTTCCCTCAGCATCTACATGGTGCTGTTGGCGATCCTGACGCTTGCGAGCAGCCGGTTCTCCATCAAGGTACCCAACCGACCCGCGACCGTCTCGGTGTCCGAGGTGTTTGTCTTCTCCCTCGTGGTGCTGTTCGGCCCCGCACCGGCGGCGGTGACCGTCGCGATTGACGGTCTTTGCACGTCGCTCACGCAACGAAATCGGCGATTCTATCGTGGGCTCTTCAACGTGGCCGAGCCGGCCATCTCGACGTGGACGGCCGGCACGGTGTTCGTCGCCATCGGCGGATTTCCGCTGCTGTCCTCGGCTCATGCAAGCACACCGCGGCTGCTGCTCGCAACCATCAGCCTGGCGGCTGTGTACTTCGTCCTCAACAGCGGGCTGACGGCCATCGCCATCGCTCTGGAGAGCCGGACATCGGTCGTCGAGGTCTGGCGCCCCAACGCGGCGTACGTCGCCATCAACATCTACGCAGCCGCGTCCATCGCGATGCTGGTCACGGGGAACGGGACCGGGCTCAATTGGCAGACCGTCATTTTGATCGTGCCGCTGATGATCCTGTCCTATGTCGCCTACAACGAAGCGACCGCGCGCACAGACGAGGCGAACCAGCATTTGAGACAAGTCGAGCACTGGTATCACTCGGCGGTCGAAATGCTTGCCATTGCGGTCGACACGAAGGACCAGGTCACGCACGGACACATCCGTCGAGTCCAGCGTCACACGGTGGCCGTCGCCAAAGCGCTCGGCGTGACCAACGACGACGAGCTGAAGGCCATCGAAGGAGGATCGCTGCTGCACGACATCGGTAAACTGGCGGTGCCGGACTACGTCCTGAACAAGCCCGGGGCGCTCAGCCCGGCGGAGTTCGAGATCATCAAGCTGCATGTGACGCTCGGAGCGAAGATCCTGGGTCTGGTCGAGTTCCCGTATCCCGTTGTGCCGATCGTTCGCCATCATCACGAGTGGTGGAACGGCGCCGGCTATCCGGACGGGCTGAAGGGTTCAGACATCCCGTTCGGTGCGCGCATCCTCGCGGTCGTGGATTGCTTCGACGCGCTCACGTCCGATCGCCCGTACCGTCCGAAGCTCAGCGACAGCGTCGCGATCGACATGCTGCGGGCCAATAGCGCCATCGCCTACGATCCCGAGATCGTCGAGAAGTTCATCGAGTTGGTCCCGGCGCTGCGCCGCGCAGACCGCGCGGCCGAAGAGCAGGAGGATTCCGTCGATGCGGTCGTTGGCGGCGATCGGGTTCCCGATCCGAGGCGGTCGCCCGACGGCAAGTCTGCGATCGGCTCCGTCGGACCGTACGTCGAGGCGCTGATCAACGACCGCATCGCGCACATTCCGTCGGCCGAGGCCTGCCTGTTTGCCTTGAATGCATCCGGCGATCACCTGGTTGTCGCGCATGCCACGCCTGGCCTGGACGAGCGCGCCCGCTCGACCGAGCTGCCAATCGGCCGCAGTCTTTCCGGCTGGGTGGCGGCCAATCGGAGCACGATCCGCAACTCCGATCCCACCCTCGACTTCCGCGATCTCGCCTCCGCGATCGGTCTCGGCTCGTGCACCAGCACGCCGGTCTTCGCGCTCGGGGAGCTCGTAGGGGTCCTCAGCGTATACGTGAAGAAGAAGAACGGCTTTTCCGACGAAGATGTGCGTCTGGTCTGCTCGCTGGCCCAGGAGATCGGGTTGAGGATTGCGCGAATCGACGACGGGCCGGGCCGTATGCGCGTTCGTCCGGTGAAGCTGCGCCCTGCCGGCTCTCCTCAACGCACGCCAGCGGTGGCCTCGCGCGCAGACTAAGTACCGCGTAGAGTTGTTCCAGAATCCGACTGGAGTGCCCGACCAATTCTCACGATCGGACACGCGCCGACGCGACAAAGAGCTCGACCACGTGAAACGTTGGGCACCGGCGTCCAATAGCAGGCAATGCAACCGACGGCCTCGCGTTTGCTTGCTCGACCAGTGGTGGTGTCCCGCCGTCGAACACTGGGGACGCGGCCGCCGGGCAGAGAAAAAGCAGCCCGGCCTGTGGGCCACCGACCCCGGCTTTTCTGCCAACTAGCAAAATTGTTCGGCGATGTTCCGCCTCGGAACACTCGCCAAAGCAGCCGTCTGCTGGACTGACCCGCCGTACTGTGCATCGCCGTCGAGTGGTGGACACTCGGCGAAACGGCCCTGGCTTTGCCCCTCCCCTATCAGTCGCGAGCTACGCCACCCGCAGGAATCTTGTGGCCCCCGGGCTCGGAGGAGAAGGGATCGATGGCGACAGTATCATTCTTGCGCACGGCAAATACCCGGCAGAGACTGGTCCGGACCCGATTAGTCCTCGGCCTCGTCGCGCTCACCCTGTGGTCCTTTGGCGCCGTTGGCCTGCGGTCAGCTCCGCAGCGCGACGGGCAGGCCACACTCGACCTTACGCTCGAGCAGGTGGTGCGAGGGAGCGACCCGTCCGCGCAGCGGGTCATCGTGCGAGCCGCACCGGGCCGCCTCGCCGCCGCACGAACGACGCTCCAGCAGCTGCACGCGACGATCGTTGCGGAACACCCTGTCATCGAGGCTGTTACTGCGGTTGTCCAGCCCTCTGATCTGTTGACGCTGGCCCGGTCCGGCGCGATCGCCGGCGTGTCGAGCGACGTGCGCCTGGCGGCGTCCAGCTCGGACACCATCGAAGCCTCGGCGCTGGACCCCGATCTGCTCCTGAATACGCTGGGCCTGGACAATACGCGCGGCCGGGAGAAAAGACCCACCGGCCGTGGCGTCCGCATCGCGGTGATCGATTCAGGCATCGCCCCTCTGAAGACCATCGACGTTGCGGCCTTCTACGACTTCACGGGCGACCAGAACCCGAACGTATCGACGCCCTCGGCGCCCTACGACGACTACGGCCACGGCACCCATGTGGCCGGCCTCATCGCCAACGACCTGAAGCCTCGCCGTCGGCACGGGGGGCATTCCGAACAGCTGTACCAAGGAATCGCTCCCAACGCCAAACTGGTGGGCCTGAAGGTGTTGGACGGCCGTGGCCAAGGCTACACGAGCGACGTGATCCACGCCCTGGAGTTTGCGATTGTGAACAAGGGCGTGCTCGACCTCGATGTGGTCAATCTCTCGCTGGGACATCCAATTCTCGAGCCCGCGAGCAGGGATCCACTGGTCGCCGCCGTCGAGAAGGCGGTGCAGGCCGGCCTTGTCATGGTCGTGGCGGCGGGCAACGTCGGCCGCAACCCAGTTACCGGCGAGGCCGGCTACGCCGGAATCACCTCGCCAGGCAACGCCCCCTCGGCGATCACGGTTGGCGCGCTCGACATCCACGACACAGCCTCCCGCACCGACGACACCGTGGCCGCGTTCAGTTCTCGTGGACCGACCTGGTACGACGGCTTCGCCAAGCCCGACGTGGTCGCCCCGGGCAGCCATCTGGTGTCCACCGTCAGCACCAGCAGCGCTCTCTATCTCCAGAACCCGAGCATGGTGGTTGAGAGGCCCACGAGGGGAGGCGTCAGCTACATCAAGTTGAGCGGGACGAGCATGGCCGCTGCCGTTACCAGCGGCGTCGTGGCGTTGATGGTGGAGGCCAGCAGGGACAGTTTCCGCGACGCACCATCGCTCACGCCCAACGCGGTCAAAGCCATCCTGCAGTACACGGCCCTGCCCGTGGACGCCGACACGCTGACGCAGGGAGCCGGGGGCGTCAACGGTGACGGTGCCATCAGGCTTGCGTCGCGACTCGACCCGGGCGTCCCCGTCGGCGGGTGGTGGTTGACGGGCGCGGTCGATGAATACAGCATCATCGACGGCACGGCGCTATCTTGGGCGGCCCGCATCGTCTGGGGCGACCGCATCATCTGGGGCAACCAGATCTACTCCAACGACCCCGCGTGGGGCCTCCGGATCGTCTGGGGCGATCGCATCGTCTGGGGCGACCGCATCATCTGGGGCGACAGCCTGGTTTGGACCGACCGGATCGTCTGGGGCGACCGCATCGTCTGGGGCGACAGCCTGCTCGGCTACTTCGATGTCGCAACCCAGCGCATCGTGTGGGGCGACCGCATCGTCTGGGGCGACGTCACCGACGCGCAACGGATCGTCTGGGGAGACTTGGCTACGGTCCTGGACGCGTTCGGAATCACGAACTTGATTCAGTAGTCCGTCGCCGGCGTCCGCCTCGCGCTGTGTGTGCGAGACGGACGCCGCGCTCGTTCTCAGCGATCAGCGAGAGATCCTCTAGCGCGGGCGACCAGGTCGTTCGAACACAAGTGAACGCAAGGTCAGGGTCCACGAGAGCGGAACCGAGACGGGGTTGAAACAGACCTTGTCGTCGCAGGCCTGATAGTCGAGCGTGCCCGTCAGCGTCACGGAGTCTTTGCCACGGAGCGCCGCCTGAGCCTGCGGCGTGCCTTCAAGAATCACCTCCTGCAGCAGCGTGAACGGCCTGCGATACACCGGCACGCGCTCCTTCAGCGGCTTGAAGAAGTAGATCTCGGAAGCCGCGTACGTCATCGGCAGCGCGCGAACGAAAGGCTGGGTCGCGAGGTTGACCGACACGACGCGGTAACTCGATGCCCCTGGCGCGTACACGTGAATGTCTCGATGGGGTTGGACGTCGAACGCCAGCGTAAAGCGGTTGCCGGGCGCGACGGATGGATCGCTTGGATATGTCGTGATATCGAGGTGGGGGGTCGAGATTTTTGTCCCCTCCACCGGGTTGGTCTTGCCGCCGAGCCGCAACATGATGCTCGAGACGGTGTTACGCTCGATATAGAGGTTCTCGAAGAATCGCGACGTCACCCGACCCTGCCGATCCAGGATAAAGGTGCCCGGGAAGGCCATGCCCACGCGCGCGGGGTCGGCCGGAATTCCCGCACCAGCCACGAACGTATGGACGTCTGCGGCGACAGCCGGATCGTCGCGGTTGGGACCAACGGCTTCCTCGGCCGCCGTGTTCAGGAGGCCGAACGCCTTGATGGTGGCCGACCCCTTGTCCGACAAGAGGGGAAACGCAATCTCCCGGCGGCGACTGAAGTCGACCAGAATCTCCGGACCGTCGTAGCTGATCGCCGCGACGCCGAGCCCTTTGTCAGTCAGATCCTTCAGACGACCTTGCAGCTCCACGAGCTGCGTCTTGCAGTACGGTCACCAATCGGCCGACCGGTAGAAGACGAGCATGGCGCCTTTGGGCCCCATGATGGACTCGAGCGTCCGTGTCTTGCCGGTCTGATCCGCCAGGCTGAAATCGGGGACACGCTGGCCGACCTGCGGGCCAATTTTCGACAAGTCAATCGGGACCCGCGCAGGCGCCTGCAACAGCAGACCGCCCAACATCGTCACGGTGAGGGCCAGCGTTTTCATGAACGTCACATCCTACGTCAGCTAACAGTCAGCAATGAAGGTCCGGTGTCGCACCGAGGGCGGCGTCCCTACTTCTTGAGCTCGTCGTAAATGCCCTGGATGTACCCTTTCATGCCACCGAAAAACGGGGGCAGGTTTGCCGTGTAGCCTTTGAACTTCTCAGGCACCTTGTATTCGCCAGCAGCCTGCTCTGCCGATTTCCCGCCCTTCTGTTCGTTCCGAACCCAGGCCAGAAACTCCTTGTTGAAGTCGGCGTACTCCTTCAGGTCGTCCCACTTCATCGTCGTATCGCTGTGGCCTGTGACGATCGTGTCGACGTTCTTGATTCCGCTGTACGCCTTCGACAGGGTGTCGGGGTAGGCCACGCCGCTGCCGCCGTTCATGTAGTCGACGAGGGGCACCTGCTTGCCCGCGAACAGGTCGCCGGCGTGCGCGACGCCGAGCGCCGGGAACACGACCCACGCATCGCCGTTGGTGTGTCCCCGGCCGAAGTAGTACAAGTCGATCCGGTCGCTGCCCGACATGAGCGTCATCTTGTCGTTGAAGGTCCGCTTCGGCATCCACTTTGCGTTCTCGGGCTTCTTGTACGGATCGAGCTTCGCCATGTTCACTTTGGTGTTCTCCTGGGTGACGACCTCCGCCGTCACGCCCATGAACTCCATCTGACCGCTCGTGTGATCGCCGTGCGTATGGGTGTTGATGATCGTCGTGATGGGCTTGTTGGTGATCGTCTTGATCTTGTCGAGCACCGGCGGCCCCCACCCTGGCAGCTTCGTGTCGACGACGGCCACACCGTTCGCCATGACGAACACCGCGGTGTTGCCGCCACCGCCCTTCAGGACGTACAGGTTGTCTTTGATCTTGTCGACCTGCACGACCTTGGGCTGATCCTGGGGTGCACCGCCTCGCTGCGCTGCGAGCGTCAGCGACAGGGCGCTGATCCCAACCAACACGCCGAGCAACACTACTCGTCTCATTAGATCCCTCCAGCGAAGAAACCCCGTTGCGCCGACCGGACAGGCGCCCAAGGCACGCTACCGAAGATTCACCACAACGACGGGCTGTTTGCGGATTCTGCCAGCCCGGCCGGCAATGGAGAAGGAGTATGACTGAAAAACCCCGCTTCATGGTCTGGCCGTCGGACGGTGAAGCGGGGCGCTACTTGGGTTACGATTGAGGTTTCGGGTCGCCTGCCTTCGCGCCCGTCTGCCATTGCCCTTCTTCCTTTCCGCCGCGCTGCTGTTCTCGAACGGTGCCTTTGGCCCCGTCGGGACGAACTCGCGCACCCGACATGTCACCGTGTTGGCGGCGCCCCGGGGCCTGGCGCGGCGTGGAAGCTCAAGCCCCAGCAAGCCGCGGTCTGCAACCGAGGCAGCGCCGGGCAGAGATCAGAACGCCAGCAGCCGCGCGGATCCGCCCGCCGCAGACGGTCCACCGGCGCCAATTGCGCCGGCCGTCATCGCCCGGGACGGGACGGGACACGCAACCATCCGGGCCGTCCGGATCGAGACGCCCCTCCGCATCGACGGCAAGCTGGACGAAGACGTCTACAGAACGGTGCTCCCCTTCGGCGATTTCATCCAGATGCTTCCCAAGCCAGGGGAGCCCGCAACCGAGAAGACCGAAGCGTGGGTCCTGTTCGACCGCACCACGCTCTATATCAGCGCACGGTGCTGGGATTCGGCGCCCGAGTCGGAGTGGGTTGCCAATGAACTGCGCAGGGATACGAGCCAGCTGCGACAGAACGACCAGTTTGGCCTGCTGCTCGATACGTTCCACGATCGACGGAACGGGTTCCAGTTCTACACCAACCCGCTCGGCGCGATAGCCGATGGAACGATTACCGATGAAGCCAACCCGTCCAGCGACTGGAATGCCGTGTGGGAGGTTAAAACGGGGCGCTTCGAAGGCGGCTGGACGGTGGAAATGGCCATCCCGTTTCGCGCGCTGCGCTATCGCGACGATCCGTCGCCCGTGTGGGGCATCCAGTTCCGGCGTGCCATCCGACGGAAGAACGAATGGGTCTATCTCACCGCGGTGCCACCTTCCGGCGGCGGGGCTTCGAACGGGCCGGCGGGGATCTTCCGGATCTCGGCGGCCGGCACGCTCGTGGGCCTCGACGTACCGCCGGCGAGCAAGAATATCGAGCTGAAACCGTACGGGATCTCGCGATCGACGGTGGACCGCTCGCTGGATCGAGCCGCTCCGAACAACTTGGACGGCGACGTCGGGTTGGACGCAAAGTTCGGCGTCTCGTCGAGCCTGACGGCGGACTTCACCTACAACACCGACTTCGCCCAGGTGGAAGTCGACGAGCAGCAGATAAACCTGACGCGCTTCAGCCTGCTCTTTCCCGAGAAGCGGGACTTCTTCCTCGAGGGGCGCGGCCTCTTCGATTTCGCGAAAACCGGTAGCGTGCTCACCACGGGCGCCGCCTCGAACGAGAACACGCCGATCATGTTCTTCAGCCGCCGAATCGGGCTGAACGGAAGCCGGGTCGTGCCCATCGATGTCGGCGGGCGGCTCACGGGAAAGGTCGGCAAAGTCGGCCTCGGCGTGCTCAACATCCGGACGGGCGAGGACGCGACGTCGGGCACCCGGCCCTCGGACTTCACGGTTGTTCGGGTGAAGCGCGATATCCTGCGCCGCAGCAGTGTCGGTGGATTGTTCACGAACCGTTCGGTGTCGACAGTCGGGAAGGGAGCCAACAGCCTTTATGGTGCCGACGCCGCTTTCTCGTTCTATCAGGATGTGAACCTCTCGGGCTATCTGGCTCGCACCGAGACGCCGGGACTGAAGGGCGACGATCTGAGCTACCAGGCCCGGTTCGAGTACGCCGGCGATCGATACGGCGCGCAGCTCGAGCACCTGGCCGTCGGAGACCATTTCAACCCGGAGGTGGGGTTCCTCCGCCGCGACGATTTCCGACGCACCCTTGGACTGCTGAGATTCAGCCCGCGGCCCCGCTCGATCCGGCAGGTGCGACGCTTCATCTTCAGCGGAAGCCTCGAGTACATCGTGAACGGTGCAGGCTCCCTGGAGTCTCGGCATCAGCAGGCCCACTTCAACACCGAGTTCCAGAACAGCGACCAGGTCGACGTCGCTCTCAACGTCAACTACGAGCTGCTCGCTCAGCCGTTCGCCGTCGTGCCGCGTGCGGCCATCCCCGCCGGGGGCTATTCGTTCACCGACGTGATCGCAAGCTATCAGCTTGGCGCCCAGCGCCGCGCGTCGGGCACGGTCTCCCTGCAGCACGGCAGTTTCTACAATGGAACCATCACCGCTCTTGGCTATAACACCGCGCGCGTCGAGGTGACGCGCCGGCTGTCGTTCGAGCCGGGGGTCTCGCTCAACTGGCTCGATCTTCCGACCGGCAGGTTCGGAAGGCATCTCGCACGCGGCCGCGTCGACTACGCGTTCTCGCCTCGGATGTTCGCGGGCGCGCTGCTGCAGTACAACGCCAGCGAGCGTACCTACAGCGACAACCTCCGGCTCAGGTGGGAGTACCAGCCGGGAAGCGAGCTGTTTGTCGTGTACACCGACGAGCGCAGCACCGTCGGCCGCGGGTTCCCCTTCCTTCAGAACCGGGCGTTTGTCGTCAAGATCAACCGGCTGTTCCAGTTCTGATCCGGCCTCGCCAACCGGCTGCAATACTGGCGCGACTGCAGTGCAGGCACGCGCCTTGGCTACTTGCTTCGGCCACGTAGTGCAGGCCTTCAGGCTGCCTTCAGGCCAGCCGTGTTGGGCGGACCTGCAGGTCGGCACTACATCGGTGCCCGACACGACAGCCAGATTTGCAAGGCGCTCCAAGCTGCATCAGCGGTTCCTGCGGCTCTCCTGCGCCCGCGCTCCGGCCAGGACGTTGATGGCGGCGTAGTTGCCTTCGTGACAGGCGTACTCGTAGAGGGGTCCTGACGTGACACCTCGCGCCCTCTGATCGGTCGTCAGGGGAAACCGCGCCGTCCACGGCCGACTGAACATCGTCGGATCGTCCATGGTGAATTGGTAGTCGATCGTTTTGGCGTCCACGCGGGTGAAACGCTCCACCATGTGCAGGCTCGCGCGCGAGGCGCGCCAGGCTGTTGCCCACCAGTCGTGGGCTTTGTCGGCGAAGTCGGTAGTGTCGACCACTAGCGAACTGTTCTCCCAACGGCCGCGACTGCTG
>JBGPJH010000046.1:0-14947 GCA_041485305.1 Vicinamibacteria bacterium | reverse complement strand
GGCCGCGCCCTTCTCGTACGCGATCGAGTCAAACGCCTCCTCGATCTCGGCCGGCGTTTCGGGGTTTGCACGAAGGGCGCGGGTCGTGGCGAGCGAATCGCCGTTGATGGCTACTTCGGTTTCGGCGGCCTCGTCGACCTCCATGTGCCATTCTGGCTTGGCATCGGCCAGCGGCCGCTTTTCCATCCAGGTCGCGAACCCTTCGTTCAACCACAGGTCGTCCCACCAGCGCATCGTCACCAGGTCGCCGAACCACTGGTGGGCGATTTCGTGCGCGACCATGGACCAGATCCGCTTCAGGTTCGAGACCGACGCCGTCCGCGGGTCCGTCACGAGATCGGCCTCCCGAAAAAAGATGGCGGCCGTATTTTCCATCCCGCCGGCGGCGAAATCGGGAACCGCGACCAGGTCCAGCTTCCCGAACGGATACGCGATCGAGAAGTAGCGGTCGTAGAAGGAGAGAATCCGCCTGGCGGCGTCGAGCGCGACGCGACCCAGCTCCTTCTTGTCTGGCGTCGCGCAGACACGAATCGGGATGCGGTCTGCCTCGCCGGTCAGGCACCGGAAGTCGCCGACCGCCATCGCCACCAGATACGTCGACATCACCGGCGTTTCGGAGAACCTGAGCGTGTGCCGGCCGGCGCCGGGTCCTGGCGTGTCCGACAACAGGCGGCCGTTCGAGATCGCACCGTCGCGCCGATCGATGGTGAGCGCGAGGGTGAAGGTGGCCTTGTAGGCGGGCTCGTCGAACGCGGGGAACGCGCGGCGGGCGTCGGTCGCCTCGAACTGGGTGATGCCGTAGCGCCGGCCGTTCGCCCGGCTCAAATAGAAACCCCGCAGCTTGTCGTTGAGCCGCCCGCTGTACCGCACCCGAATCTCGGCAGCGCCCGCGGGGAGTTCGCGAGCGACTGTGAGCGCGGCCGTTTCGGTCGAGCCGTCCAGGGTGACTGACGCCTTCTGAACGGCGCCGTCGGATGCGATGGCCACGTCGTGAAACTCGAGATCCACGGCGTGCAGCACGATCCGCCGCGAGGGCTGCGCGAGGCGCACTCGCACGGTTTCCGTGCCGCCGAACTTGGCGTGGGCCAGATCCACATCGAAAGCCAGGTCGTAGTGGTCCGGCACGACGGTGGTGGGCAGGCGTTGGGCGCTGGCCGCGTGAGCGCAAACAAAGACGAACAGCGTCGCTACAGTCCCGGGCCGGAAGCCACGCACACCGCCAGTCTAACGGGAAAAGCGGCCCCGACCGGCGGCCAGCGACCAGAGGGCCCGCGACTTGACCGGAAGCCCCGAAGAGAGTACTAGTTAAGACGTGCCTGCCTGGTACTGCGCCTGTCGTTGTCGCTGTTGCACGCCTACCAATAGCTCCCGCGCCGGTCGTCCAGGTTCGCAACCGTCGGGCACCATTCGCTAGTTTGATTCAAGGTCCTGAACGAGACGGCCCGGGAGGTCCAAGGCTTCCCGGGCTTTTTTTGTTCTCGTGCGGGCCGCCGACCGGAGATATCGTGATATGGCTGAACTTCTGCCGGTCTTCGTCAACCTGGGGAAGCGCCGCGTGCTGCTCGTCGGCGGGGGCAGCGTGGCTGCGTCAAAGCTGAGGCAGCTTCTGGCCGCCGACGCCGACGTCGTCGTTGTGGCGCCTGATGTGGACCCGGAGATGACGAACACCCGCGCCACGATTCTGATGCGGGAGTTCTTGCCGTCCGATCTCGACGGCGCGTGGCTGGTGGTGGCCGCGGCGACGAAGGAGGTCAACCGGGCGGTGGCGGAGGCGGCTGCCTCGCGACGGCTGTTTGTGAACGCGGTCGACGACCCGGAGAACGCGAGCGCCTTCCTCAGCGGCGTCGTGCGGCGCGAGGGCGTGACGATTGCCATTTCGACGAGCGGCGACGCTCCGGGACTGACTTCGCTCGTGCGCGAAGCGCTCGACGCCGTGCTGCCGCACGACCTCGGCGCGTGGTTGGCGGTGGCGCGCGAAGCCCGCGCGGGGTGGCGGCGCGACGGCGTCCCGATGCGCGACCGCCGCCCGCTGCTGCTGCGGGCGCTAAACCAGTTGTACCAGCAGGAGGATGCGTGGCACTGATGGGTCATGTGTGGCTCGTCGGCGCTGGCCCGGGGGATCCGGCGCTTCTCACCCGGCGGGCGCTTGCGTGCCTGCGGAAGGCGGATCTGGTCCTCTACGACGCGCTGGTCGATGAGCGCGTGGTGGCGCTGGCCAAGCGCGCGCAGTGCTTCTTTGTCGGCAAGCGCGCGGGACGCCATGCACTCGCCCAGCAGGAGATTCATACCGTCATGATTCGGGCTGCCCGGCGCGGCCGGTCGGTCGTGCGGCTGAAGGGGGGCGATCCGTTCGTGTTCGGCCGCGGCGGTGAGGAAGCGCAGGCGCTTCAGGCTGCGGGCGTCCCCTTCGACGTCGTGCCGGGCGTGACGAGCGCGCTGGCCGCGCCCGCACTAGCCGGGATCCCGGTCACGCACCGAGGCCTCGCGTCGGCGTGCCTGCTGGTCAGCGGGCACGACCTGCAGGTGTTTCGGAACGTGGTCGCCGATCTTCGACCCAACGGTGTGACCATCGTCATCCTGATGGGGGGCGGCCGGCGCGCCGAGCTTGCGTCGCTGATGCTCGACCGCGGGTGGCGGCCGGCGACGCCGGCGGCAATCGTGTCGAGTGGGTCGCTGCCGCACCAACACGTCTGGCGCGGAACGGTTCACGAGCTGGCTCGGGGCGGCGCGTTGTTCGAGGACGACGGGCCATCGCTCATCGTCGTCGGGGAGGTCGCCGCGCTGGCGTTGACCGATCTTCCCGTGGAGGCGATTCAGGCAGAGGGGTTGGGCTAGGGGAGCAAGAGAGAGCACAAACCATGTCATCCATAGAAAGCCTCAACACACACGGCAGGACGCGCCTGTCCTTTGCGAGCGAGGCGGACATCGACGAGTTCGTCAGGACGCTGGAACAATACGAACGGGGCGAGCTGACGCCCGATCAATGGCGGGCGTTCAGGCTCGTGCGGGGCACCTACGGGCAGCGGCAGACGGCCGACGCCCAGATGCTGCGCATCAAGGTTCCGCAGGGTGTCATCACGAGCGACCAGCTCTTCGCGCTCGCCGAAGTCGGCGAGAAGTATTCGCGGCGATTTGGCCACATCACGACCCGCCAGAACATCCAGTTCCATTTCGTCAAGCTGCACGACGTCGAGCCGGCCATGCGGGTGCTGGCCGATGCCGGCCTGACCACGCGGGAGGCGTGCGGTAACTCGGTCCGCAACATCACGGCGTGTCCGTACGCCGGCGTGGCCGCCGACGAGCTCTTCGATGTCACGCCGTACGCCGAGGCCACCACACGGTATTTCCTGCGTCAGATGCTGAGCTCGACGCTGCCGCGAAAATTCAAGATCGCGTTCGAGGGGTGCCCCGACGACCACGCGGCCATCGCGATCCACGACCTGGCCTTCCACGCCGAGCTCGGTTCGGATGGCGGACGCGGTTTCCGGGTGCTCGCCGGCGGTGGCACGGCATTGATGTGCAAGTCGGCGGGTGTCATCCACGAATTCCTGCCCGCCGCCGAAATCCTGCGGGTCGTCGCGGCGGTCCTGCGCGTGTTCCAGCGGCTGGGAGACTACCAGCACAAACAGCGCAATCGCATGAAGTTCATGATCAAGACGCTTGGCTGGGACACGTGGGTCGCGGAGTACGAGCGCGAGCTGGCGTGGTGCCGCGGCGAAGAGGCCGTGCCGCTCCTGACGATCGAGCCGTCTGCCGCCGAGTCCGCGCCGCCACCAGGCCGTGCTGATGCACCGGCTCCCAATCTGATCGTGTCGCGTGTCGCGTCGATGCAGCCGCTCGGCCCTGGGATCACCCCGACGCTCGTGCCGGTGTTTCTTCCCGGCGAGGACGCCTACGCTCGCTGGCGTTCGACCAACGTCAAGGCGCAGAAGCAGTTTGGCTACACAATGGCAACGGCCACCGTGCCGCTCGGCGACCTGACGGCCGAGCAGATGCGCGTGGTCGGCGAGCTGGCGCGCGCCTACGGCGATGGCACCGTGCGGGTGACCGTCGAGCAGAACCTGGTCTTCCGCTGGGTGCCAGTTGGCGACCTCCGCGAGCTGTATCGTCGGCTGGCGGCTGCCAGCCTCGGGCTGGCCGAGGCGTCGACCGTGGCCGATGTGACGAGTTGCCCGGGCGCGGAGTCGTGCCGCCTGGCGGTGACCCAGTCGCGCGGCCTGGGCCGCCTGCTCGAGGACTATCTCCGCGCGCGGCCCGATCTTCTTGCCGCCGCTGACGGGGCGCACATCAAGATCAGCGGGTGCCCGAACGGATGCGGGCAGCATCACATCGCAACGATCGGCTTCCAAGGCAGCGTCCGTCGGATCGGCGGCCGCGCGGTACCCCAGTATTTCGTCATGGTCGGCGGCGGTACGACTGAGTACGGCGCCACCTTCGCGCGAACTGCCGCGAAGATTCCGGCGCGCCGGATTCCCGATGTCGTCGAACGGCTGATCGCCTTCTACCGGCGCGAGAAGCACGATGGGGAGTCCGCGCCGGCATTCTTCCAGCGCGTCGATCTGGAACAGGTTGCCGGCGAACTGAAGGACCTGCAGCGGATCACCGCCGAGGACGCCGTGCCGCTCGACTTCGTCGACCTTGCCGAGACCGGCGAGTTCGCGCCGGAGGTCATGGAAGGTGAGTGCTCGGCGTAGGACGGATTCTCACACTGACGGGGCCAACATCTATATCTACAAATGTAGATGTGTTGATAAAAGATCTTGCTTCTGATTTTTCCGCTCTGCTATAGTCGCGTGGGATGCCAAGCGGGCGTCCTGAGGACAGTAGTGGGGCTCAACTCGTTCCAGACTTCCGGCAATAGTCCGGGGACCCGGCGGACGCGGTGTCGCGTCGCCGCTCTCGATTATTGCACTATAGGCTCCGCCGTCGCCCGGCCCGCCAGCCCCGGCTCTTTCCCCACCGTTCAACCCAGACACGTTGGCCGCCTCGATGCGCGCGACCGTTTCGTCCGGGAGATCGCTTCCTCTCTCACGACTCTTCCCGCGCTCGCTCGCGCAGACGTCAATCGACTTCCAGAGCAGAGATTCGCGGAGGCTGTGTGGTGAGCGCGCTCATCGGACTGCAGTGTCATCTGTGCAAGGCGACATGTCCTGCCGAGGCCGTCTACGTGTGTGACAAATGCCTCGGCCCGCTGGAGCCGATTTACGACTACTCGTCGGTGAAGCTCACGCGCGAGGAGATTGCCAGCCGGCCGAAGAATCTCTGGCGCTACCGCGAGCTGCTGCCCATCAAGGGAGAACCGCAAACCGGGTTTCATTCCGGCTTCACCCCGCTCGTGCGCTGCAGTCGCCTGGCGGCCCACCTTGGTCTGGGCGAGCTGTACATCAAGGACGATTCGGTGAATCATCCGACGTTGTCGTACAAAGACCGCGTGGTGTCGGTCGCGGCCACGCGCGCGAAGGAGCTGGGATTCGACGTTCTGGCCTGCGCCTCGACCGGCAATCTCGCCAACTCGGTCGCCGCGCATGCCGCCAGACTCGGGATGGACTGTGCGGTGTTCATTCCCGACAACCTCGAGGCGGGGAAGCTGCTTGGATCGGCGATCTTTGGCGCGACCATCCTGGCAATCGCCGGCAACTACGACGATGTGAACCGGTTGTGCACGCAGGTGGCCGACCGCTACGAATGGGGTTTCGTGAACATCAACCTGCGGTCGTACTACGCGGAAGGAGCCAAAACGCTCGGCTTCGAGGTGGTGGAGCAGCTGGGCTGGCGGTATCCACAGCATCTGGTCTCGCCGGTGGCTGGGGGCACGCTCCTGCCGCGCATCGTGCGGGGATTCCGCGAGCTCGCTCAAATCGGGCTCGTCGACGGCGACTTGCCCCGCGTGCACGCGGCACAAGCGGCCGGCTGCGCGCCGGTCGTGCGTGCAATCGAAGCCGGGCTCGACTATCCCGAACCGGTCAAGCCTGACACGATTGCGAAATCGATCGCCATCGGCAATCCTGCCGACGGGTACCAGGTTATTCAGACGGTTCGGGCCACGGGCGGCACGGGATCCGCCGTCAGCGATGAGCAGATCGTCGACGCGATTCGGCTGCTGGCGGAAACCGAGGGTATTTTCACCGAGCCGGCGGGAGGTACGACACTCGCTGCGACCATCGACCTCGTGCAGCGTGGGGTCATTCACCCCGACGAGTCCGTCGTCGTATGCGTTACCGGCAACGGCTACAAGACGGCCGAAGTCGTGAGCGGCAGGCTGGCCGAGCCGGTGCGCCTGGGTCGCGCGTTCAAAGAGTTCGAAGCGTGGTGGGAATCGCGTCAGGCGTTGGCGTAGGAGACGGCGTGTGCGCCTCAGAACGACAGTCGCACGCCGATGTGCAGCGAGCGGGGCGGCTGGACGGCCGTGCCAGTCCGAACGTTCGGTCCAGCGGCGACGTCTTCCTCGACTCCATTCGATAGGTTGAGCAGGTTGTAAGCGTCGAAGACGGCCTCGAACGTCCTCGCGCCGAGCGCGAAACGCTTCTGGACGCGTGCGTCGAGCGTCCCCACGAACAAGAAACGCGAATCCCCGTTCGCGAACGCGCGGACAGCATCGGCACCCTGATTCAGCGCGGGAAAGACCAGCATGCGCGCGAACGGCTGACCGTCCTGGTAGCGGGCGATCAGCCCGAGCCGCACGTCGGAGGGCAGCCTGACGAGGGCGGCGAGCTTTCCGGTGAAGGCGCGGTCTGTGAAGAGCCTCCCGCGCGCGAGCGTCGCGGCGTTGGGGTCGGACCACAGCTCGCCGACGAGCGTTTGATCGTTCTCGATCGGACCGAATCCGCGGCTGCTAGCCGGCCCCTCGGCGATGCCCGCGGTCCCGCCGCCAAACAGGACGAATCGGGCAGTCTGAAACCGCAGGGAAATCTCAAGCGCCTCGTACGTCGCGTGCTCTGAGGTCTGGTTCGTCAGAACGTAGCGATCGCGACCGAACGAGTCCGATAGTCGATCGTAGACCGGCACAAGGCGATCGTCCGCTGGGTTCAGGACGTCGCTCCCTGGATCCGGAACGGCAAAGCGCGAGTAGGCTGTCGCCGTCGGAGCGCCGACGTCCGTAAGCGCCAACAGATTGTGCACGCGCCGGGCCACACCGGTCACGCGAACGAGGATGTTTGATCGGGGGTGCGTCTCGAAGCCGACGACGAATTCGTCCGACGTCGGCGCTGCGAGATTCGTATCGACGGTGCTGAACGTCGGGCTTCCACCTGTGCCGGGGCCCACGCGAGCGACGAGTGGTCCGCGCGCCGCAAGCGACAACGGCGCCCCGGACGCGCTGTTCCACCGGTAGACGTCTGCGGTCGGAGCTCCCGGGTCACCGAACGCGAGATAGTCGAGGGCCAGGCGGTCCGTCGCCCGCGCGTAGCCACCAAATGCCACCATCTGCAACCGATTGAACCTCCAGCGCGCGCTTGCGCGGGGGAGCCACGACCGCCAGGCGACACCTTGGACCGCACCATCTGCCGACCCGGTTGCCGACTCGGCCCGGACACCAGCCTCGACGCGCAAGTGGGGTGAGATGTCTACACGGTCCGCAATCCAGGCGGCGAGCACGAGATCGTCCCGTGCCGACCTAGCGGCGGGGCTTTGAAACAGCCACAGACGGGCTGGCGTCCCATGCACCAGCTCGCCGACGGTTCCCGAAAAGAAAGACGACCGAGCGCTGTGTCCACCTGTGGCGTTGGCTCCTGCGGTGATCGCATGGGAACCTCCGGCGAGCGTGCGTTCGAGCGGACCGGAGCTTGCGCCGAGCGACCAGGATGCGAGGGTTTCACGCGAGACGAAAGCCAGCTGGCCAACGGGCCCGTCCACAAGCCGCTCCAGCACCGCGCCCGACCTGGCATCGTAGTCGGGTGTCCGCTGCCGCCTCGAATAGCTGGCGTAGGCCCGCCACAATGCTCTGTCTGCGTGCCGGTGCTCCCAGACCGCTTGAAGATGGCCCGAGGTATCAGTCGTCGCGGCGTCCGGCTGGCTGAACAGCGTGCGCTGATCGAAGGGGTATTTGGCGCGCTGGAGCAAGCCGACCGTCCGGATCTGGTCACCCCCGTTCGGCGTCAGCACGAAGTGGGAAAATACCGAGCCGGCGTGCCCGTCACCGGGGTTGAGCTCCGCGCGGCGAAACTCCGCCGCGTGTGTCCACGATGCGCCGAGCACCGCGCCCAGTCGTCGACCGATCAGGGGTCCGCTAGCCATCGCCGTCGCTCGGTCCCAGCCGTCGAGTCTGGCGAGCGCCGGGAGGCCTGCGCCGGGCTTCGTGGGGGCCAGGGCGAAGTGAGAAGTCGATCCATCGATCATCCGAACCCAGCGTTCGGTTGGCGCCCTGGGCTGCAGGTCGATGGCCAGACCTGTGGCGTTCGCATCGGCTGGCATCATGCCTGTCGTCGCCCGCACGCGCTGCCACCATGCGAGCTCGGGAAACAGCAGCGGCGTGCCACTTCCGCTCGGGTCGGTGATGCTGACCCCGTCAATTTGGAACAGCGTCTGGGTCCACGATCCGAAGAACCCACCAAGTCGGGTCGGCTGTCCCGTCGACAGCCCTCCACCGGTAAACCGATCGGAAATCGCCGACGGCTCGAGCGTCTCAGCGATCCCGTACAGGCTGCTGATTGGCAGGTCGCGCAACATGTCTTCGTTGTAAGTCGAAACGAGCGGGGTGTCAGCCGAACCACCAGGCGCGCGGGGTGCCTGGGCCAAAGCCTTGCTCGTGGGCGGGCCGACGGCCAGCCACGCCGCCACGGTTGCGCAGCTCGCGAGGCGCCTGGCGCCGTCCGTCAAGCGGTATTCCGCTTGATGTCGGCCAGGATCGGACGCGGCGTGGCCCGCAGCACCGGCCTGCGCCGGCGCGCGAGTGCGAGGGCCAGCAGGGCGCAGGCAAGCCCGGACGATCCGCGGAGCAGCCACGTGTCGGCGGCGTCGATGGTAGCGACCGGCGCCGCGATGCTGACGCCGTCGTATCGGATGACCGGGTTCAAATACATGACCGTCTGAGGAGACTCGATGACCGTTCGAATGTAGGTGTCGGCCCTGGTGAATGTGTACGTCGCGACCGTCGCGTCCTTGACGGTCTGACGCACGGCTCCGTTCTGGCCGATGAACGAAAACGTCGACGGCGCCCCGGCGCAGGTCACGGTCATCTGCCCGTCCCGGACGCGGACTCCTGCGAGCGCGGTCACGTGCGACGAATCGAGAGCGCCGGTGCGGAGTACCGCGTACGATCGACCGTTCTTCAGGGCGGCTACGATGTCGCCGGTCGAAGGTGACGCGGCATCGATCATGTTCCAGCCGACCCCCGTCCGCCGCGGATCGGTCAGGTCGTGCGTGTCGTCGTCGGCGACAGCCCAGACCGCGTGACCGGTCGACAACGCCGCGTCCCAGACGTCGTCGGCCGCGAAGGGACCGTTCACGATCTCGATCAGGTCGTAGCCCGTGAGCTGTTGCAGCTCCTCCGCCGTGTACGAGCCCCGCGTCCCGGGGTGCGCGAGGGCCACGAGGTCGGCTTTGCGCTTGACGCGATCGATGACGAACTGCTGATGGCTCGTCGACTGCCACAGCGGGAAATCGAACCATTCGACGGCGTGCGCTCCGATCGCGAGCTGATGATGCTTGCCGATGTTGTAGCCGTGCTCGTAGATCGGAAGCGTCGAGACGCCGTGTTGCGCCGCGATGCGCTGGTAGTCGGAGATGCCGGGCACCGTGTAGCCCAGCTCCCGGTATCGCCGCGCGATCTCGTCGTCAGGCTGCCGGCCGCTGGTGACGCCGTACCAAGCTCGTCCGTGGGCGTGGAAGTTCGCGCGCTGCCACACGCCGCCCAACGCGGCGTATGGGTTCAAGAGGTGGCTACCGGTGAACGGCCGGGGTTCCGGAAAGAGGTAGACCGGTCCCCAGGCGTACGGCGCGAGCGCGAAGAGGGCGGTCGCCCCGAGAACCAGCTTGAACAACCTGAGCAGGAACGAGTTACGCGTCTTCACGCGAGTAAGGGCATTTTAACAGCACTAGGGCCCGACGTACAAGCGTTTGGGGCGGGCCACGACTGCACCGCCGCGGGTCACGCCGAGGGCTGCTCCGGCGGCCGGTCTCCCGTGAGGGATGCGTCGAGCAGCTCAACGATGTGGAGCACCTTATACTCGTCCCCCCGATCGCGCGCTGCGGCCCGGATTTGAAGGATGCATCCGGGGTTGGTCGTCACCACGACGTCCGGCGTGGCATCGTGAATGTTCGAGGCTTTGCGACGTCCGAGCTCGGCGGCCATGTCCGGCTGGACGAGATTGAAGATCCCGGCGCTACCGCAGCAGATCTCGCTGTCCGCGATTGGCACGATGCTGACGCCCGGAATGGACTGCAGCAGCTCGCGAGGCTCGCGGCGCACACCCTGCGCGTGCGCCAGATGACATGCATCGTGATAGGCGACGCGCAGGGTCATCGGCTGCCGGACGGCGCGAGGTTCGAGGCCAGCCAGAATCTCGGTCACGTCGCGAACCTTGGCCGCAAACGTCCGGGCGCGATCGGACCACGCCGGATCGTCTTGCAGGAGGTGTCCGTACTCCTTCATCGTCGATCCACAGCCGGCGGCGTTGACGGCGACGACGTCGACGTGCAAACGCTCGAACGCCTCGATGAGGGCGCGCGCAAACCGTTGCGCGTCCTTCTTTTCGCCGGCGTGCAGCGAGAGCGCGCCGCAGCAGCCCTGGCTGCGCGGTGCCAGCACCTCGCAACCCTCGGCCGACAGCACACGCGCCGTCGCCCGATTCACGCCGCCGAAATACGCGCGCTGCACACAGCCGGTGAGGAGACCCACACGCAAGCGCGCCGGGCCTGACGCGGCCGTGCGCTCCGGTGTCTCCTTCATCGCCTCCGAAAAACTGACGGCTGGCGCCAGCTCGACCAGGCCGCGGAGGCGGCTCGGCAAGCGCGAGAGAAGGGCGGGTCGCCGGCGGAGCGCAGTGACCATCGCCAGCGGGAACACCAGCACCCGTAAGCGCGAGGGAAATGGCAGCACAGAAAACAGGAGCCGGCGGAACCATCGCTCGTGCATCGGCCGCCGGTGGTGCTCCTCGATCGCCGCGCGAGCCGCCTCGATGAGCGGCGCGTAGTGGACGCCGGAAGGGCAGGCCGTTTCGCACGCCATGCAGCCCAGGCAGGTGTCGAAGTGTTCGACCATTGCCGGCCCCAGGCGGACGCGATCGGCGACGCCGGCTTTCAGCGAGTAGATTCGGCCTCGAGGCGAATCCATTTCCTTGCCGAGGAGCAGGTAGCTCGGGCAGGTCGCCAGGCAGAAGCCGCAGTGGACGCATTTGTCCATGAGCGGCAAGAGCGGCACAAGCGAAGCAAACG
This sequence comes from Vicinamibacteria bacterium, assembly GCA_041485305.1. GTDB lineage: Bacteria > Acidobacteriota > Vicinamibacteria > Vicinamibacterales > CAVVIG01 > JBGPJH01. Next base: position 3,577 of record JBGPJH010000046.1, on the reverse strand, counting down.
GAGTGGGCCGGCTCATAGACCACCGGGTCCGCAGCCCGGGCTCAAGACATTCTCCGGGTCGAATCGAGCCTTGACGGCACGCATGATGGACGAGGTGCCGACATGACCCCATGTGTCGACACGAGCCAGCACCTCGTCGGGGGCTTCGAGCACGACGAGACTGCCGCCCCGAGGCGAGACGTGGCTCCTGAGATGCGACACGATGTCCACGAGCGCGCTGGCGTTGCCTTCAAGGCTGATCAACAGCACACCCAGGGCTCCACGCCCAACGGCGGTCCATTCAACGTTACCGGGTGGACGGTCTCGGTCCAGCTCCACCAGCACTCCGGCCACATCGGTCGGCAGCACGGTCAGCTTGACAAGCATGCCACCGCCACGAAAAATGTGGCGCTCATGCCGTCGCCACAGCTCGGCCTCCTCGTCGTTCACACAGACGCGAGAGGGTGCTCCGGCCTCATCGAGTAGCCGGCGCGCCACGTCCGCCTGCTGCCTGGCGGCGCGCTCGGTCGTCTCGAACCGAACGAGGAGCTGAGGTGAGGGCGCTTCGATGTCCACCGCCGACGGCGCCAGCGGTGCCGCGGCCACGGCGAGCGCGAGGTCGTGCGCATGCTGCGCGTCGCGTGGACGCGCAGCCACCGTGATCGAAAATGGCGCGATCGGCGCGAGCTTGAACGTCGCAGACGTAATCAGGGCGAGGCTGCCGAACGATCCGCACAGCAGCCGGGCGAGATCGTAGCCCGCCACGTTCTTGACCACGCGCCCTCCCGCCTTCGCCACGCGCCCATCGGCCAGCGCGAACTCGACGCCGATGATGAGGTCCCGGGCGGAGCCGTAGTGGTGACGCCGCGGTCCGCTGTCGTTGGTGGCCACGATGCCTCCAATCGTCGCAAGGTCGGCGCGAGGTGGATCGAGCGGCAGCCACTGGCGCTCGCGCCCGAGCACTGCGTTGGCATCGGCGAGGGTGGCCCCGGCCGGGATCGTCGCGACAAGGTCGCCGGCGTAGTGCTGGATCGGGGTCGCGAGCTGCCGGGTCGACAAGTGCGTCGCGGGGCGGGTCGGATCGGCTCCCCACGCCAGCTTGGTGCCGGACCCTCGCGGGCGGACCGACCGCCCCTCGCGACCCGCTTGCGCCAGCATGGAGGCCGCCGTCAGCGGATCCGTGGGTTCGAGCAGCGTCGGCATCAGAAGCGCTCCGCGAGGCCCGCCCGCTCGACGGGATGCTGCCGATACGGCCCCGGTACCTCACCGCAAAGACGAGGCGTCGGGAAGACCTTCCCCGGGTTGCAGATGCCGGTCGGATCGAACGCGCACCGCACCAGCTGCATCGCGTCAAGGTCGGCGGCCGCGAACATCTTCGGCATGTAGGCCTTCTTGTCGGCACCCACGCCGTGCTCGCCCGTAATCGCGCCGCCGGCATCGATGCAGTACTGGAGGATTTCGGCAGCGACGACTTCGGCATGCGCAGCTTGACCGGGAATCGCCTCGTCGTAACAGATCAGCGGATGCAGATTGCCATCCCCTGCGTGAAAGACGTTGCCAATCCGCAGCCCCGATCGCGCCTCCAGCTCGCGAATCTGCCGCAGCACGTGGGGCAGCTTGGTTCTGGGCACCACGCCGTCCTGCACGTAGTAGCTGGGCGATACGCGGCCCATGGCGGCAAACGCCGCCTTGCGGCCCTTCCAGATGCGATCTCGCTCGCCCGCGTCGCGCGCGATGTCCATGGTCGTGGCACCCGACTGGCGACACACCGACTCCACAGTCGCGAACCGCTCGTCAACCTCGGCCTGGGGGCCGTCGAGCTCGACGATCAAGATCGCCTCGGTGTCCGGGAAGTGTGGGTGCACGGCGGCCTCGGCGGCCTGAATCGTCAGCCGATCCATCATCTCGATCGCCGCGGGCACGATCCCGTGCGCGATGATGGCCGACACGGCTTCGCCCGCCTCGTCGATGGAATCGAAACCGGCGAGCAGCGTCAGCACCGCCGCGGGGCGGCGCAGCAGACGGAGCGTGGCCTTCGTCACAACGGCCAGCGTCCCCTCCGACCCGACGAGGACCCCGAGCAGGTCGAGGCCGGGCGGATCGAGCGTCGGGCCCCCGAACTGGACGAGCTCGCCGCTCGGAAGCACCGCCTCAACACCCAGCACATGGTGGACGGTGAAGCCATACTTCAGACAGTGCGCGCCCCCGGAGTTCTCGGCGATGTTGCCCCCGATCGAGCACACGATCTGACTGGACGGGTCGGGGGCGTAATAGCATCCAAACGGCGCCACGCGCTTCGTGATCTCGAGATTCGTCACCCCGGGCTCGACCGTGACGCGCAGGTTGGGGATATCCACGTCGAGAATCCGGTTCATCCGGGACAGCACGATCAGCACGCCGTCGGGGTGGGGCAGGGCGCCGCCGGAGAGTCCGGTGCCGTGGCCCCGTGCGACGAACGGCACGCCACGCTCGTGGCAGAGCCGGACAACGGCCTGGATGTCGGCGGCCGACGAGGGCAGGACCACGGCGCCAGGCGTCGCGCGGAGATGCACCAGCGCATCAGATTCGTACGTCAGCAGCTCGCTCGGGTCGCGCAGCAGCGCCTCGGGGCGCAACAGCGAGGCCAACCTATCGAGAAAGAGCGCGTCCATGCCTGCTACCGATCATATTGCCAGTCCGAATTTCCACGCTATAGTAGCCTTCACATATTGAGGAGTTGTGTATGCCGAAGTCTAGTTCGCGCCGCGTGTTTCACGTACGAGGAGTGGCTGTCTGCCTCTTGGCCGTCGGGTTGGTCGCAGGGGTGTCGACCGCGACACGTGAAGTGACGTCCGAGCGCCTTCGCGCCGCCGACCGGGAGCCGGAGAACTGGCTGATCTACGGTGGCACCTATCGGTCGCTGCGGTACAGTCCGCTCGACCAAATCAACACGTCCAACGTGCGCAAGCTAGCGGCGGCGTGGGCGTTTCAGACCGGCGTGACCGACAACGGCCTGCAGAGTACCCCGCTCGTGGCCGACGGTGTCATGTACCTGATTGGCTCAGGCAACCGCGTCTTCGCGCTCGACGCGTCGAATGGCCGCGCCCTGTGGCACTACTTCTACGAACCGCGGCAGGTCAGCACGCAGGCTTCGGCGACCGGTCGGGCTGCGGCGCCCACCAATCGCGGCGTTGGACTTGGTCAGGGGCACGTGTATTTCGGTACCCAGGACAACTTCGTTGTCGCGCTGGATGCCACAAACGGCAAAGAGCTCTGGCGCACCAACGTGGAAGACACCAACAAATACGGGTGCCGCATCACTGGCGCCCCGCTGGTCGTCAACGATCTGGTCGTTGTCGGGTCGACCGGGGGCGACTCCGCTCATCGCGGCCATCTGGTCGCGTTCGACGGCAAGACCGGCAAGCAGGTCTGGCGCTTCAACGTCGTGCCCGGCCCCGGCGAAAAGGGACATGAGACGTGGGAAGGCGACAGCTGGATGTACGGCGGCGGCGCGCCGTGGCTCACCGGTTCCTACGATCCCGAGCTAAATTTGATCTATTGGGGCACCGGCAACGCCTCGTCGGACTTTTTCGGAGGCAAGCGGAAGGGCGACAACCTC
>JBGPJH010000045.1:0-15060 GCA_041485305.1 Vicinamibacteria bacterium | reverse complement strand
TGCCATGGAATCTGGCCCAGATTCGCTACAGCGAGCCCTCCGAACGGATGGCCACCCTGCTGGCGCAGCAGTTTCAAGGTCGTGTGCCGCTTGCGCCCCGCCCGGTGGAACGCGCCCCGCTCCGCGTGTTGAAGTCGGCCAACATGCCAGCAGTGCTCGTCGAGATGGGATACCTGACGAGCGCCGACCAGGAACGGCTGCTTACCGGGACCGACTTCCAGAACGCCCTCGTGGAGGCGGTCGTCGACGCGATTTCGAAGTTCTTCGATCTCGCTGTCGCTTCGGAAGGAAGTGCCCGATGAAGGTGAAGGGCGCGGGCATGGCTGGCGGGCTCGCCGCCGCGGCAGTGGTCCTCTCCTGGCTGCTCTTTGTCGGCCTGCCCCGACGGAGCGGCACACCCGCCCGTCCCGCGGCGACGCCGGCCGCCGCCACGCTGGCCCCACCCGAGGTTCGGACAATCAAGGCGAGGCTGTTCTACGTGGCCGACGACGGGAGGAAGCTCACCTCGGTGGAGCGCGACGTTCGGTACGCGGAACGCCCGGTCGATCAGGCGAAGGAACTCGTGAACGCGCAGCTGGCGCCGGTCGCCGAGCCGCTCGTGTCGGCCGTCCCCCTGGGCACGAGGCTTCGGGCGCTGTTCGTCACCAGCGCGGGCGAGGCGTTCGTCGATTTGAGCGCCGAGGTATCGTCCGGTCACGGGGGAGGCTCGCTCGACGAGCTCCTGACGGTGTACACCTTGGTCCACGCGTTAACCGCGAACATGCCGGCCATCTCGGCCGTTCAGGTGCTGGTGGAGGGCAAGGAGGTCGAGACCTTGGCCGGACACGTCGACCTGCGCCGGCCGCTCCTGCGGAACCCCAGCTGGGTCCAGTAAACTCACATCATGCGTTCAGATCGCCGCGCGCCAAACGAGCTTCGCGACACGACGCTCGTCCCGAACTACTTACCGCACGCCGAAGGCTCGGTCTTCATCGAAGCCGGCCGCACCAGGGTCATCTGCACTGCGAGCGTAGAAGACCGCGTGCCCCCCTTTCTCAGGAACACAGGCAAAGGATGGGTGACGGCCGAGTACGGCATGCTGCCGCGCGCGACGAGCACGCGCATGACGCGCGAAGCGAGCACCGGAAAAGTCGGCGGGCGTACGCAGGAAATCCAGCGCCTGATCGGACGGTCGCTCCGTTCGGTCACCAATCTGGCGGCCCTCGGCGAACGCACCATCTGGATCGACTGCGACGTCATCCAGGCCGACGGGGGCACCCGCACCGCGTCGATCACCGGCGCGTTCGTCGCCCTTGCGCTGTCGTTCGAGAAGCTGCGAGAGCGAGACGTGCTTCGGACGATTCCGCTGACCGATTACGTGGCCGCGACGAGCGTCGGCATCGTGGACGGGGAGCCGCTCCTCGATCTCGCCTACGACGACGACTCGAGGGCCGAGGTCGACATGAACGTCGTGAAGACCGGCGACGGCCGGTTCATCGAGGTACAGGGGACCGCGGAAGGTCTGCCGTTCCGACGGGATGCGTTGGACGCGCTGCTCGATCTGGCCGATCACGGCATTCGACAGCTCATCAGCAAGCAGCGGGCCATCGTCGGCCACCTGATCGCCCAGAGTCCGGCGAGGTGACGAACCATGGGGCCCATGAATGTGATCATCTGGGACTCTCGCCGCGACTTTGGAGAAACGCTCTCAGTTGGCGAAACGCCGAGGCGCGGTGGCTCACCGACAACTTTCTGTCGCCGGCTTCGGCCAACGTGCACCCGAAGGGCGGGTAAAAGAAGATGGGATCGTAGCCAAAGCCTCCGGTCCCCTTCGGCTCCGGTGCGATGCGCCCTTCAACGGTGCCGCGCGCTTCGAAGACGATCCGGTCGCCTTCAGCGACGGCGAGAGCGCACACAAACCGTGCGGGACCGTCGATCGACCCGACGGCACGGAGCGCGTCGTAGAGGAGCTTGAATTTGCGAGGGTACGAGCTCCCGGGGCCGCCGAACCTCGAGGACTGGACTCCGGGCGCGCCGCCAAGCGCGTCGACTTCAAGGCCGGAATCTTCGGCAAGTGTCGGGCAGCCGGTGAGGGCGGCATAGTGCAGGGCTTTCGTTCGGGCGTTTTCGGCGAACGAAGTCCCGGCTTCTTCGGGCGGCTCGATGGTCGGATAGTTGTCGAACGTCACCAGCTCGAGAGGCAGCCCGGCGAGCAGCTCCCCGATTTCGCGAAGCTTTCCCGGATTCGTCGTGGCAACAAGTAGCTTCACGGTGGAGAGGTCGCGGTAGCGTGGCGGCCGGTCGATAATCTCACGATTCTCGGGCGGCGGCGACGGCTGGAGAAGCCGGGGCCCCGGACCGCGCGGTTTTCGGCGGCACGAAAAGTGGTCATGCAGGCGCCTGTCGGCCTCCGGTAGAATGGCGTCGGGTGAGCGTTGTCATGAATTGGTTGTTCAAGTTCCTGTTCAAGTATCCGGCGCTGGTCTTCGAGCAAGGCGACTTCGCGTTCGCCGCCTCTCGGACGACGTTCGCCGCGCTGGCCGTGCTTGCCGTTGTGGCGCTGGCGGCGCTCATCACCTACCGCGGCATGGTGACTGACGGCCGAGCGCGCGATCGCGCCGTGCTCGTGGCGTTGCGTCTGGGGGTCGTTTTCCTGCTGCTGTTCTGCCTGTTCCGACCGTCGCTCATTCTCAAAGCGGCCGTTCCCCAGCAGAACTTTCTCGGAATCCTGATAGACGATTCGCGCAGCATGACCATCGCGGACCGCGGCGAGGGCCAACCGCGGACCGACTTCGTGCAGCAGCAGCTGGGCCAGCCCGACAGTCCTCTGTTGAACGCCCTCTCGCAGCGTTTCGTCCTCCGGTTCTTCCGCTTCTCATCGTCTGCCGATCGACTTTCCAATGCCGGCGACTTGAAGTACGAGGGCACGGCGACACATCTGGGCCAGGCGCTCGAGCGAGCACGCGACGAGCTGGCGGGCCTTCCCCTGGCCGGACTCGTCATGGTCACCGACGGCGCGGACACGTCTGATGCCTCCCTGGACGAGCCGCTGGCGAGCCTGAAGGCGCGCTCTATTCCTGTCTTTCCCGTCGGGGTCGGGCAGGAGCACTTCGCGCACGACATCCAAGTGACCCGCGTCGAGACGCCCCGGTCGATCCTGAAGGGCACATCGCTGGCCGTCGACGTCGTGATCTCGCAGACGGGGTACCCCGGCGCGAGCGTGCCCCTTCACGTCGAAGACGGCGAGCGCATCGTCAGCTCGCAGAACGTGACGCTGCCCTCTGATGGACAGTCGACGACCGTAAGGGTCAACTTCACGGCGGCGGATGCGGGAGCGCGCCTGTTCCGCTTCCGCATCGAACCTCAGGCGGGCGAGCAGGTGACCCAGAACAATGCGCGCGACGCGCTCGTCGAAGTCGTCGACCGCGTGGAGCGGGTCCTGTATTACGAGGGCGAGCCGCGGTCTGAGATGAAGTTCATCCGCCGCGCCGTCGACGACGACAAGAACCTCGGGGTCACGATTCTGCAGCGCACCGCCGAAGACAAGTATCTGCGCCTGGGCGTCGGCAGCCCCGACGAGGTCGCCGGCGGGTTTCCCAAGACGCGCGAGGAGCTGTTTGCGTACCGCGCGCTCATCCTCGGCAGCGTCGAGGCGGCGGCGTTCTCGCCCGAACAGCTTCGCATGCTGGCCGATTTCGTCAGCAAGCGCGGCGGCGGGCTGCTGATGCTCGGCGGCCGCCGGTCGTTCGCGGAGGGCGGCTGGGCCGGTACGCCGGTCGCCGAAGTGCTTCCCGTCCAGTTCGACGGCGGCGGTCCGCGCGGCCAGTCAGGCCCGTTCTTTTCGCCGTTGTCCGTGCGACCGACGCGGGTCGGCGTCACGTATCCGGTCACCCAGCTGGCGGAAAACGAGAAGGCGTCGAGCGTCAAGTGGGACGACATGCCGACGGTCAGCACGGTGAATCCCGTGCGGCTCGTCAAACCGGGCGCCACGGTTCTCCTGACCGGCACGACGAACAACCGCCAAGAGCAGGTCGTGCTCGCGCACCAGCGGTATGGACGGGGCAAATCGCTGGCCTTCCCGATCCAGGATTCCTGGGTCTGGAAGATGGACGCAAAGGTCCCGGTCAGCGATTTGACGCACGCGACGTTCTGGCGCCGCCTGGTCCGCTGGCTCGTCGACGGCGTGCCCGATCCCGTCATGCTCACGACGTCGGTGGACCGCGCGGAGCCCGGCGAACCGTTGAAGTTGACGGCGGAGGTGGTCGACGCGGCGTTTGGCGAGGTCAACGACGCCCAGGTGGTGGCACAAGTCACCTCGCCGTCGGGCAAGACCAGCACCGTGCCGCTCGAATGGACGGTCACCCGCGACGGCGAGTATCGGGGCACATTCGCACCCGACGAACCCGGCATGTACGAGCTGAAAGCCACGGCTGTGCGCGCTCAGAAGGAGCTGGGCACCAGCGTGATGCACGCGCGCGTCTCGGCCGGCGACAGCGAATACTTCGACGCCGGTATGCGATCGACCCTGCTCAAGCGCCTCGCCGAAGAAACCGGAGGTCGCTTCTTCACGCCGGCGACGGCGTCGGCGCTTCCGGAGGCAATTGGGTACAGCGGGCGGGGCGTGACGGTTGTCGAGGAACGCGATCTCTGGGACATGCCGATTGTGCTGATCCTGCTGCTGACATTGATCGGCGCAGAATGGGGATACCGCCGCCAGAGGGGATTCGCATGATCGCCCGCCGCGACGGGGGCCGGCTCTTGCGAAGCGACGGCGGTCCTGGCGATCGTGCGCGCGCGCGACTGCGTCGTACGGCTTCGCTCAACGCCGGCAAGCTCGTACGAATCGCCGTGCTGGGCCTGCTGCTCTCGGTCGGCCTGACGCCTGTGGCGCTCGCCCAGGACACGCACCTGCTCGTCGTGGTCGGGGTCGGGGGCGACGAAGAGCACGCCAACCAGTTTCACAAGTGGGCGACTGCGGTCCTCGACGCCGGGAAGAAGCTCGGCATTCCCGATCCGAACGTCACGTACCTCGGCGAGAACCCGGACAAGGATCCGGGGCGGATGCGGGCACGCGCCACGCGCGAGAACGTTGCGAAGGCGTTTGCCGACCTGGCGGCGCGGGCAAAGGCGAACGACGAGATTTTCGTGCTGCTGATTGGGCACGGCAGCTTCGACGGACACCTGGGCGTTTTCAACCTGCCCGGTCCCGATCTGACCGCGGCCGACTATGCGAAGCTGCTCGAAAAGTTCCCGACCCAGAAGATCGTGTTCGCGAACACGGCCAGCGCGAGCGGCGCGTTTCTCGAACCACTCGCCGGTCCGGCCCGGACCATCGTGACCGCCACCAAGACAGGGGGCGAGCGCAACGAGCCCCGCTTCGCCGAGTACTTCGTCGAGGCGTTCGGCAGCGAGAGCGCCGATCGCGACCGCAACGGGCGCGTCTCGGTGCTCGAAGCTTTCGACTACGCCGCGGCGAAGGTCAAGACCGCGTACGAGAAGGGAGGGCACATCCTTACCGAGCACGCGACGCTCGAGGACGGCAGTCAGGGCAAGCTGGCGGCCACCCAGTTTCTCGCGCCCGAGCGTTCGCGGACTGCAGCCGCCCAAGCGGCGGCCCCCGCCCTTCGGGCCCTCCTCGAAGAGCGCGACGCGCTCGAGCGCCAGGTCACCGAGCTGCGACTGCGAAAAGACGGCATGGATCCGGCGCGGTACGACCAGGAGCTGGAACGCCTGCTCACGCAGCTGGCGCTCAAGACCAAGGCGATCCGGGACGCCGAAGGCAAGAAATGAAACAGGCGATCGTCGCGATGGTCCTGTTGGCGGGCACGGCGACCGTGGTAGCACAGGGGCGGAGGTTCGGCTACGCCGAGCCGGTGCGCCCCAATACCCCCTATGACGGCAAGTTCACGTTCGTGCGTTTGCGCTACGGCCCGCCGGTTCAGTACGCGATGCAGCGGATTCCCTGGTCGCACGACTACCCCACCGGCGAACGCCACTTCATGCAAATCATGAACGAGGTCACCCTGTTGGCCCCTCACATCGAGGAGACCAACATCATGGCGCTCGACGACCCCCAGCTGTTCCGACATCCGGTCGCCTACATGGCGGAGCCGGGGTTCTGGACCTTGACCGAGGCCGAGGCCGCGAGCTTTCGCGCGTATCTCCAGAAGGGCGGGTTCGTCATCTTCGACGACTTCGCCGAGAATCGGGGTGGCTGGGGATATTTTGCGGCGCAGATGAGCCACGTGCTGCCCGAAGGACGATGGGTCGTGCTCGATGGCACCCACCCGATCTTCCATGCGTTCTTCGAAATCCCGTCGCCCGAGAAGTTTCCGCCGCCCTACAACCGCGGCTACTGGCCGATCTTCTACGGCATGTTCGAGGACAACGACCCGAAGAAACGCTTGATCGCAATCGCGAATTACAACAACGACATCTCGGAGTACTGGGAATTCTCGGACACGGGCTTCGCGCCGGTCAGCGACACGAACGAGGCCTACAAGCTCGGGGTCAACTACGTCATCTACGGGATGACGCATTGAGCCCCCGGAAGACAACGAGGACAACACGATGACGCCCAACACGATGGACCTGGAATCGCCCGACGACATCGCCCTTGCCGACAAGATGAACAGCGGCCGCAAGCAGGTCCTCGCAGAGCTGCACAAGCGGATCATCGGCCAGCACGAGGTCATGGAGCTCGTGCTCCAGACGCTCTTCGTCGGTGGCAACAGCCTGATCGTCGGCGTCCCGGGTCTGGCCAAGACCCTGCTCGTCCAGACGCTGGCGCAGGTCCTCGACCTGAAGTTCACGCGCATCCAGTTCACGCCCGACCTGATGCCCTCCGACATCACCGGCACCGACATCATCCAGGAAGACACCTCGACCGGGCGGCGGCAGATGGTGTTCGCGCCGGGACCGATCTTCAGCAACATCGTGCTGGCCGACGAAATCAACCGCACGCCGCCCAAGACGCAGGCGGCGCTCCTCGAAGCCATGCAGGAACACCGTGTGACGATTCAGGGGCGCACATACGAGCTCGAGGAGCCGTTCTACGTCTTCGCCACGCAGAACCCGATCGAGCTCGAAGGCACGTACCCGCTGCCAGAGGCCCAGCTCGATCGCTTCATGTTCCACATCATCATCGAGCACCCGCCGGAAGAAGAGGAGTTGGAGGTCGTACGGACAACGACCGCGATTATCGACCCGCATTTCACGCGTCCGATGAGCGGAGACGATCTGGTTGCGTTCCAGCGCCTGGTCCGGCGAGTGCCCGTAGCGGACGCCATGTTCCGCTACGCCCTGTCGCTCGTTCGGACGAGCCGGCCGGGAGCCAAGGACGCGCCCGAGTCGGTCAAGAAATGGGTGGCGTTCGGCGCGAGCGTGCGGGCCGCCCAGTACCTGATCCTCGGCGCGAAGGCAAAGGCGTTGACGAGCGGCCGCTACCACGTCACCTTCGATGACATCCGATCGTTGGCGCACCCGGTGATGCGACACCGCGTGCTCGTCAACTTCCGGGCAGAGTCGGAGGGCGTGTCGACCGACTCGATCATCGACGAATTGCTGGGGCGGGTGCCGGTGCCTGCCTCGGGCATGTAATCGCAGACGGTCAAGACATGGCGCATGATCAGCGCGGCACGATTCCGGGCGCGCGATTCGTGGATCCGAAGATCCTCGCGCGCGTCGGCAACCTGGAGCTCCTTGCCCGCACGGTCGTCGACGGCCTCATCAACGGGATGCACCGCGCCCCGTTCTTTGGCGCGTCCATCGACTTCGCGGAACATCGCGGCTACGTGCCCGGCGACGACATTCGGCGCGTCGACTGGCGGGTGTACGCGCGGACCGATCGCTACTACGTCAAGCAATACGAAGCCGACACCAACACGAACTTCACGATTCTGTTCGACGTCTCGCGATCGATGCGCTTCGCGAGCCGCGGGGTGTCGAAGCTCGAGTACGGATCGTTTCTGGGCGCATGCCTCGGCTATCTGGCCCACCGCCAGCGCGACCGCGTCGGCATCCTCACCTTCGACGAAGACATCGTCTCGCATGTGCCGCCCTCGGCGAAGCATTTCGAGATGGTGCTGCACACGCTCGACCAGGCAAAAGCCGAGCGGCCGGGTCATCTGAGTGCGCCGCTCCAGAAGATGGCGGAACATTTCAAGCGCCGGGGCATTCTCCTCCTGATCTCTGACTTCTACGACGAGCCCGAAGCGGTCCTCGAGGCGATCAAGCCGCTGAAATTCCTCGGCAACGACCTGATTGTGTTCCACGTCCTCGATCCGCAGGAGATCAGCTTCGAGTACCAGGACGCATCGAGCTTCGAGGATCTCGAGACCGGCGAGCAGGTGCCGGTCGTGCCGGAATCGTTCCGGGCCCAGTACCGGGCGCTCATCCAGGAACACATCGCCGCGCTCAGCACGCGCTTCTCCGAGCAGCGCATCGACTACGCGCTCATCAACACGTCCGAGCCACTCGACCGCGCCCTCTTCAGTTATCTCTCGAGTCGCGAGAAACTCATGAGGGTCCGATAAGAGATGTCGTTTCTGGCCCCGCTCTTCTTCGTTGGCCTCGGCGCGATCGCCATCCCGATCCTCGTGCACCTGATTCAACGCGAGCGCAAGCGGGTCGTCGAGTTCCCGTCGCTGATGTTCGTGCAACGGATTCCCTACCAGTCGGTCAGGCGCCGCCGGATTCGCCACTGGTACCTGCTGGCGATGCGGGCCGCCGCCATCGCCTTGATCGTCGCTGCGTTTGCCCGTCCGTTCTTCACGAAGGGTGCGGCAGCCGCCGCCGTGGCGTCAGGCGGAACGCGCGAGGTCGTCATCTTGCTCGATCAGTCGGCGAGCATGAGCTACGGCGACTACTGGCAGCGCGCGCGCGACGAAGCCCGCAAGGTCATCACCTCGCTCGGAGCGGGCGACAAGGCCACGCTCGTGCTGTTCAGCCGGAACGCGGAAGAGAGCATTCGAGCGACGTCCGACCGCGGACGACTGGAGGCGTCGCTCAACGCCGCGAAGCCGACCTCCGGCGCGACCCGGTTCGGTCCGGCACTGAAGCTGGCCGAAAGCATCCTCGCGCGGTCCAGCCTGCAGCGCCGCGAGGCGGTCTTGATTTCCGACTTCCAGAAGTCGGGTTGGACGGGCGCCGAAGACGTCCACTTCGGCGAGGGCTTGACGCTGACGCCGGTGTCGGTCGCGTCCGACAACGCGGCGAACATCGCCGTGCCGTCGGTGACGTTCGCGCGGTCGACGTTCTCGAATCAGGAACGCATCACCGTGACGGCTGGTGTCGCGAACAAGAGCACGGAGCCGGCAAGCGGCATCCCCGTTTCGCTCGAGGTGGAAGGGCATCAGCTCGAGACGCAATCGGTGAACATCGGACCCAACAGTACGGCGTCGGCGAGCTTCGCGCCCTTCACGCTGGCCGAGCCGACGGTCCACGGAATCGTCAAGGCGGGGTCCGATCGGTTTGCGGCCGACAACTCGTTCGACTTCGTGCTGACGCCGAGCCAGTCGGTCTCGGTACTGGTGATCGACAGCGGTGCGGATCGCAACTCGAGCTTCTACCTGTCGAAGGCACTGGCGATCGGCACCACGCCGCCGTTTCAGACCGAGACCGTTCCGGCTGGACGCGTCACGCCGCCGATGCTCGATAAGCGATCCGCCGTGGTGCTCAACGACGCCCCACTGCCGCCGGGATTGGCGGGCGGCGCGTTGCGGCAATTCGTCCAGCGCGGCGGTGGACTGCTGGTGGCGTTCGGAAACCACAGTGTCTGGCCAGCCAGCGAAGCGGACCTGCTGCCGGGGCATCTGGGCGCGATCGTGGATCGCGCCGAAGGACGTGGTGGCACGATCGGATTTCGCGACTACAGCCACCCCGTGTTCGAGGTCTTCAAGGCTCCACGCAGCGGCGACTTCTCTGCCGCACGGGTGCAGCGATATCGCGCGCTCGAACCGGGCGCCGACGACCGCGTGCTGGCGCGGTACGACGATGGCGCCGTTGCTGCAGCCGAAAAACGAGTCGGCACCGGACGCGTCGTCGCGTTCACGACGACCCTCGACGATTCCTGGACCGACCTGGCGCTCAAGCCGGTCTACCTGCCGCTCGTGCATCAGCTCGCGCGCTACCTGTCGCAGTACGAGCAGTCGTCCGCCTGGTCGACCGTGGGCGCGGTCGTCGATTTGTCGGCCCGACTGAAGAGCCGGGCCGACCGGGTGATCGTGTCGCCGTCGGGTCTCCGAACCCGCGTGGCTGCGAGCGAGCCCGGCTTGCTGGAGCTCAACGAGCACGGCGTGTACGAGATTCGGCCCGCCACGGCCGGCGCCGGGCGGCCCGATCGCATCGCCGTGAACCTGGACCCGGCGGAATCGGACCTGGCACCGCTCGACCCGCGCGAACTGGTCGCCGCGGTGACCGGCCGCGCCTCCCAGACGACCGCGTCCAGAGAGCGGCCCGCCGAGTTGACACCCGACGAATCGGAGCGGCGCCAGAGCATCTGGTGGTATCTCCTCATCGGAGGGGTGCTGCTGCTGGCCGCCGAAACCATCGTCGCCAACCGCCTGTCGCGCCACGAGCGCTTTTTGTAACCCGCGGAGCAGTCACTCGGCGTGAGCCGGAGCTTCGAGACGCCCGCGCGTGGATGACCTGGCCTGAGCGCTCGTGTGGCGCCTGGATAGCGCCCCCGGGCGGCAGGAAAAGGGTGTATCCTCTGAAGAAAGCAGTGGGAGGAGGGCCCACAATGGCCTACGAATCAAGTGGTTCCGACCGACGAGCGGAACTCGTAGACGTCATCCGCCGCGTTCGCAACCGCTGGCGCCTGAAGCTGGCACTGCGGGGTGCCGTCATCGTCGTTGCGGGAACCCTGACCGCGCTCCTGCTGTCCGCCTCGAGCCTCGAGGCGCTCCGGTTCAGCCCCGCCGCCATCACGACCTTCCGCATCCTGGCGTTGCTCGTATTTGCAGCGCTCGTCGGCGTTGGCCTGATCGTGCCGTTGCGGCGCCGGGTCACCGACAGTCAAGTCGCCTTGTATCTCGAAGAATCCGATCCGACGCTCGAGGCGGCGATTCTGAGCGCAGTGGATAGCCCTTCGCTCGCGGAGCCGTCCGAGCTCGGGCCTTCTCCGAAGCTGGTCGAGCGGCTGGTCGACCAGGCGATCGAGAAGTGCCGCGCCATCGAGAACGGCCTGACGGTCGAGCGCTCCGGCCTCCGCCGCCAGCTGTACACGCTTGCCGGCGTCGCGGTGGCCGCCGCGCTGATCATCGCGCTCGGTCCGGCGTTCTTGAGGCACGGCATGTCGGCGCTTCTCATCATCTCGAGAAGCGCGGAGGCCGCAAGCCCGTACAAGATCGAAGTGACGCCGGGCAACGCGAAGATCCCGCGCGGCGCGGATCAGAACGTCAAGGCCAAGCTGTTGGGGTTCACGGCCAAGGACGCGAACGTGATGTTTCGCACCGGGTCTGAGGGCCGGTTCGAGCGCATGCCCCTCGTGCCCTCCTCAACCGACCCCTCGACGTTCGAAGGCATCCTCTTCCACGTCGAGAAGTCGGCCGAGTACTACGTCGAGTCGAACGGCGTCCGCTCGTCCTCCTTCACCGTCGACGTCCAGGATCTGCCGACCGTCGACCGGCTGGTTCTCGAATACCACTTCCCTGCCTACACAGGCCTGCAGCCGAGGACCGTGGATCCGGGCGGCGACGTGGCCGCCCTCAAAGGCACCGAAGTGCGTCTGAAAATCTCGCCCACGATGGCGACGCCCGGCGGGAAGGTGCTGCTCAATGAGAACAACTCCGCACCGTTGACACGGCAGCCGGACGGCACGCTGACCGGCAACTTCACGGTCGACGCGCAGGGGTTCTACAAGATCGAGCTCGAGGGTCCCCGCGGCGAACAGGTCAACGCATCGCCGCAGTACACGATCGACGTGCTGGCCGATCAGCCGCCGTCGGTGCACTTCAACAAGCCTGGACGCGACACCTCTGCCAGCCCCGTTGAAGAAGTGTTTGCCGAGCTCCGCGCCGACGATGACTTTGGCGTGAAGCAGCTTCAGATGTTCTATTCGGTGAATGGCGGTCCAGAGAAGACCGTGAACCTGTTCGGAGGATCGAAATCGCTGGCGGAGGTGACGGCCAGCCACACGCTCTATCTCGAAGAGCTCGGGCTCAAGCCGGGGGACTTCGTGTCCTACTACGCCAAGGCGTCGGACAACAACGGCGTGCAAGGTTCACAGACCACGACCAGCGACATCTACTTCGTGCAGATCCGGCCGTTCCGCAAAGACTACAAGCCGGCGCAGTCGGCGGCGGGGGGCGGCGGCGGGGGCGGCGGCGGTGATCAGGTTGGGCAGCTCTCGCAGCAGCAGCGCGAGATCGTGGCCGCAACCTTCAATGTCGTCCGCGACCGTTCGAAGATGAAGGCCGACAAGTTCCGCGAAAACACGGTGTTCCTGACCCTCGCGCAGGCCAAATTGCGGGAGCAGGTCGAAGAGCTCAGTACCAAGATGAGCAGCCGCCTCGGTGTGGTTGATCCCGCGTTCAAGACCATCGCGGAAGCACTGCCCAAGGCCGCGGCCGAGATGAAGGCGGCGGAGTCGAATCTGAAGGGTCAGCAGGCGAAAGAGGCGCTGTCCCCCGAGCAACGCGCTCTCAAGCTGCTGCAGGATGCGGAACAGCAGTACGAGATTCAGGTCGCGTCGCAGCGCGGAGGTGGTGGCGGCGGCGGCGGCCAAAATCAGATGGCCGAGGACCTCGCCGACCTCTTCGATCTGGAGCTCGACAAGCTGGCGAACCAGTACGAGATGCAGCAGCGTGCCGAGCAGCAGAGCGGCGACAAGAAGGTGGACGAGCTGCTCGAGAAGCTGAAGGAGCTTGCGCGGAGGCAGCAGCAGGAAGCCGAGCGCCAGCGCCGGCTCGCAGCGGCCGGTCAGACCGGGTCCGGCGGCGGCGACGGCCAGCGGCAGCTCGCGCAGGAGGCCGAAGAGGCGGCGCGGCGGCTGGAGCAGCTCACGCGCGAGCAGCAACGCCAGAATCTGAGCGAGGCCGCGAAGCAGTTGCAACAGGCAGCGAACGCGATGCGGCAGGCAGCGGCCAACGGATCGCGCGACGGCGGCGCACAGGCTGCCGCCGCCCTCGATAAGCTGCGCGAGGCGCAACAAAAACTCGAGCGCAACCAGTCCGGACGCTCGGATCGCGACGTGCAGCAGGCGATGCGACAGGCCGAAGAGCTGGCCAACGAGCAGCGGCAAGTGACCTCCGAGGTGCAGGGGCTCGAGCAGTCGCAAGGGGGCTCGAGGCAGAGCAAGGCGCAGGCGATCGGCCAGCGCAAGGATGCGATGGACACAAAGGTCGCCTCGCTGCAGGACCAACTCGAGAAGCTCGCCAACGACGCGCGTCGCGACCAGAAGGACGCCGCGCGGAAGCTCGACGAGGCGGCCGGCAGCATTACCGACAAGCGGGTCCGAGAGAAGATTCGCTACACGAAGGGCACCCTACAGGGTCAGCCCAACGAGTACGCCCGAGCGATGGAGACCGATATCCAGAACAACCTCGACGCCCTCCAGAAGAAGATCGGGGAAGCAGCCTCGGCGTTCGGTCAGGCCAAGAAGCAGGACGCGCTCGGTCGGGCCACCGAACAGGCGCGTAACCTCGTTCGGGGCATGGAGTCTCTCGATCAGCGCATGCGCGATCGTGCGCAGCAGGGGCAACGCGGCCAGCAGAATCAGCAGGGCTCGAAAGGCTCGGAGAATTCAAAGAGTCAGCAGGGACAGCAAGGTCAACAGGGCCAGCAAGGCCAACAGGGCCAACAAGGTCAACAGGGGCAGCAAGGCCAGCAAGGCCAACAGGGGCAGCAAGGCGGCCAGCAAGGTGGCGACACCCAAGGGGGGGGCGCGAACGCGGACGGACGCGTGGCCAATGGCGGCGTCTGGGGCGGCGACGCCCGTAACTGGGGAAACCGCTGGTATGGCGGCTACTACAACCCAGACGACGTGCGGCAGTATCGACGCGAGCTGCGCGAGTGGCAGGCCGACGCCGCCCAGCTCCGGCAGCAGCTGCTGAATGCCGGAATGGACGCTCGGGAACTGGATCAAGTGCTCCGCGACTTACGGAGTCTCGATACCGATCAAGCGTTCACTGATCCGTCTAGCCTCCAGGCGCTGCAGGCGGCGGCGCTCGACAAGCTGAAGAAGTTCGAGTTCAGTTTGCGGAAGAAGGCGGAGGGCGGCGACCAGCGACTGTCCTTGTCCGGCTCGGACGAAGTGCCGGCGGGCTTCCGCACGGCGATCGAGGAGTACTACCGCTCGCTCGCCAAGAAGCAGTAGGGCGAGAGCTGCCACAGCGGTCTCACCGAAGAGTCGGGGCGTAGCGCAGCCTGGTAGCGCACCTGCCTTGGGCGCAGGGGGTCGCTGGTTCGAATCCAGTCGCCCCGACCACTTTTCCGATCTGTAGGTCACATATAGGTCACACCTGTGTTAGGTCTCCGGTGAGCCCTAAGCCTCCCGCCTCATTGACGAAGGCGGGCTCTCTTTTCGAAGAGTTCTGCCGTGAGCACCGCTTGAACTACGCACGGATTCATTGCTCGCCACGTTTCAGGAACGTCGGCATTTCTCGCGGAACTTGGTCGAGCGCGTATTGGACCGTCTGATTTACGAAGCCAGCCTGCATCCCCTCTCGGATGACATCGCTGCCGACCGGAAAGGCCGCGCTGCCGTAAATCTCGCGCCAGTTCGGCTGCTCGTCTTCCCCTAAAGCCTGCCATATCAATCCGTGAAGAATCCGCGAGGCGAGGTGCATACCCGTTTCGGATTCGCGAACGACGTAAGAGACCGTCATCAAACCATCTCGATATTCCTGCTCGGCCGAGAGATCGATTGACGTAAGTAACACGGGCCAGAGACCGGGTTGAACAGTATCGAGCCTGTTACCATCGCCATCGGAGAAGTACGCATCCTCGATCCGAAACCTCCACGGGCCTGGAGCCAACAACCCCGACATTTCAGAAGGTCCTTTGCCAAGAAAATGCAGTGGCTTCGTGACAAAGTGAACGCCCACGCCCGACTTCAAGACAATGAAGAAGTCGCCTCCG